>CAZOLK010000163.1:0-11926 GCA_964580325.1 uncultured Verrucomicrobiota bacterium | reverse complement strand
AATGCGGCGTGCGCGCGCAAAACTGGCGCGTGCAGGCCATCCAACGGGCGCTAGGGCTGGCAACTCCGTCGTGGCCGCTGGCCGTGACCGTGCTGCTGGGCGTCAATTTGTTCAGTTACCTGGCGCTTGTTTTACTGTCAGACGAAACCCAGATATGGTGGCTGCCGCATCAGGTCTTGCTCAAGACCGGGGCACTGGCCCCAAAACTGGTGCTGCGCGGCGAGTGGTGGCGCCTGCTGACTTGCGGGTACCTGCATTTTGGGCTTTTACACATCATCTTCAACATGGTGGCGCTGTCCCAGGTCGGGCCGCTGCTGGAAAAAGAAATAGCCACATCGCGCTTTTTCCTGCTCTATACTCTGGCATTGCTGGGCGGCGCCGGCGCGGATATGCTGTTCTATACCGGCACGCCCGTGGTGGTGGCCGGCGCTTCGGGAGCGCTGTTCGGCCTGATCGGCTTTGGCATAACCTACTGCCATTTCTACGGCGGTACGCTGGGCCGACAGCAGCGTAACTTTTTTCTTCACTGGGCGCTCTATGGTTTCATCTTCGGCTTCCTGGTGGGCGCGGATAACGTGGCCCACGGCGGCGGCTTCGTTGTCGGTGTCGTGGCTGGAATCGTGATCGAACGCATCAAGCGCGCGGAACGCAATATAGCCTTCGGCTGGCAGGTAGCGGCCTTCATGATGCTCGCGCTGACCCTGGCGGCGTTTGTCTCGATGATCAAGACGCTGGAATAATATAAGAACTATTTCAACTATTCCGAAGCATTCGCAACGAAGCTGGATGGGATGCATTGCCCCTAATCCACGACGATAGCCCCTGAATTAGATAGAAATCCTGGAAATCCGCAATCCGAAATGTGCAAATCAGCCAGGATCTTCCTCCTGCCCATATAACGCAAGACAGCAGACAAAAACCAGCGGGATGCCGATGCCGCGCACCAGCAGCGGGCTCCAGATGGCGTTGATCAGGAATGCGGTCAGACTGCCCGCGCTGCCGAGGAGCAGGGCTTTGCGCCAACCCTGTTGCAGCCCCAGGCCGGACCTGGCGCCGCATAACGCGCAATGGAGCAGCAGGCCGGCAAAAAATAGATAGCCGGGCATGCCTATCGTCGATGCCAGCACCAGGTGCAGGTTCTGCGTGTCGTCCGGCAGTTTGATGCCGCCGGGATTGGGCAGGATGCCGTAATACCCGTTGATGTTGTCCTGGTAGTTGCCGATGCCCACCCCCAGCAACGGCTGTTCGCGGATCATTTCCAGGCAGGCCTGCCATTCGGTGTAACGCATTTGCACGTTGTTGTCCGCGTCATAAAGATAAAGCGATTCAAGGACTAAGCCGCTGTTCTCGTGCGGCAGCAGGGGCAGGATAAATACAGCCAGGATCACCAGCGCGACCACGGCAAATATGAACGTGCGCGGTCCCTTGAGCAGCGTGAGAGCCAGGCACGCCAGGGCCAGGGCCAGCAACGTTGCGCCGGCCAGGACCACGAGGGATCCGGTCAGCAACAGCGCGCCCGCGGCTATGCGCCAGGGCCAGCTCCGCCCCCACAGCAGAACACCGCAGCAGAGCGGCAGCGCCAGGGACATGAACCCGCCGAAAACCCGCGCATTGCCATAGGTGGCCCGCACCTGGACCGCTGCGCGCGCTGTATCGAAATAATGGAATAAACCCAGGCCGATTACAGCCGCCGCCGCCACAAACCAGAGCATGGTCAACATCTTGAAGCTGTTCGCTTTGCGTAAGGACCAGCCAAAAAGCAGCCAGGCGGCCAGAAAATACTCGCCCAGTTGGATTAGGTCCTTGAGCGCCGTGAATCGATGCGCTGCCTTGAAAAAGGAAAGGCCGGTCCAGCCCAAGAAACATAGCAGCAGCAGCGGTGGGCGGGGCAGTTCGCCTAATGACCGCCGGCGGACGACCCACGCGCTCCAGGCCAGGAAAACGAAGAAGAGCAGCGGATCGACCGGTGAAAGAAAGGTTTTGGGCCGTACCTCCAAACTCCACTGGCTCGGCCCCAGCACGAGGGCGACCGCCGTGCCCCATACCGCGATCCGTTCCAGCGCACAATCCAGGCGTGAAGCGTTCATGGGCCGATTTTTTCAATGCCTACGGGCACGAAACGGCGGCCCTTGAAAAGCAGGATCTGGTCAACCCGCACGCCGTCTTCGCGATTGGCCAGGGTCAGGGTGTGTTTGCCTTGTTTCAGTTTCAACTGTTTGAGTCGCGGCGGCGCCTTGACCCAGTGCCAGCGTTTATAGATGCCGTCCTCGCCAAACGTGAATCCGGGCGCCTGGTCCAGGTTGATCCGCAGCGAGTTGCCGCAGGCATCCAGCCACCAGACGCGGCACCAGAGCGTGTATTCGCCAGGTTCTTCAACGTCAAAAGAAAGCACAGCCAGACCATTGGTCATTTTCGGTGGATGTCCTTTTCCCTGAGCGATTTCGATATATTTCTCACCCGAAGCGCGCTGCTCATTCGGTGCATCGGCAGGCACCGTATCCTCCACCACAAGCATGGGCGGCGTCACCGCGGCGCTTTCCGCTTCCAGGCAAATACGTTTAATGCCAGCGTGCGCATGGAAGCCCAAAACGCCGGAAAAGACCAGGGCGCCTATCCACCAGCCGTTCCACTTACTGTACGTCATGTTCAGGTCCTCTGGTTTGTCGTTTCCAATATAAATAATATGAATAACCTAAGCCGATAAAACGAAAAATCAAATGAACAACGCTCATTCCTTGGCAACAAAATCTCAATTTTTCTGTTGAAGCGGCGCAGATGACTCACCCCTTGACAACCGAGTGCCGTTTGGCTATGGTTGTGTTGGTTTTTGGCGTTGGTGATTGCTTTTTTAGGATGCTTCTATGGATAATAGGAAAAAGAAAATCATGACAGCGGTTGTCGTTCTACTGCTTATCGCTGTCGTTGGTTATTGGGCTCTCAGCGGACAGCAAAAAGCCCGTACCGCAAAATGCATCATAAACTTGAAACGTCTGAGGCGCGCCAAGAAAAAATATGTCATGGACCGCATAATTCCACCCAATACGACGGTGGATACCAATGAAATCAACCTGATTTTGTATTCCGCTCCCACCTGTCCCGTTGATGGTGCGCGCTACCATTATGGACCTACAGGCAAGGATCCGGTATGCCCCAATTACGACGCTGAAACCCATCCCGCAACCATATAACGCGTTGGGTGGACGACGCTCTCTGGGGATGTGCCCCGCCAACGTCATGCCCCGCCTCCTGCACTCTGTTCCTTGCCCCTTGCTCCATCCCCTGCTCCCTCTCCCTGTAACCCGCTGGCCCGCAACTTGCTAGGTGAGGAGCGTCGCCGATTGACGCTCCTTACCTGTTTCATCGGGAAGACGTTCAGCCCAGTAACGACATGACGCTGTTGGGCAGGGCATTAGCTTGCGAAAGCATGGCCATGCCGAGTTGCGTCAGGATCTGATATTTGGAGAACTGCGTGGTTTCCCAAGCCACATCGACATCGCGAATACGACTCTCTGTTGCGCGGATATTTTCCTCGTAGTTGCGCAGACCGCTCAACGTCTGCTGCATCCGGTTCATTTCCGCACCGATGATCGAACGGCGATCGCTGATGTAGTCGATACCCACGTTCATTTTATCTACCGCGCCCTGCGCCAGCGTCTGGGTCGAGATGCTCAACTCATTGCCGCTGATAAGACTTGCCCAGGCCACGGCCGTGTGCGTGGAAGCCAGCAGCGTCATGTTGACCGAGCCATAAGTGAAACTCTTATAGTTACCGATCATCGTGAAGTTGGTGGCTGTCAGGTTGATTGGCTCCTCTTCAAACACCATGTCGCCGTCAGGCCCGATCTGCAAACGCAAGCTCGCGAACCCGTTGGGATCCAACCCATCGCCGTCCGACGTGGAGCTGCTCGGGACACCGCTGCCGCCGCGGAACAGGTAGAGGCCGTTGAATTTGGCCGCTGCCGTCGCGCCGCTGGTGATGCGCCGAATCTCGCGCTGCATTTGCGCGAATTCACGCTGCAGATTATTCCGGTCCGTAGGTGCCTTGGTGCCGTCATTGGCAAGAATAGACAATTCCGCCATACGCCCCATAATGTCATGAACCTTCTGCAACCACGAATCCGCGGTTTGCAGGTAATTGATTTTGTTCTCGACATTGCTGGCAGCGGCCGCACTGTTGCGATACTGTGCGCGCAGACGTTCACTGATGGCTAGACCGGCGGGATCGTCTCCGGCTTGGCCGATTCTCAAGCCAGAGGCCAACCGCGACATGGATTGCCGCAGGTTGTCAACATTACTGGTGTAATTCTTCCATACCGAATAGGCAGGAGTATTATTGAATACTTGCATCGTATTCCTCCATGAATCTCGTTCATTATTTGTTGACGCGGACTTCCTTGCCCGCATTTCTATGCTGACCTGCCTCGTAAATATTTGCGGGGCAGGAGACTATAACCGACTCTCATGCTTCTTTTATTCTACCTGATCGAACTTTTTCTCTTCTTTCCTATCACCGCCTTCCCAAGGTTGAAGGTTCGCCACACGTCTGTGGCATAGAGCTTGCTAATAATTAGCATCGGATGAAAATACCGCTGGATTAATTGTTGCGGTAAAAGAACGGGCAAAATGAAGAGTGCGGCAAAAAATTCCGATTTACGGGTTTACAGGATAAATTTTGGACAATGGAGGGGTAAAGGGAGGCTATAACCGACTCTCATGCTTTTTTTAGCTTTCCATCCCCACAAGCCCAGGGCGACGGCCCTGGGCTTGAAATTATTTATGAGGGCAGTTCATGAACGCTCAGGACCGCGCTGATGTCCGGCCTCAGTGGTCTCTGCTTGTGCTGACGCGCAATCGTGTCTCGCGTTGCCTTGACAGCGTGACCCATAACGCAACGGCTTTGCGCGGAATGAACGCGGAAATTCTGGTTGTCAATAACGGGGGCCAACCTGTGGCATTGCCGGACAAAATGGCCGGCATTCCTTGCCGTTCGCACAACCTGAAACGTAACCTTGGCGCTGCGGCACGTAATGTGGCTCTACGATTGTGTCGCGGCGATTATATCTGGATGATTGACGATGACGCCTATCTCGATGCCGAACTAGCCTGCGCCGCAACCGCCATTTTTGAGCGCGATTTACGTACAGCCGCGGTGGCGTTTCGCGTTTTCAACCAGGAAGATCAGGAGGAATCCTGTCTTTTGCCATGTGTGTTTCACGGTTGCGCCTGCGCTTTTCGGCGCACTGCGCTGGACGGGATTGGCGGCTATCCATGGGGTTTCGGCTATTATGGCGAGGAGTATGATGTGGCTTTTCGTTTGATCCGTGCTGGGTGGTGTCTGCGCTTGTGCGATCATGCGCAACACGTCATGCACGCGCGCGATCCGGGAGGGCGTGACAAGCGGCGCATTATTCGTTTACTGGTGCGCAATAACGCCCAGCTCTGGAGCGCCTATCTGCCCTGGGCGGTCTGGCCCGGCGCAATGACCGATATGCTGCGGCGCTACCGCTTGGTGGCGCGCAAGGAGTGCGCCATGACAGGATATCGCCTGGGTACGCTCGATTTGCCAAGCGCTGTTCTCCGCGGTCTTTTACGTCGCCGTTCATTGGGGTGTAAGCTGTTCGACGAGATCTCCCTTGCCCGCGACGTGCGTTCGGTTGCCGGCATACTCGCCAGAGCCGGTCTGGATGTCGTGCTCTGCGGCGTGGGTAAATTTCCTTCATGCTGGTTGATCACGCTTCAGCGTCAAGGCGTGCGTGTGTGCGCTCTGCTGGACCGAAACACGTGCTGGCGAGGACAGCGCATATGCTCTATTCCCATCTATATTCCGGAAGAAGCCGCCCTTATAGCCGAGCCGAACCTGGCTTGGTTGACCGGCCTGGCATCCGCTGCCGATTCGCGATGGTGGATGCGGTATCTGCGCGGCCAGGGGCTGCATGAGATGGTCCCGGAAAAAATAGTGCCCGATGTGGAAAAATTTGCTGGTTTCACAGCGCCGGTTTTGGCGCACGCACCGGGAATACGCCTATTTACGGCCCAAACAGATCTTGCCGGGCTGGAATTACGCCTGTGGCACGACGCCTGCTTATCGGATGACGATGTCGAAACTTAATGAAAGGATTTTCTTAAAGATCAAGCGATCTCTTTGAGGCGAGTATGAAAACGATTAACAATCCGCATCAGCGTGAAGGAAGAGCCATAAGCGTGGATCCTTTCTCGCGCATGGTCATGCTTCCCATACGGTCAGAGAACATTTTTCACTTTCCCGAGGGGATACCCGCCTTTGAACATGTAAAGAACTATGTGTTTGTGTGCAAGCCTGACACGCAGCCGTTCTTTTTCATGCAGGCCATCAAGCCGGAAGACGTCGGGTTTGTCTGCATCGATCCTTTTCTGATCTATCCTGAATATTGTCCCAAGATCAGCGCCGCGGACTGCAAATTCCTTCATCTGGAAAATATCGATAACGCTTTGGTATACAGCATCGTGACGGTCACGCGCGATTCACGCGACATCACCGCCAATTTACAGGGGCCCATCATCCTTAATATAAAGGCATCGCTGGGCAAGCAGATCATTTGCGACGGCCAGAATTATCCGGTTCGCTTCCGCGTCTGGGACGCACTCGACCGGATGGAGCAGGAGCAGCAGCGCCAGCGGCAAGAGCAAAATCAGGCGCCGCCGGAATCGCAACCGTCGCGGCAAGAAATAAACGTAAAGCAACAACATAAATCGGGTAAATCGTCTAAGAAGAACCGGAAACAGCGAAGAAAATAGCGCACAGTACCCGGTCTTCTTAAATACCGAAGCCATGGAGGGCTGACGTATGCTGGTGTTGACACGGAAGTCAGAGCAGAGTGTTATTATAGGCAACAATATCGAAGTCAAGGTGCTCGCCGTTCGAGGAGACCAGGTGAGTATTGGCTTTACCGCCCCTGACACCGTCAGTATCTACCGCAAAGAAGTCTACGAAGCCATCCAGCAGGAAAACCGTCAGGCCGCCCAGACCGGCGACATGGATTGGCTCAAGAGCAAACTCAGTTCCTATTTGCCCGGATCGCTCAAACAGCAGCCGGAAAAGGCCCATAAGTGATTTCAAGAACATGATCGAAAAAACATGAAACGAAACCAGAAATATATAGCGAACATTTTATTCGCGCTTTGATCTTTTGACAATATTTCGCGCCTCCCGGCCGGTGGGGCGCGCCAATAGGAAAATTCCGGTCAATTTGGCAAGGATGCCGAATTAGTACAGATTCACGGAGGAATCTAAATGCAAGTATATAACAATATACCCGCCTTCTCGGTGTGGAAAAATTACACGGGGAACGTGTCACGGCTCAGGGAGACCATGACGCGGTTGTCCTCGGGTATCCGCATCAACCACGCCGGAGACGACCCCGCCGGATTGGCCATAAGCGAACGTCTGCGCATGCAGTATCGCAACACGGCCTCGGCCGCCAACAACGTTGAGAACAAAATCAACTATCTGCAAACCGCGGATTCATGGCTGCAGAAAATCCACGATATCATGGGCCGTATGGGAGAATTGGCTGTCATGGCCAACGACGGCACCAAGAGCCAGGTGGATCGCAACAACCTGCAGCGTGAATTCGCCCAGATGCAGAAAGAAATCCAACGCATCACCAGCGGCGCCACCGCGGCCGGCCGGTTCAACGGCCTGTACCTGTTCCGCGGCGGCAGCGGCGTGCCCATTGGTTCAACCGCGGACGGCGATGGCCTCGCACCCGGATTCAACGAGATCCGGCTGCAAGTCGGGCCGGACAGCAATCAGGTCATGGGATCCGAATCCCTGAACCTGACCGCGACGAACTTTACCCGGATCGGCAACTTCAAGAGCTTTGTCTACGGCTCGGTGAATATGACGCTGCTCGCGTCCAGTCATCAGTCCGTGACATGGGCCAGCCTGATATGCGGGCAGCACTTGAGCGTGGCGACCCAGTCGTTGGCCCAGGGCGCCGTGGACATGATGAACATCGGTATCGATTACATCAGCGGCAAGCGCGCACTGCTGGGCGCCGAACTGAAGCGGTTGGAACAGACGCTGAGCGGTCTGCGCAATTACGAGGAAAACATCCGATCCACGGAAAGCCGTATACGCGACACCGATGTGGCCAAGGAAACCTCGAATTTCGCCAAGTACCAGATCCTGACGCAAATCGGCACCGCCATGCTGGCGCAGGCCAATGCCCTGCCCGGCGGCGTAGTTCAGTTGCTCGCGGCTTAGTCGATCATAGCCGCTTTGCGAGCCCTGTTCGACGCCGGGATTCGCGCATGAACTTTGTTCACGCTTGAACCGCGTCCAGTGTATCGCCGCAACCGAAATCAAGAGTCACGTTATGTTTTGTCATTTAACAGTCGCTATGCCCGAGATGGACTTAATAGGGTCAGTCCCTTTATCTTGCTGGATCCCGATCTTCCGGCGTATTTGCCGTGTATGGGAATATTCCCTTTCGCGACTGTTTTCCGGCTTGCACCTGCCCGCGGCCGGCGCAGACCCCGCCCCTTTTCGCATGCGACCGAATGTCGCGTGCGGGTTTAAGAATGAGCGCGTGTTCATTCTATATAGAGAAAAAATAGGCACGGAAGCCTTGAACATAAATATAGATTCACGGAGGAATCGAAATGCAAGTATACAATAATATCCCAGCCTTTTCGGTCTGGAAAAACTACATCGGCAATGTAGATAATATGCGCAAGTCCATGACCCAGCTCTCGTCCGGGATCAGGATCAACACCGCCGGCGACGATCCGGCCGGTCTGGCCATCAGCGAACGTTTGCGTATGCAGTACCGCAACACCGCGGCCGCGGCAAGCAACGTGGAGAATAAAATCAATTACCTGCAGACCGCAGATTCGTGGTTGCAGAAAATTCACGATATCCTGGGCCGCATGGCCGAATTGTCGGTCATGGCAAACGACGGCACCAAGAGCCAGGTCGATCGCAATAACCTGCAGAGGGAATTCGCCCAGATGCAGAAGGAAGTGCAACGCATCACCAGCGGCGCTACGGCCGCGGGTCGCTTCAACGGTTTGTACCTGTTCCGCGGTTTCGGCGGCGTGCCGGTCAGTTCCACGGCTGACGGCGATGCTGTGGTTACCTCTACCTACAACGGCATCCGGATACAGAACGGTCCGGACAGTAACCAGATTTTCGATGCCGAGGCGTTGAACCTGACCTGCACCAACTTCACGACGATCGGCAATTTCAAGAGTTTCGAATACGGCTCGGTCAACATGACGCTGCTCGCTTCAACCCATTACCAGGTCACCTGGGCCAGCCTCATATGCGGCGCGCATCTCAGCGTTTCGACTCAGTCCCTGGCCCAACGCTCGGTGGATATGATGAACATCGGCATCGACTATATCAGCAGCAAACGTGCGGTGGTCGGCGCCGAGATGAAACGCCTGGAGCAAACCTTGAGCGGCCTGCGCAACTACGAAGAAAATATTCGCGCCACCGAGAGTCGCATCCGCGATACCGATGTGGCCAAGGCTACAACGGAGTTCGCCAAGTACCAGATCTTGACCCAGGTCGGCACTGCCATGTTGGCCCAGGCCAATGCGCTGCCGGGCGGCGTGGTTCAACTCGTGGGGTAACCCAACTGGCGGTCGGCCATAAAAAGGCCGCGGCCTGAACAGCCTGCGCCGCATATAAAACAAGTCGTCATGAGCGATAACGCAAGAACTGTGTCCGTATGAGAACATCGTCAAAAAATTGATCGTATGAGAACGAGACGTTTATGCGATGGAAAAAGGCAAGGATGCCGAAACAAAGAAAGTAAAAATAGATTCACGGAGGAATCAAAATGCAAGTCTATAATAATATTCCCGCCTTCTCGGTCTGGAAGAACTACATTGGCAATGTCAACAGCATGCGCAACTCGATGACCCGCTTGTCGTCGGGCGTTCGGATCAACACCGCCGGCGACGACCCGGCCGGATTGGCCATCAGCGAGCGCTTGCGTGTGCAGTACCGCAATACCGCGGCCGCCGCCAGCAATGTGGAAAACAAGATCAACTACCTGCAAACCGCCGATTCGTGGCTGCAGAAGATTCACGACATCATGGGGCGCATGGCAGAGTTGTCGGTGATGGCCAATGACGGCACCAAGAGTCAGGTCGACCGTAATAACCTGCAGAGAGAATTCGCCCAGATGCAGAAGGAAGTGCAACGCATCACCAGCGGCGCTACGGCCGCGGGTCGCTTCAACGGTTTGTACCTGTTCCGCGGTTTCGGCGGCGTGCCGGTCAGTTCCACGGCTGACGGCGATGCTGTGGTTACCTCTACCTACAACGGCATCCGGATACAGAACGGTCCGGACAGTAACCAGATTTTCGATGCCGAGGCGTTGAACCTGACCTGCACCAACTTCACGACGATCGGCAATTTCAAGAGTTTCGAATACGGCTCGGTCAACATGACGCTGCTCGCTTCAACCCATTACCAGGTCACCTGGGCCAGCCTCATATGCGGCGCGCATCTCAGCGTTTCGACCCAGTCCCTGGCCCAGCGCTCGGTGGATATGATCAACATCGGCATCGACTACGTCAGCAGCAAACGTGCCGTGGTCGGCGCCGAGATGAAACGGCTGGAGCAGAACCTGAGCGGTCTGCGCAACTACGAAGAAAACATCCGGGCAACGGAGAGCCGCATCCGCGATACGGACGTGGCCAAGGAAACGACCGAATTTTCCAAGTACCAGATCCTGACCCAGGTCGGCACCGCCATGTTGGCCCAGGCCAATGCATTGCCCGGCGGCGTCGTCCAGTTGGTCGGCTAAGCGTAACGAGCAGAAGCACGATGAAACTTAGCGATGAGGATACCGCTATGAAGACATAGTCCCCGAGGGCCGCCGGCAAGAAGGCGATGACACAGGTAACGCTACGCGCACGTCGCTTTCTACCGACTCCCCCCGGCGCGACAGTACATGGGGACGGCTGATGAATAGATACAGAACAGTATGCAATAGGGTGGACCCGACCGTGAACGTCCAGGCAGGACTGGTGTCGCGGGAATCCGTCAAACAAGACCAGGATTGCTGTCAGGCAGGATGTGGACGCCGCATCGGTCTGCCGCATGCCGGCCAGATGGCGCAACCGCTGGAATATAACGCGGAATATCGCCAGAGGACTCACGGTATGAGGAGTGCCATGCGGTAGATGAACCGTTCAGGATAAGGCTGAGGATCGAACAATGTAGGTTGTCATGATGTGTTGGATCAATAGATGGGAGTGGTCTTTGAAGACCTGGTTCCTGTGGACGTTCGGCAGCGTCAGCATGCCATGGCCGCGGCGCCGGGCCGGTGCGCGCTCGATTATAAAGGGACAGCACAATTATCATGAATTGGCTGATTCATGGAGGAATAGACCATGCAGGTAGACAATAACATTCCCGCCTTCTTGGTGTGGAACAACATGGACGCCATGATGATCGGCGGACGACATTTTGTGAGTGGGGGCGTAGACCCGCCCCGCCAAAACGTGCACGAACAATTCAGCGCTCCGCCCGCAGCGGACGCGGTCTGGAGAGAAAAAGAACAAGGCAAGGATGCCATAAAATGAGTGAGTAGTTATTCATGGAGGAATAAATCATGCAGGTATACAATAACATTCCCGCTTTCTCGGTGTGGAACAATTACGTAAGCAACGTATCCAAATTGCGCACATCCATGACGCGTCTGTCGTCAGGGATCCGCATCAACAACGCCGGCGACGACCCGGCCGGCCTGGCCATCAGTGAGCGCTTACGTATGCAGTATCGCAATACGGCGGCCGCTTCGAGCAATGTGGAAAACATGATCAATTACATGCAGACCGCAGACTCGTGGCTGCAAAAGATACACGACATCCTGGGGCGCATGGCCGAGTTGTCGGTGATGGCCAATGACGGGACCAAGAGCCAGGT
>CAZOLK010000162.1:10991-11931 GCA_964580325.1 uncultured Verrucomicrobiota bacterium | reverse complement strand
CCTGGGCGGCGCGGATCTTACGCGCGGCATGCGCTACACGCTGCCGGCCAGGCGCATCCTGCGCAAACGCGGCGTGACGGCAAAGGGACAGGTTCTGGAAACCATTAAACTGGACGGCCGTCCGGCCGTGGTGTTCTCGGAGTTTGACCTAGGCGCGGCAGCCGCCGGCTTGGCCAATTACAATACGCGCGGCTACAAACCAGCGGCAGCGCGCAAAGTGCTGACCAATATTCTGGCCCTGGCCAGTTTGGATTGAGGCAAGGTGCAGGGAGCAAGGTACAGAGTTCCGCATGCGCCTTGTTCCCATAACTCCCATGATTCCCATAACTCCCATAACTCCTGAACAGATCATGACCGCAAAATTCGGATCGGTTCAAAGGAACACCAGGCCCTGCGCGAACGCCTGGCCCAAGAAAACCGCCAAGGCGCCAGCAGCCTCAGCGGCGAACTGTTGCTTGAAGTGGCTGACGAAGCGATTCTCTCTATTAAGGGCGTGCGCAAAAATAACTTCACCATTGAGGGGGCAATTCATCCCATCCGTCTTCGTTGCGAATGAATCGAAATATTTCAATATTCCTGCAAATTCACGCCTTGCCGGATGGGCGACTTAGCTCCACAAATGGCGAACTTCTTTTTGCGCACGCCCTCATGGGTGCAACATATAAAAAAGTGGGCCACAGGTATTGAACATTCCAACATTGAACGTTCAACTTCCAACAAACCAAGTCCATTCAACGCAAATGGACACGCATGGATATAAAGGAATATTCATTACCTTTCTCAAAGTCACAGGCCATTGTCAGCGCCGGCTCGCCCTAATGAGAGATGGCAGCACGCCATCAAGGAAAAGGGGTGGTCTTTACAGGCCGCCCCTACTATATATATCGATCAAGACGAGTCGATTATATCTTAGCAGCTTATTTCTTAAGAGCTTCTTTCT
>CAZOLK010000162.1:0-10891 GCA_964580325.1 uncultured Verrucomicrobiota bacterium | reverse complement strand
TGGCCGTTTCTTTCTTGGCCGTTTCTTTCTTGGCCGTTTCTTTCTTGGCCGTTTCTTTCTTGGCCGTTTCCTTCTTGGCCGTTTCTTTCTTGGCCGTTTCCTTCTTGACGGTTTCTTTCTCTTCTTTTTTATTCAGAATGAACCGACCCGGCTCCACTTTTTTAAAGATCTCCTCACGATAGAGAAGCTGCCGCAAGGCGCGCTTGGGATCTTCGGTGATAAAGTTAAAATTCATTTCTTCCATTTTTTCAAAGATCTGGTCGACGGTCATCGAACTATCGCTGTTATTGAAAATCTCGACGACTTTAGGTTTGTAAGAACCTTTGCGCCCGGGGCGGGATACGGATGCTGCATCACCGTCATCACGGTTCAACATGCGTTTCAGACGGCGGATATCGTGTGTTTTGCCCGTGGAGATATTGTCGATCTCACTTTGAATCATATCGCGCTTCTTGTCGAGCTTCTCCAGTTCCTGGCGGAGTTCCAGAATTTGTGACAATTGGACCGTGCTCATTTCTTCTAATTTCGACATTACATTACCTTTCGTTTTCTGTCGCTTTTGTATCATGCACAGAATATCCCGGCCCCATATTACACAGACCGATCAACCAGCATGCTTTTTCCTGTCTTCATCTAGTATAACTATCTTGCTCTTCATAAAACAGAACTTATTTGTTTGAACAATGAATCAAATATAGAATCATTGCAAGTATAAATATTCAAAAAGTTTTCTACTTTCATTAGAGGACGATGTTTTTCGACAACATTCAAGAGCCTAATTGGACATTCCTGACCCATGACTCGAATAGCCGTGCAAACCCTTTATATACGACGGAACCAACACCATAGAGCTACATTTCATTCAACCGGCTTCACATTCGGGCAGGCCGATGTCCAGACGCTGCTCTAATTCCACGCGGTCGATCCGGGTTTCGAAAAAAGCGTTGGCCGCATCCAGATAGCGCCAACCGCGGCACACGGGCTTACCAGAACGGCCGCGGCTGGCGGATGGGTCAACCTTTTTATAAACAACTGGTTCAGATGGTGTTATATTCAGACGAAACCGGATAGCCAAGACTATGGCCGTATCCTCAGAAAGATAAAAACAGGTTTCTTCTATATAGTGCCGGATTTTATCGGGATCGGGATAGGTCAGCGCTTCGGCGTAGCGTTTCAAATCTACATACACGCGCGTTGATAACGGGCAAGCACATGTTCCAACCATGTATCGACATCATCGTCATCTGGAATATACGTATGCATACCGATGAGCATGCGCTGCCACATGGTCTGAAAAAGCTGGTTCTACAGCAGCCGTATCGAACATGGCCGTTCCATACAGTGATTACAAGACCGGTTTGGTGGTTGCCGGGCTATAGGGCGGCAATCGGCGACAATGGCGGTATGCGTGATGTTTTCTGACATATAGAAGGTTCCATTTACAGGTTTCAAGGCTTACGCAGCCGTGGTTATGTCATATACCACCGATCTTGACAACTTATTTCATCCAAAGCAGGTTACGTATGAAAAAGATTTGACGGAGAAGCGTGTCGTTTGCATGATAGAGCTTCAACTATATCGATAGCGTCCCATTGCCATGATCAAACAACAATCCATCGTGATCTTTCTTGGCGGCATGACCGCAGGCGTATTGCTGATGCTTGCGCTTGTCCAAGCCATGGACTGTCTCCTGCCGCCGACGGCTGACGTACCATCTGGCATTCGGGCGGTTGGCCCCAATCAGCATGACGCGCTCGAAGACAGAACTGGCGCTCCTCTTTTTGGTGCATCCGGCCCCGCGCCCATGGGATTTACCGAAGAACTGGAGAAAGCGCGACAGGAGATTGACGATTTGCGTCAGGAAAACCGCGTTTCAACCTTGCGTCATACCAAGCTGACCCATCAACATGAAGACTTGCTCAACTGGATCCTGCGGAATTACAGCGGCAAATTTCCTTTACCAGAGGAGCAACTGCACAAATTAAAACTCCAACCCCTTGACGAAGCCTATGGGCTCCACGAAGACCTGGAATCTTTTCTCCATATCACCGATGACGAAAAGAAGGCGATCAGCGATACCTTCATCTACACCCGCGCGGTGATGGATGCAATAGAAATGGAACGCATGGAAATCACGTTTCTGACACCGCAACATGCGGTTTTGACCATTCCCCCGTATCCGGAAGAGGGCGCACGGATCCAGGCTTCGTTGCTGGCCAACCTGGAAGCGGCTCTGGGCAAAGACCGCTACGCCTGGTTTTACGACGTATCCAACGAAGCGCTGGAAAAGGGCTTTCACTTTTTCGGCCGCGCCACGAGAACGCTGACGTTTGAAGTCGACTATCCCGATGAGCAGGAATCGCCCATCATTACGATCAACGACGGTTGGATTCGCGAAGACGGAGAAAAGTGGATTGTTCATGCCGAGGAAGTTCAGGTGGCGAAACCGGCGGAAGAGTACATTTCCTTTTTAAGCGCCTTGCCCGACAGCTTCTGGGAGGCGATAAGATAAAGAAATCCCATCCAGCTTCGTTGCAAAAACTCGAAATATTCCAATATTCTTGCATTTTTTTGCGCCTTGTTGGGCCGGGCAACTTGACTCCACAAAATTTCATGTTATTTTCCCGTGAACCCTTAAGGCACGATCATTCCGCGTAGCGGTCCTGGATGGCGCGGATGTTTTCGAGGCGGGCGAAAAAGATATCGACCAGTTCTGGATCGAATTGGGTTCCGCGCGATGCGCGGATGGTTTCCAGCACGCAAGATTCTTCCCAGGCTTCCTTGTATACGCGAACGGAACAGAGCGCATCGAAGACATCGGTAAGGGCCACGATTCGACCCAAAAGAGGGATTTCATGCCCTTTCTTTCCGGGACCAAGCTTCAGTTCTTCCACAGGGGTGACAGCGTCGATGTGGACATGGCCAGGGTAACCTTTGCCGTTCCACCACTCATGATGGTTCATGGCCACATTATAGGCCGCGACATCGAATTCAGACTGCCGTTCCAGGAACAGGCGTCCCCCCAGCAGGGTGTGTTTTTTCATGATCTCGTATTCTTCGGCCGTAAAGCGTCCAGGTTTCTTCAAGATCAAGTCTGAAATGCCGACTTTGCCGACATCGTGCAGCATGGACGCGATACGTAACACATCGCGGATACGTTCGATTTCCGATTCCGGAATTTCATGGGCGCGCGCCCAGCATTCATAAATTTCGACACTGTATCCCGCCACCCGGTTGACATGGGCGCCGGTTTCGCGCGGATCGTGGATCTGAGCCATGCGGATCATGCGTAACAACATGGTGCGCACCATCTTAGCCCGTTCGAGCGCCACGGCGGCAATACTGCCAAAATGTAGCAATGAGCTTTCGTCGTCCTGGGTAAACGCCTTGATCCGGCCTTCGTCGTCCTGGGCGTTGATGATCTGCAAGACGCCGAGGATATCGCCTTTCTGGTTTTTGAGCGCCGTGGTCAGCATGGACCGCGTGGTATAATCGTTCTCGCGGTCAAAAGCATCGGAATGACTGTAGGGCATATCCTCGGGGATACGGTTGACGTCGGACAGGTTGACCAGGCAATCGTGCGATGCGACATAGCCGGCAATGGTGGTTTCATCGATCAGAATGATGGCCGTGACATACTTCAGTTTGTCATCGCGCGGCAAACGGGCCTGGAGCGTATCGTTCTGGCAATAACTGAAATGCAGAACGTCCCCTTCCTTGATGTATATGGAACCGGCGTCCGCGTTGACGAAACGCCGCGCCTCGGACAGGATGCGCTCCATGAGGATATCCAGGTCCTGAACCATATTCAGTTCAGTACCGAGTTGACACAGGACATTAAGTTTTTCTTTTTCGGAAAGCATGTGTCAAGCATCGTCGTCCAAAAAGCTGACGTCAATCCTCATTATCGGGATTCATTTTGCGACGCGTTTTCTTTTTTTGGGCCTGCTTGCGTTTCTGGGCCAGCATATGGTCCTTTTGAACACGCGAACGCTTGCGCTTCTGGCGGCGAGCTTTTTCACGGGCCTGCACTTTCTCGCGTTCATGGGCTTCCTTGATCTGACGCAAACGATCACACAAAGCGCAACGCGCTTCATAGCGGTTGAGTGCCTGTGACCGCCCATGCCGACATTTGATTTCAATACCGGAAGGCTTGTGCAGCAAGTAAACGCAAGAAGACGTCTTGTTCTGTTTTTGTCCGCCCTTGCCCGAGCCGAGAACGAACTTTTCGACCAGGTCTTCTTCGTAAATGCCCAGACGCTCCATGGCCCGGCGCAATTCCGCGGCTTTCTGTTCCGGGATGGCAGCGTGCAAGGACATGGTTACTATCCGGCGACCGCGAACTGCCTAGGCCTTTTCAGGGGAGGCCTTGGCAGTTTCCTCATTCGGTTTTTGGCCCGGGTCTTCTTCTCCCTTATCCGTTTTCTTAACGTTTTTTGACGGAGAGACCATCATGAAGATGCTGCGCCCCATGGCCTTGGTGGCCTGATCGATATTGGCGATGTCTTTCAACTCGTCAGCCACACGATTCATCAGCTCAAAACCGAGGTCCTTGTGCGCGCCTTCCCGTCCACGAAAATAGAGTGAGAACTTGATGCGATGGCCATGATCGAGGAATTCGCGAGCGTGCCGCATTTTGGTCTGAAAGTCGTGCGTCTCGCAATTGGCGTGGAACTTGATCTCCTTCAACTTCACGGTGGAGTGATGTTTTTTGGCTATCCGCTGCTTTTTTCCCTGCTCGTACTTGTATTTGCCGTAATCCATGATACGACAAACCGGCGGGTTTGCGTTGGGGGAGACTTCGACGAGATCCAGCCCCTTACGTTGCGCCAAACTGCGCGCCTCGCGAGCCGTGATAACACCGATCTGGTTTCCATCCACGTCGATGCACCGCACTTCGGGAGCGCGGATTTTGTGATTCACTCTGGTATAGGTTGTAATAAGTGCCTCCTGGTAATATACTTATACTCTTTCTTCTCCGTCATTTTCCTCGAAAAGTCCTTTGGTGGATTCTTCCCGCTTTATTTTTTCGATGAACCTGGTCAGCGCGCACGCGCCCTGGTCGCCTTCACTCCGGCTTCGCACAGCGACTTGACCCTGTTCGGCTTCGCGCTGCCCAGCGATCAGCATATAGGGCACTTTATCCATCTGAGCCTGACGGATCTTGGCGCCCACTTTTTCTGATCGTTCATCGATGCGGGCACGCAGGCCCGCGTTTTTCAACTCCTCGAGAATACCCCGTGCGTAGTCCCGCTGGTTCTCGGTCAGCGGCAGGACCCGGACCTGCTCAGGCGCCAACCAGACGGGAAACGCACCGTTGTAGTGTTCCACGAGGATGCCGAAAAAACGCTCAATACTGCCGAGCAAGGCCCGGTGAACCATGTATGGCCGATGGGGCTGCCCGTCTTCGCCGGTGTAGGTCATGTCGAATCGGTCCGGCAGGTTGAAATCGAACTGGATGGTGCTCATCTGCCATTCACGGCCAAGGGCGTCCCTGACTTTAAGGTCAATTTTTGGCCCGTAAAAGGCGCCACCGCCTTCGTCGGTTTCGTAGGGAATTTCTTCGGTTTTAAGGGCCTGTTCCAGGGATTGCTGGGCCTGCTCCCAACGGACCTGTTCGCCAACGAATTTGTCCGGCCGGGTGGAGAGATAGGCTTTGATGTCCGGGAAACCGAAATTGCGCCACATAGCCTGGGCAAAACGGATCACTTCCTTGATCTCGCTCTCGATCTGGTTCGGGGTGCAGATGATATGGGCGTCGTCCTGGGTAAAACCGCGCACGCGCAGCAAACCGTGCAGCACGCCGGCTTTTTCATAGCGATAAACCGTGCCCAGCTCAGCCCAGCGCAGGGGCAGATCGCGATAGGACCACTTGCTGTTGTTATAGATCTGGATGTGGAACGGGCAGTTCATCGGCTTGATGAAATACTGCTGCTCGTCAATGGTCATGGGCGCGTACATGCTGTCCCGATAGAAACCGAGATGGCCGGAAGTTTCCCACAGGTGGCCCTGACCGATGTGCGGCGAATAGAGCAATTCGTATCCGCTTTTAAAATGCTCCTGGCGCCAGAATTCCTCGATAATGCTGCGGATGCGCGCCCCGCGCGGGTGCCAGTGGATCAGGCCGGGTCCGACCTTCTCCTGGATGCTGAACAAATCCAGGGCCACCCCCAGCTTGCGATGGTCCCGCTTCTGGGCCTCTTCGATCTGGCGTAGATACTGCCGCAAATCCTTGTCGTTCAGGAAAGCGGTGCCGTAAAGCCTTTGGAGCATGGGCTGGTTTTCGTCGCCTTTGAAATAAGAGCCGGCCACGGAAAGCAGTTTAAAGGCCTTGATCCGCCCGGTGTGCTCCACATGCGGGCCGCGGCATAAATCGCTGAATTCACCACACTTGTAAAAAGAGATGGTTTCATCCTCGGCAATAGCCCGCAAGCGTTCCAGCTTATAACACTGGCCTTCCTGGCGCAGCATGTCCTCGGCATCGGCGCGACTCATTTCGGTGCGTTCAAAAGGCAGACACTCCTTAACGATCCGCTTCATTTCCTCTTCGATCCGGTCGAAATCCTCAGGAGTCAGGCGCTGGGGCAGTTCGAAATCATAGTAGAACCGGCCATCTTCCTGGGTTCCGCGGCCAATATCCAGTTTTACATTTTCAAAGAGACGACAGACCGCGGCGGCCATGATATGCGAGACGCTGTGTCGCATGGTATCGAGATCCAAAACATTCTTATTTTTCATCAACTATGGTAATCCTAATCTTAAAACTTGGAACAGTAAGGTATAGGTGGCTGCCGTTTGCGACCGCAACTCGATCCATAAATGGATGATAGGAACATAACGTGGAGGGCTGACATGTCATCATCGGCAGGACAAAGAACGCTTCACAAGATTTTTCACGTGAGTTTCATATGAAAAAACCTGTCAGTATTCCAAATATCGTTTTCAATCGACGTTTTCATGTCATAATTCATATCGTATACTTCAAAATATAGCAAGAGGATTCGGTATATCAACTGGAAATTGCAGAAAAGATGAATCTCGGGCGCATCTCCGATTTTCGTAATCCGACTAACCGCAAAAATACAGGTGTTTCAAGGGCGCCAACCCTGAGCACATCGTCGTTCGATCATCCTGCTGTATAGCGGTAAAACTTGGGTTTTTCGGTTGGGTTTTCCGTGTGTGATTGCTCGAGATGATTACGCAGTTCAGCGCGATGAATAGATTCACCGCATATTGGGCATGGCGCTTCAATGGTTCCGTTTTTGATGAGTATGCGTTCCCGGGCTTTGTACAAACGGCATCCGCCATGGCGAATATGGTTGATCAGATCGTCGCCATGCACCACAATACCACAAATAGGGCAATGTTCGTATCCTTGAGTAATATTGTTATCGTTTTGCATACGCCTAACAACTCCTAATTCTCTTAAAAATCGTTATAAAATACAAGCCCTGACAAGGCTCTGTCAAGACTTTCTGGCGCTTTGATCACCCAGCGCGCCACCCAACGGAAGGATCGCACCAGGGTTATATTTACTTGCATCGCATACCCAACCTGCATTATCTTTAGGTCATGGGAATGAGGATGCGCTTTCATGCCTATTTTTTTACTTACAAATGAATTAATTTTTCCGCCGGTGCACCTGGCTACGCCGGATGGCTTGCTAGCCGTGGGCGGCGATTTGAGCGTTCAGCGTCTGCTGTTGGCTTATCGCAGCGGTATTTTCCCGTGGTTTTGCGAAAACGAACCGGTGCTGTGGTGGTCTCCGGACCCGCGATTCGTGCTTTTTCCGGAGCAGCTCAAAGTGTCCAAAAGCATGAGCCGGCTTATCCGCAAAGGCACGTTCAAAGCCACGTTCAACCATGATTTTCTGGAAGTGATCCGCAACTGCCGGTTTAAGGAGCGCAAAAACCAGGACGGCACTTGGATCACCTCGGAAATGGTGGAATCCTATGTCGCCCTGCACCGCGCTGGCCATGCGCATTCGGTCGAAGTCTGGTGGGACGGCGCGCTGGCCGGCGGGTTGTACGGCGTCAGCGTGGGACGCTGCTTCTGCGGCGAATCCATGTTCACCCATATCTCCAATGCCAGCAAATACGCGCTGATCGCGCTGGTACGCAGATTGGCGGCCTGTGGTTACACCCTGATCGATTGCCAGGTCCAGACCAATCACCTCAAAAGCCTGGGTGCACAACTCATTCCGCGCAAAGTATATATGGACCTATTGCTCAAGGCCCTGTCGCAACCGCCGCTGAAAGACGCTTTTGCCGCGGGTCCGGAACCGATCTTGGGCTTCGAACGCGAGGCCAACCATGAACCGGACCCGGTCGGCAACCATGATGACAATGAGGAGGACGACGATCTCGAATGAGGTTCATTGGCCATGTCTCCACGGCCGTACTTGCGGCCGGCCCCGTGATCTTTTACCGTAAATGGCTGCCGCCTTGGCTGGGCGATACGAGCGCCAGCGACTTAGAACTACTGTTTTTCACAAGCGCGTTCGCGGTCCTGCCTGACATCGACATCCTGCTGGCCCGTTTCACGCCGATCAAGCATCGCGGTTACTTGACCCACAGCCTTTTTTCAGTGCTGCTCGGCGCCGGCCTGGTCAGCCTGGCCCTGTGGCTGGGTCAGCGCGGATATGTCGCGCAACTGGCGTTTATCAGCCCTTTGCACGTACTGCTGGCTGCCTTGGCGCTGGGCGCGCATCTGCTGGGCGACGCCCTGACCAAAACCGGCATCCCCCTGCTCACACCGGGCAAACGCATGCATGTACCGGTCATCGGCGGCCATGCAGCCTATGACAATGTCTGGCTGAATCTGATCCCGTTTGTTGCGGCCGGTTACATGATCTACTATTATTTCGGCTTGGATCCGGACATTCTGAAAAGATTCGGCAAATTCCGCCATTTTTTCGAGATGCTGGAATAGCGCACTGGCCGGGCATTGAATACAAAACGAAAGGACACGATTCCATGAATAAAAAAACAGCTTTCAAACAGGTCATTGCACACCAGGAAGCGACTCCCCTGCCCTATTCGGTTAAATTCACGGTCGAATCGCACGAGCGCATGGACGCCTACATGGGCCGTGCTTTCGACCCGATCGCCGACACAGGCGCGTACGTGGTGGCCTCGCACACCAACAAGGGCTGGCAAGAGGTCAAGCCCGGTTATTTCCGCGACTATTTCGGTGTGGTCTGGAACAAGACCGCGGATAAAACGCTGGGCGTGGTGGACGATCCTCCGCTCAAAACGGCATCTTTCGGCGGCTATACGTTTCCCGATCCGAACAGCATCCCGGTGTACGGCTTTATTGAAGACAACAACGCGCATTGGCCGGACCTTTTTCACATGATCTCTATCGGCTTCAGCCTGTTCGAACGGGCCTGGTCACTGATGGGCATGGAGGAGTTGCTGATGGCTTTTTACGAAGAGCCCGAGTTTGTTCACGACCTGCTGGCGCGCATCACGGCCTATAATGTAGGCGTGGTGGAAAACGCGGCGCGGCTGGGTGTGGATTGCCTGCACTTGGGCGACGACTGGGGTTCGCAAAATGGACCGCTGATCAGCCCGGACCAATGGCGCGAATTCATCCGCGAACCGTTTTGCCAGACCTGCGCGTGCGCCCACAAACACGGGCTGCTGGTGAGTCTGCACTGCTGCGGTAACGTTGCGCCGCTCATGGAAGACATCCAGGCCTGCGGCGTTGACGTGTTCGATCCATTTCAACCCGAAGCCATGGATATCTGGAAACTGCGCGAGCAATTCAGAGGCCGCCTGGCGTTCTGGGGTGGTTTGAGCGTGCAGCAAACCCTGCCGTTCGGCACTCCGGACGACGTGCGCCGCGAAACACGACGGCTGATCAAAAACATGGCGCCAGGCGGCGGCTATATCCTGGCGCCCTCGCATTCGATCACCGGCGACATCCCGGCTGAGAACGTGATGGCCTTTTTAGACGAAGTCAGGGGAACATGTCCGGCTGCCGGCTGAAATGAGCCAGAGCCGTATCCAATCGTCCCGGAACCATTTCATTGGATTGACAAGATGTCAACTGGTGCAGTTTGGCGCGCAGCGACTCGATGAAACGGCCCTTGGAACAAGGCTTGAAAGCGATGCTGGGAAAACACGCTTTCAAGGCCTGGTACAGATGCCGCCATTCGGACGGGCACCGGGCGGCCAGTTCATCGGGCGCCGCGGGGATGCAGGCGGCATCGTAAAACAGCTCGGTCCGCACTTCGTGCAGGAGCAACACCAGGCTGAGCGTCATGGCTTCGCAGACAGCAGCCAGCGGGCGCTGTGGCTTTTCCACCTTATCCAGGATATAGTTTTCACTGGCCGTGATGCCTTTGACGCCCGAGATGCCGGCAGCCTTCATGCGCAGACCGGTCAACAGGCGGCCGCGATAAGAGGTCATGGACACGGTCAGGGCAATGTAGCAGACGCAGTTCAACCCGCCGAAATGAGAGCGGATGCGGCGGCGTTTGGTGTTCAGTCGTTTCAGCGGTTTGGCGGTTTGCGGCATGAACAAGCCGCGGATAGCAGGCTTGGACGGATGGTAGCCGCCCTGCAGATCGCCACGCGGTTCAGGAGTTTCCTTGCGCTTGGCAACACCCTTGACTGGTCCGCTTTCGATCTGACCGTCCAACAGACAGCGCGAGACCAGTCCGCGTTGGAGCAGGTTGTTGTGCATCACCCGGTCGCGCGTGCAAAAAAGGGTCTTTTCGGTCAGCACATGCTTAATCAGATGCTGATCCGTGATACCCGACAGGGTCGAGGCAAGATCGATCTCCTCCAGCTCTTCGGCGTCCATGTTAAGGCAGACCTTGAACGCCTGTCTGTCGCGCGCGGACACGCACTCGTCCCATACCACAATATGTTGGTCGTTGGTC
>CAZOLK010000161.1:6511-12124 GCA_964580325.1 uncultured Verrucomicrobiota bacterium | reverse complement strand
CGTTCATGCCCATGATCGGCATGTCCATTGCCGCCACCACGCTGGTGGGCCGTTACCAGGGGCGCGGCGATTCAGCCATGGCCGAGAAGGCCGGCTGGAACGCTATGCGGCTGGGGCTGTTTTATATGGGCATGATCAGCATCTCGTTTGTTCTCTGCCCCGACTTCTATGTCCGGCCGTTCTTCCATGCCGACAACAGGGAAACGTTCACCGACCTGTTCCCCATGATCCGTCTACTCATGCTGACCATGGCTGTCTGGGGGCTGACCGACGCTGTGAGCATGGTGCTCGGGGGCGCGCTGAAAGGCGCGGGCGATACGCGCTTTGTCATGTTTTTCACGCTCAGCGCGGGTTGGGGTATGCTGGCGCTGGGCCAGGTGCTGATCGTGCTGGTCTTCAAACTGGGCGTCTACATATCCTGGATCTGGACCACGGGCTATATCAGCCTGCTGGCCGCCGGCTTCTTCTGGCGATTCCGCACCGGCCGATGGAAAACCATCGACCTCATCGGCCGGCAGGAGCCGGAACGCTGCGTCAATTGAAGGATCGCCGAACGCGGATAAAAAAAAACATTTTCCCGCCTTGCCATGAATTCTGATTTCTGATTCACTATATGTAAC
The DNA here is from genome assembly GCA_964580325.1 of uncultured Verrucomicrobiota bacterium. GTDB lineage: Bacteria > Verrucomicrobiota > Kiritimatiellia > CAYTQP01 > CAZOLK01 > CAZOLK01. Next base: position 11,504 of record CAZOLK010000161.1, on the reverse strand, counting down.
TTGTAGTTTCACAATAGTAACTATTATGCGTGTGCGTCAACTCAAAAATGCCCTGGTCATCGTGGAGCTGCTCGAGCAGCGCCGGGAGATGCGGTTCGGCGAATTGCTGGAACGGGTCGAGACTTCGCGACCGTCACTGGCCGCCATGCTCAACCTGCTGTGCGAGGAGCGGCTGGTACACAAAACCGCCCGCGGTTATGCCCTAGGCTTGCGCTTCCTGGACATTGCCCGCGGCATGATCGAGCGCATGGACCTGCGCGGCGCGGCCTTGCCCCATCTCGAAAAACTGCACGAACGCACCGGCGATCGCATCGAACTGGCGATCCCCGATGACCTGCGCATACTGTATATTCATGTCATCGAAACCCCGGCCCTGCGCGCGCTGATCGCTAGGCCAGGCGTGGCCATGACCAACCTCCATTCGCTCGCGCCCGGCAAGCTGCTGTTGACCCATCTTGACGCGTATGACATGGAGCGCTTCTTTGCCGGCCACGGTTTCTACCCGGCCACGGCCGACGCTGTCATGGACCGCGAAACACTGACGCGCCAGTTCAAGCAGATCCGGCGCACGAACATGGCCGTGGACCGGAACGAGGGACGCGACAACCTGACCCGGTTCGCCTCCGCTATTTTCGATCACCAGAACAAGCTGATCGGCATGGTGTCCCTGCCCACGCCCAGTTCAGAACTTCACGCGGCACGCGGCCAAGAACTGGCCAGGCTGGTGCGCGATGCAGCCGATGCTATTTCAATCGACATAGGCCGACCTAAACAAAAGGAACAATAAACCATGCACAAGAAACCGAAAAACGTCCTCTATATCCTCGTCGATCAATTGCGCGCGCAATCGCTGGCGCTGTACGACGAGTGCGTGATCGACACGCCGAACATCGACCGGCTGGCAGCCGAGGGCATGACCATGGACAACATGATCTCCACCTGCCCGGTCTGTACGCCATATCGCAGCATGCTGCTGACCGGCCGACACCCGCAGACCACCGGACACCTGATCAACTTCGTGCGCACACGGCATGACGAAATCGGCTTGGGCGATGTGTTCGCCCATGCCGGTTTCCGCACATCCTGGATCGGCAAATGGCACCTGCACACGGGCTCCTTCCCGGTGATCGACGGTCCGGATTATGTGCCCGAAGGTCGTGACCGGCTCGGGTTCCAGCACTGGCGCGGCTACAATTTCCATACCAACTATTTCAACGGCGCAGTCGGCCTGAACGATTGGTGCGTGGAAAAATGGGAGGGCTACGAAACCGATGCGCTGGCCAGCTATGCCAAGCAGTTCATGGAAGACTGCGGCGATGAACCGTTCATCTGCTTTGTCTCGCCCCATCAACCGCATTGCACCTGTGGCAAGTTTGCGCCGGACAAGTACTACGAGGCGCTGCCCGCGACCCTACCCTACCCTACCACCGCGCCTGCATCGCGCAAAGAGGAATACGAATGCCACTACCGGCATTACCTGGCCATGACCCTGGCGCTGGACGATATGCTGGGCCAACTCCTGAATTTTCTCGATGCGCACGGCTTGACCGAAGACACGCTAACCGTGTTCACCTCAGATCACGGCACCCAGGCCTGTGCCCATGACTGGGGCATGTATCAGAAAAAACTGCCCTACGAGGAATCGATCAAGGTGCCGATGATCGTGCGCTGTCCCGGCTTGTTCCAACCTGGCAGCCGCAGCGATGTGCTGACCTCGCCGGTCGATCTGCTACCGACGCTCTGCGGCCTGGCCGGCATAACCGCGCCGCGCTCGGTCGAAGGTTACGACCTTTCAGCGGCCTGGCTCGGTCAGCGCAATGCGTTCGAACAGGAAGACGTGTTCATGATGAACTTCACCAAGGCCCACGATTACCTGGTCGCCGGCGAGGAATGGCGCGCGGTGCGGAGCAAAACCCACACCTATGCCCGTTGGCTGAACGGGCTGGTGGAACTGTATGATCGGGAACGCGATCCGCTTCAGGAAAACAACCTGGCCGGCGCACCAGAAAGCGCCGACCTGGAACACGACCTGGCCGCCCGGCTCGATGCCCTGATGCGCAAACGCCACGACCGGCTCGTACCCTGCACCTCCTACGCGGATTGGTTCGACGAACAACGCCGTGTAGTCAAAAACGTGTTCGGCCCCATGGGCAACCCTGAAAACCAGCCGGACTGGTCGCTGCTGAGCTGAGAGATAGTCCTAAACGCCAAACCGAGATTGCCGCAGCACCGCGGAGAAACCACGCGCAATAACAAAGTCGCCAGATTGATCGAAAAGTTTTTTTTCCACTTGACTGACTGACCAGTCAGTTTTTATATTGTGCGCATGATTACAACAACCGCGAAACCGAAAAGCAAGCGCCAGGCGATCCTACGGGCGTTTGATAAGGCGCTCAGACATCGACGCTATGATGAGGTGACTATCAACGAGGTGGCTTCCGCGGTCGGTATTGGCAAGGGTACGGTTTACCACTATTTCAAAGACAAAGAGGACCTGCTGCATCAACTGGTGCAAACCTGTTTGCAGGATGAGATCGACGCGGTTCAGCATATTGCGCTGCAATCCATGCCGTCTCGCGAGAAACTGACCAGCATCGCAGCATGCATGAGCGATCACATCCGCTCGCATCATGCCCTGGTGCGCGTGATGCACACACCGTTTCTGGCCCAGCGCAGTCCGTCCGCCCATGAAATCATGATGGAGCACCACACGCGGCTGGACCGGCTCCTGCACGAGGTCGTGCGCAATGCCATCGCGTCCGGTTGCCTGCGCGCCAACCTGAATCCCGAACATGTACTGTGCCTGTTCAAAGGCATGGTCCTGATGCGCACCCTGCGCGGTCTGCACCAAAAACAGGACCTACCCCTCGACACACTCATCGATCTGCTCCTGACCGGACTGCAACCCTGACACCGCTGCGTGCGATTATGAACGATTCTTTTATTATAAAACTGACCGACCAGTCACTTGTTCCAGGTGGTGCATCACCCGTGCGCGCGCTGTCGATCATGCTCTTCTGCACGCTGCTGAGCGCATGCAACATGCCACAGCCCATCGTTAGCGATTCGGTCGCAGCCGCTGCGTTTCCGGCACGTTACCGTCAACCCGACGCCGTTGCCGGTCAACCTTGTTCCAACCGCTGGTGGCTGGGCTTTGACGACGCTCAACTCACGGCGCTGATCGGCGTGGCGCTGTCCAACAACACCACCCTGGCCCAGGCCCAGTCGCGCCTGATCCAGGCCCGGGCTCTGGACAAACAGGTGCGCTCCGCCCTGGTCCCGAACTTGAACCTGGATGCGTCGGTCAACTTGACGCGCGAACGCGAAACCGGTAACAGCGACGGTACGCGCGAGAGCTATGTCATCGGCCCGGCCGCAGCCTATGAACTGGACCTGTGGGGCCGGCTGCGCTCGTTGCGCAATGCAGCACTGTCGAACCGCGATGCGTCTGAAGCTGACCGCGATTCGGCAGCCATGAGCGTGGCGGCCGAGACAACTCTGCGCTACTTTGAACTGCAGGCCGCACGCCAGGGCATCGACTTGCTCGAACAGCAACTGGCCACCAGCCGCGAAACCCTGGAACTGATCGAACTGCGCTTTAACAAGGCCCAGGGCACGGCCCTGGATGTGATCCAGCAACGCCAGGAAGTGAACGCGGCCAAAGCGCGACTGCCGGCTGTGCGCGCCCGCGAACAGATCCTGCACGACAGCCTGAACGTGCTGCTGGGCCGCACGCCAACCGCAGAACTGGACCTGGCCGCGCACGCGCTGCCTGACCTGCCGCCAGCCCCGGACGCGGGATTGCCCTGCGAATTGCTGGCGCGCCGGCCCGATATCCGGTCAGCCTGGCTGCGCCTGACCGCCGAGGCCTGGTCGCTCGAAGCCACGCGCGCCGAACAGTTGCCCACGCTGCGCATCTCGCTAACCGGCGGATTGGACAGCGATACGTTCAGCGCCCTGTTCGAAAACTGGATCCTCAAGCTGGGCAGCACATTGAGCGCACCGCTGTTCGACGCCGGCAGACGTCAGGCTGCCGTAGAGAAGCAACAGGCCGTGGTCGCGGAACGCATGGCCGCCTACCGAGAAACCGTGCTCACAAGCATTGCCGAGGTCCAGCAGGCGCTGCACGAAGAAATGGCGGTCGGCACGAAACTGGACTTGCTGCACAAGCGCCTTGCGCTGGCCGAACAGGCCCAAAACCAGGCCATACAGCGCTATTTTAAGGGACAGGAAAATTATCTACGGGTGCTGACCGCCATGTTGAGCCGCCAGCAACTGGAGCGCGACCTGGTCAGTGCGACCCATGAGCGGTTGACCCTGCGGATCGCCCTGTACCGCGCCCTGGGCGGCGACTGGCCGTCCTCCATGTCGTTTGCCGAGGAGAGCCTGCATGAAAACTGAGAACGCATCGCACCCATTCAAGGCGGGTCGCATCCGTATCCGCGACATCGTATCGCTGCTGCTCGCAATCGGCTTGATCGCCGGCGGCGTCAGCATCGCCACCTGGTTCGTCAAGAACAAGCGCAAAGCTAAATCCATCAAACGAGAACGCTCCACGCCCTACGTGCGGGTGGCTGCGCCGACGCCGACCAGCGCCGTGGTACGCATCACGGCCATGGGCACGGTGGAAGCCGCGGACGAAGTGGTGCTGCAACCCCAGATCTCGGGCCGCATCGAGTGGGTCCATCCCGAAATGCTGGCTGGCGGCGTGGTCACTGCGGGGACCGTGCTGGTACGCATCGAGGACAGCGACCTGACCCTGGCCCTGCAACAGAAACAGGCGTCGCTGCGCGTGGCGTGGAACGAGTTGCTGATCGAGCAGGGCCAGCAGGATATCTCACGCCGCGAATGGGACCTGGCCGGTCGCGGCGATGCAGCGCCGGAACAGGATCGCGATCTTGCCCTGCGCCGGCCGCACCTGCTGATCAAACAAGCCGCCGTATCCAACGCAAGCGCGTTCGTGGCGGCCGCAAAGCTGGCCTTGGCGCGCACG
>CAZOLK010000161.1:0-6501 GCA_964580325.1 uncultured Verrucomicrobiota bacterium | reverse complement strand
CTCGGTGCTGGCACGGTTGGCCGGCACAGAGCTGTACCGCGTGCGCACGCTGGTGCGCAGGGATCAATTAAAGTGGATCGCCTTCCCACAAAACGGAAACGCCAACGGCTCGGTCGCACACATCAAGTTGGCCGACGGCATCGAGCGCGACGGCTGGGTGACCAAGCTGATGCCGCGCCTGTCCGATGCCGGACGCATGGCCCAGGTGCTGATCAACGTGCCTGACCCGACTCTGCTGGACAACCCGTGCTGCCGCGAAGCCGCGCTGCTGCTGGACCAGGTGGTCAACGTTGAAATCGACGGCGCGCAGGTCGATGGCGTATTGCGTATTCCGCGCACCGCACTGCGCGACGGGTCCCGGCTCTGGATGCTGAGCCAGGACAACAAACTGCTGTTCCATACGGTCACCACGATCTGGGGCACGCGCGACGCCGCCTACATAAACAACCATCTGCCGCCCGGTGCCCGCCTGATCACGTCCAATCTAGGTGCGCCGATCGAACAGATGTCCCTGGCCGTCGAGGGTGAAAGCGTCCTCAATAAAGAGCATGCGGAAGAAACCGACAAAACGCGAGGCGATCATGAGTGAACAACACGCGGAAAAAGGTCCGATCGCCTGGATGACGCACAACAGCGTGGCGGCCAACCTGCTGATGATGTTCTTCCTGGCAGGCGGTTCGCTGGCCTACTTCTCCATCACCCAGGAAGTTTTCCCGGATATCACCGAAGACATCGTCAACGTATCCGTCTCCTATCCCGGCGCCAGCCCCGAGGAGATCGAGCACGGTATTGTCCAGGCCATTGAAGAGGCTGTCGGCGGGCTGACCGGCGTGGAGGAACTCACCTCCACCGCCTCGGAAGGTCTGGCTCTGGTTTCGGCCGAATTGATCGACGGCGCCGACCCGATGCAGGTGTACCAGGACATCAAAAGCGAAGTGGACCGGATCCGCACCTTCCCCGAGGACGCGGAACGGCCCGAGGTTTCCCTGGCCGTACGACGGCGCGGCGTCATGCACATTGCGCTCTACGGCAAGACCGAGGACACGGTGCTCAAGCAATTGGCCGAGTATGTGCGTGACCGGTTGTTGAACGATCCGAACATCACCCAAGTGGATATCGTGGGCACGCGCGACCTGGAGATCGGCATTGAAATCCCTCAGGAAAACCTGCGACGGTATGGCCTGACCATCCAGGACATCGCCGACAAACTGGCGCGCTCCGCGATTGAAATCCCAGGCGGCGGTCTCAAAACCCGGGGCGGCGAAATCCTGGTGCGCGTTGCTGAACGACGCGATTACGGGCACGAATTCGGCGAAGTCCCGGTGCTGACCGCGCCGGACGGGGTCCAGGTATTGCTCAAGGACCTTGCCGTGATTCACGACGGACTCGAGGAGGTGGACCGCTATGCCACGTTCAACGGCATGCCGGCCGTGCAACTGACAATTTATCGCGTGGCCAAACAAACGCCCATGCAGGTGGCTGATGCGACCTTTCGCATGATCGACGAGATCCGGCCCGACCTGCCCGATGGCATTGACCTGACCGTGCGCTTCAACATGGCCGCTATTTACATCCAGCGCTCTACCCTGCTCCTGCGCAACGGTGCGCTCGGCCTGGTGCTGGTCTTCATCCTGCTGGGTCTGTTTCTCGAGCTGCGCCTGGCGTTCTGGGTCATGCTAGGTATCCCGATCTCTTTTCTGGGCTCGCTTCTGCTGATGCCGTTGACCGGGTTGTCGCTCAACATGGTCACGTTGTTCGCCTATATCGTGACCCTGGGCATCGTGGTCGACGACGCCATCGTGGTGGGCGAGAACGTGTACCGTCACCACGAAGAAGGCATGCTTTTTCTGCGCGCCGCTGTGCGCGGCACGCAAGAAGTGGCTTCGCCGGTGGCGTTCAGCATCCTGACCAACATGCTCGCTTTCCTGCCGCTCTACGTGCTTCCAGGCATGATGGGCCGCATCCTAGGCATGCTGCCGGTCGTGGTGATCACGGTCTTTGCCATCTCATGGGCCGAATCGATCTTCATCCTGCCCGCCCACCTGGGGCATCAGCGCGATGCGGAACAGCAAGGTTTCTGGCGTCTGGTGCACACACCACAGCAGTGGTTCAGCAAAGGATTCCGCAAGTGGGTGCACAACAGCTATGCACCCTTTCTGTCGTGGGCCCTCAACCATCGCTATATCGTTTTAGCTGCTGCCCTGGCCATATTCGTGATCACCATCGGTTACCTGGCCAGCGGTCGACTCGGCTTCCAGATGTTTCCCCAAGTGGAGAGCGACTACGCCTATGCCGAGGCCATCCTGCCCTACGGCACGCCCGTTGAACAGACCGGGGCCGTGGCTGACCGCATGATCGCGGCCGCACGAAAGGTGGTCAAAGACTGCGGGCGGCCCGAGTTGGTGACCGGCATGTTCGGCGACATCGGCGACGGCGGCACGCATAAGCTCAATGTACGCGTGTACCTAGCCGATCCCGAAATCCGACGCAAGATTATGAGTACGGAAGAATTTGCCCAACGCTGGCGCCAAGCTGTGGGCCGGGTGCAAGAGGCCAAAACGATCAAGTTCCAGTCCGACCGTGGCGGGCCGGGCAGCGGTTCCGCGCTGATGGTGGAATTGTCCCACAGCAATGTCAAGGTGCTGGAACGGGCAGCCACGGACCTGGCCGTGGAGCTGGAAAACTTCCCCAATGTCAGCGATATCGACGACGGCTTCCTGCTGGGCAAGGAACAGTTGAGCTTCACGATCAAACCCACAGGCCGTCTGCTGGGGCTGCGTGCGCGCGATGTGGCGCGTCAGGTGCGCAACGCCTACGAAGGCGCCGAAGTACTGCGCCAGCAGCGTGGCCGCAACGAATTGAAGGTCAAGGTGCGGTTGCCGCAAAACGAGCGCATCAGTGAAGGCAATCTCGAGGAACTGATTCTGCGCACGCCGAATGGCGGCGAAGCGCCGCTGAACGAAATAGTCGAAATCTCGCGAGGTCGCGCCTATACCACCATCTCCCACCGCGAAGGGCGACGCACCATGACGGTTTCAGCCGATGTGCGGCCGCGTGCGGAAGTGGACCAGGTGATGAAGGCCCTGGACCAGGACGTGATGCCTTCGTTCCTGCGCCGGTACCCAGGCCTGACCTACAGCTACGAAGGACGCCAGGCCGAGCGCCGCAAAAGCCTGGGCAGCCTGTTCGTCACCATCCCGATCGTGCTGCTGGGCATCTATACGCTACTGGCCATACCGTTTAAAAGTTATATCCAGCCGATGATCGTGATGGTCAGCATACCGTTCGGCGTGGTCGGCGCGGTGATCGGACACCTGATCATGGGGTACAGCATGAGCATGATCGGCATGATCGGCATCGTGGCCCTGTCCGGCGTGGTGGTCAACGACGCACTGGTCATGGTCGACTTTATCAACAACCACCGCAAAGAAGCAACTACAATCCGTGAGGCCGTCATCAACGCGAGCGTGCATCGGTTCAGACCAATCCTGCTAACCACGCTGACCACGTTTGGCGGCCTGGCGCCCATGATTTTCGAAACCTCGCGCCAGGCCCGTTTTCTGATACCCATGGCCATATCGCTGGGTTACGGCCTGCTCTTCGCCACTTCCATCACCCTACTGCTGGTGCCATGCCTGTACATGATCGTGGAAGACCTGAAGCAAGGCTTCGCCTGGTCTATGGCTCAAAGCTTATAGCGTTCATTGTTGTATTCAGAAAAGATCTCACCTGGCCGACTATTTTTCCAGGCCTTCAAGCACCAGGTCGACGTCGCCGGTAGGCGCCCCAGCTTTGGGCACGGCTTTGATCCGGCAACGGACCAGGCGCCAGGGCGGACGTGCGGCTTCGGCCAGTTTGAGCAGGTTGGAAATGCGATGCAACTCCACGCTTTTCAGCTTCACGGTAATGCGTCGCAAGCGCCAGCCTTCCAGACTTTCCGTGTCCTGGCCTTCCTGGATATCCGCCTGCTGGGCAATGCCGGCTTTTTTGAGCAATTCGCGCAGCGAGGGCAGACGCGTCTCTTCCAGCGCAACGTAGGCCCGCAAAGCCGAACCCAAGTTGTCCATGGTTTCCTGCATCCGCAGAATGGCTTGGCGGTCGCTCTGCTTGCGTTGGATCCAGGCGGTACGTTGACGCGCGTTCAGCAGGTTGCCGCCGGTCATGATCAAACCGGCCAGCAAGGCCAAGATGGCCAACCCCCACAGCAACTTGATTTGTATGATTTGTATAGTGTCCTGCATTAGAGATTAAAGTTGGAATTTCACCCGTTCGTCGATGCCCGCATCTTCGCGCTTCAATGCCGGCGCATAGCCCTTTTGGATCAGGTAGGCATTCAGTTTTTCCGGCACGTTCCAGTCAGGCGCTGCTCCACGGATGCACACGGATTCGTCGTCCAGCGTGATTTCATATAGCTCGATGCCGTTTTTACGAGCCATGAAAAGCAGGTCGACCAGCGTTCGCAGCAACGAAGGTTTGAAGGTGCGCACGAACGGCGATCCCTGTTTGCGACGCTTTTCCAGGTAGTGCTCCACCATGTCTTTTTCCATGCCTTTGTCGATGCGCGACAAACCGGTAACCTGCCGCGCAACGTCTTGCAACGCCTGCTGCGCCTGAGTGTCCCGGATCTGGAGCAGGCGCGACCAGGTTATGTTCAGCACGCAGAGCAACAGCGCGGCAACCAACCAGGCCGCGGCCAAGCCAACCTGTTTGCGCCGACGCCATTCGCACAGGCGCGGATGGGCGAGCTTGTTGTCTCGGAAATTGACGGCTCTGGCACGCGGCTCTAAACCGCGCCAGGCCAGGGCCCGAGCCAGGAACGAAAAGGGATGGTCCACGGTGAAGAAATCCTGCCGTAGGCTGAATTGCAGGTCAGTCTGCAGCGTTTCGGTAACCGCACGCTGTTCAGCCACAGGACCAGCCCAGACCCATTGCATGGCGTCCTGCAGCTTCTGGACGCCTATGGGCCGCAGGATGCGGTTGACCCGCTGGCTGAACGCACGCGCCGTTTCTCCGCCTAGAACATCCTCGCTATCGCGCACAGCGGAAAAATCGAGACGGAACGGGTACGCGCCTTCGAATTGGTCGCCGGAGCCAACCACCAGGGATGCCTGGTCCCAGGTCAGGAAAGCCACGACACGAAAAAACGGGCCGGCCGGTATTTCAGCCAGGCTGCGTTCCCAGAGCGCGATACCTTCGTGGTCCAGCAGCACAGGGTCAAGACCGGTGTACCGCAGGCAGGCCATTCGCTCCCGGATGGCATCGAGCCGCGCCGCCACGGCAAGGGCCTGAACCTGGCCGGCAGCGGTGCGCCGCACATCGGGAAATGAGCAGGCACAGGATTCTACCGGAAAAGGCAGGCCTACATCCAGCAGCGAGGGCAACACTTTGCACGCTTTCGGCAGCGAGGTCAGCGGCGTTTCAACCTGTTGGGTGAGACTGTCGCGCACAGGCATGGCCGCCATGATCGATGCTTTGCCGCACACCACTTCATGGGTGATTACGTTGTTGAGCGCAGCCAGATCCGCCGCGTCGAACGGCCCGCTCTTTTCGCGCAGCACCTCGAAGCGCGGCCGAGCGCCGCGTCGGACAGCCTTGACCAAAGCCAGGTGGCTCTCGCCGAAATCGAGTCCGTAGGCGATCGGAACCTTGGGGAAGTGGGTAGTGTTCATGCGTGCCTTTTCATATTTGCGTGCATGGTTAAGCAACCCAGCGCAGAACCTGGATAGCGCCGCCTTCATCGCGCCGAAGCAGAATCCAGGCCGCGGCGAAACGGCCCCGGCAAAAGGCATGGACTTCGACGCGAAAGTAACGGCTTTTCACATCCAGGTAGGGTAACACACGCGTCATGCGCTCCGGCTCCATGAAACGCCGCAACGGTTCCAGCGAGAGTATGGGCGTGGCCCGACGCGCGGTTTCGATGTAGCGCGCCAGGGATTCATGGCGCAACCCCAGCACACTGCGCAACACCCAGGGCGTGGCCGTATTGAGATTGATCGGCACCAGACCGCGCCGGGATTCGGGGATCACCGTGCAATGTCGACGCCAATCGCGCTCCGGCGCTCGATCACGCTCGACGGTTTCGCACGCCGCGTCTTCAAATCCGGTCACCCGCAGCAGTTCAGCCCAGCTCCGCAGCGGCCGGTTGGGGCAACGCTGGGTTTGCGACGGGCCGGGCCGGTTTTCATAAACGCCATCGCCATCCTCATCGACCCAATCGCGCAAGGCCTGGACCAGGGTTGCGGCATTGGGCCGGGCGCAAAGCGTGAAAAGCTGACCAGCGATCTCGTCAGCGGTCTTGATGCCGGGTTTAACCACAGCCAGGTTATTCAGATCGAACCAGCGCTGCTCGTCGCGCATTTGGGCGAAAACCACGATGCCGTCAGGGGTCTTCCATTCCATGGGCGCGGCCCAGGGTTCGTTGGTATGATCGACCAGCCGCACCTCGTCCGCGGCCAGGCGCGCAATCATGAAACGTGCCGCATCGGCTAGGGCCAGGTCCAT
>CAZOLK010000160.1:0-12295 GCA_964580325.1 uncultured Verrucomicrobiota bacterium | reverse complement strand
GGTGAACGAGAATGGATCCTGTCGATTCCTTCGCATGAATCAACATGCACCCACACCTCGCCACCGACCACCTCTCACGCGCCATATTCCTCTTTCCTTTTCATTTCTTTTTCGTCATACTGCACCCTCATTTTATATGCGGATGGAGAAAAGATCACCTTATCTAAGGATTATAACATGGAAAATGAAGTATATGTATTTCCCATGTCGTTTGCTCAACGGCGCTTGTGGTTCCTTGAGCAGTTCGGTCTGGAGCAGCCGGTGTTCCATGTGGATTTTGCCCTGCGCCTGCATGGCACGCTCGATGTGCAGGCCTTGCACCAAGCCATGCTCTGCCTGATCGAGCGCCATGAAAGCTTGCGCACGACGTTCGCGGTCGAAGACGACGAACCGGTTCAGGTGATTGCCGCGGAAATGGAGTTCGATCTGCCCCTCGCCGATTTCAGTGCGCTCAACCCAGTCCAACGCGAAGCTGCGCTGGAACAACTGGCCACAACCAGGTTCGAGCAACCATTCGACCTGGGAAAAGGACCGTTGCTGCGCATGGACCTGGCCCGGATGCAGCCCGACGAGTACGTGTTGCTGCTGAACATGCACCATATCGTCACCGATGCCTGGTCCATGGGCGTGATGATCCGCGAACTGGCCGCATGCTATTCCGCTTGTGTCCAGGGCCGCGATCCGGAACTACCGCCGCTGGAGATCCAGTATGCCGACTTTGCCCACTGGCAGTGCGAATGGCTCCAGGGCGACACGTTGCGCGAGCGCCTCGCATTCTGGCAAAACCATCTGCAAGGCGCTCCGCCCAGCATCGACCTGGCGCTGGACCGGACACGACCCGCGCTGCGGACTTATCGCGGCGCCGTGGAAACCGCACTTTTGTCCACGGAACTCTCGCGTGACCTGGCTGCGCTGGCCCGCCGACACAAGGTCAGCGCGTTCATGCTCTACTACGCCGCGTTCAGCCTGCTCCTGTCACGCTACAGCAACCAGGATGACCTGGTCATCGGCACGCCCATCGCCAACCGCAACCGCGAAGAACTGGAAGGGTTGATCGGCTTTTTCGTCAATTCGCTGGCCCTGCGCGCGGACCTCAGCGGCACACCCACGTTCCTAGACCTGCTGGCGCGTACGCGTGACCGGGCGCTGGACGCCTATGCCCACCAGGAGTTGCCCTTCGAACGGCTGGTCGAAGCGCTGCATCCCGACCGCAACACCAGCATCACCCCGATCTTTCAGGTTATGCTCGCGGTCCAGAATACGCCGGAACAGCGGTTCAGCCTGCCCGGTATGACCATCGAGGTTCTCTCCCGGCCGCGCCGCGTTACGCCATACGACCTGTTGCTGATCGTCGACGAACAGGAACAGCGGCCGAACCTGCACTGGCAGTACAACACCGACCTGTTCGAAACCGCGACGATCAGACGTATGGCCGGCCATTTCCAGCGATTGCTGGAGCAGGTGGCCGCCGACCCCGGCTTATATATAAAGGAATACTCATTCCTGACCGAAAACGAGCGGCGCCAGGTGTTGCTGGACTGGAACGACACAACCGCCCCGTTCGATTTTGACGTCTGCATTCACCAGCGTTTCGCGGAGCAAGCCGCGGCCCAGCCCGATGCGCCGGCGCTGCAGGTGGCCGGTCGCACCACCAGCTACGGCGCCTTGAACCGACTCGCCGATGCCTGGGCGATCCGGCTCCACCGGCAGGGCGCGGGTCCGGACACACGCGTGGCGCTCTGCTTTGAACGGTCGGTCGAAATGGTCGCGGCCATGCTGGCCACGCTCAAGGCCGGCGCAGCCTACGTGCCCCTGGACCCGGAGCACCCGCGCGAACGTCTGGCTCGGATCCTTGACAACGCACAACCCAAAGTCGTGCTGACCCATCCGCCTTGCCGCAACGCACTGCCGCAAACCGCAGCACCTGTGCTGGTCATGGACGTTGACCAACCGGAGCCAGACGATGTGCCCCCGATCCAGGCAAACATTGACGCCACGGCGCCGGCTTATATCCTGTATACATCCGGCTCCACGGGGCAGCCCAAGGGCGTGGTCATCGAACACCGCTCGTTCATGAACTTCAACAGCCATTACTTCCCCATGCAACCCGGCGACCGCATTTCGCTGACCTGCCGTTACGTGTTCGACGTATCCGTACTCGAGATCTTCAGCACCCTGCTGCACGGCGCCTGCCTCCATATCCCTTCGCAGGAAACCGTGGCTGATCCACGACGCTATGCCGCATTCCTGGTCGAGCACGAGATTGCCCAGAGTTACTTGCATCCCATGCACCTGGCCGACATTGCCGCGTCCTTGCGCGAACAAGGGACCTGTCCCTTGCGCCGCCTGCTGATCGGCGTGGAGTCGATCCGTTTCGAAACCATCCGCTGGTTCCTGGAGCAAGGCGTTGCGATCAAGAACGGGTACGGCCCTACCGAAACGACGATCTGCGCAACCATCTTTGACCTGCCCCTGCCCGCTGACGTGGATGCTCTCATGGCGCAATACGGCCCGGTGATTCCCATTGGCCGGTCGCTGCCCAACAACCGCGTCTATGTGCTGGATCCCGCCGATCATCCCGTGCCGGTCGGCGTGAGCGGCGAATTGTTCGTGGCCGGCGCCGGCGTGGGCCGCGGCTATTACGGCATACCGGAACAGACGGCGCGTGCGTTCGCACCCGATCCGTTCGTATCCGGTGAACGCATGTACCGCACCGGCGACCTGGCCTGCTGGATGCCGGGCGGCATGCTCCGCTTTTGCGGTCGGCGCGATCATCAAATGAAAATCCGCGGGTTCCGCATCGAACCGGGTGAGGTGGAACAGCATTTATGCGCCTTTCCGGGTGTGGGCAAAGCCGTGGTCGCGACACGCGACGAACCCGCCACAGGCCAGCGGCGGCTGGTAGCCTACCTGGTGGCGGCCACACCGGACGAAGCGCCTGCTTTGCGCCAGGCGCAGGCCGATATGCGCTCTTTTTTGCGCAAACATTTGCCGGACTACATGGCCCCGGCAGCCTACGTGATCCTGGACGCTCTGCCCATGACCACCCACGGCAAACTCGACCGTGCCGCGCTGCCGGCGCCGACCCTCAGCGATCAGCCCGGCGGCGCCGCATTCGTGGAGCTGGAAACAGATATAGAGCGCCAACTGGCCCATGTCTGGGTCGAGATGCTCGGTTGCGAAAAAGTCGGGCGCCACGATAATTTCTTCGATCTTGGCGGGCACTCGCTGTTGGCCACGCGTCTGGTTTCGCGGTTGCGTGATGCGTTCGACGTGGAATGGCCGGTGCGATACATCTATGAAACGCCGACGCTGAGCGAACTGGCCACGCGCCTTGCACTGGAAACCGATGCCGCCCCGGCGGAAACCAGGGACAGACCCCTGGAGCCGATCCATCCCGTTCCGCGCCAAGCCCGGATGCCGCTCTCGTTTGCCCAAAAGCGTCTTTGGTTCTTGAACCAGCTCGAAGGTGCCGGCGCGGTCTATAACATGCCCTTTGCCCTGCGCCTGACGGGTTCGCTCAACATAAAGGCATTGCGCCACGCGTTCGACGAAGTGGTCCGGCGCCACGAAGTCCTGCGAACCCGGTTTGTCGATGAGCACGGTGCACCATCCCAGGTCATAGATCCGCCTGCGCCACTGGACATCCCGCTGCGCGACCTCAGCCCCTTATCGGACCGGGAACGCGATCAGACCCTGCACCAGGCGCTCGACCTTGAGGCGAGTCAACCCTTTGACCTGGCGCGCGGCCCCTTGCTGCGGGTCATGGTCGTGCGCCTGGAAGCGAAAAAGCATGTGGTGCTGACCACCATGCACCACATCGTCTCGGACGGCTGGTCCGTAGCCGTGTTCAACCGTGAATTGACCCATTTCTATCAAGCCTTCAGCCAGAATCAACCAGCGGACCTGCCGTTGCCACAGATCCAGTATGTCGACTATGCGGTCTGGCAGCGCCAAGCATCCAACGCGGAACGGTTGCGCCGTTCGCTCGATTACTGGCGCGAGCAACTGGCCGGCGCGCCGCCGTTGCTGGAACTGCCCACGGACCGGCCACGGCCGCCGTCACAGACCTTTAACGGCGCCGTGGCCCCGTTCCGCCTCGATCCGGAAACGGCACAACCGTTACGCGACCTGTGCCGCCGGGAAAATGTCAGCATGTTCATGTTGCTCCACGCCGCGTTCTGCCTGCTGCTGGCACGCTACAGCGGTCAGGACGACATCGTGGTCGGCACGCCCGCTGCCAACCGTGACCGCGCCGAAATCGAACCGCTTATCGGCTTTTTCGTCAACACGCTGGCCCTGCGCCTGGACCTGTCCGGCCAACCCACCTTTCGCGAACTGCTGGCGCGCATGCGCCGCGTGGCGCTGGACGCTTATGCTCATCAAGACCTACCTTTCGAGCAACTGGTCGAGGCGCTGCAACCCCAACGCCACCTGGGCTACAGTCCGCTTTTCCAGGTCATGTTCACCCTGCGCAATACGCCCGAAATCGCGCTGCATCTGGCCGGCTTGACCATCGAACCGCTGGCCCTGGGCAACGGCGGTACCGCCCGTTTCGACATTACGCTGGGGCTGAACGAACGCGACGGCGCGCTCGAAGGCGCCGCGGAATACAATACCGATCTGTTTGACGCGGACACCATCACACGCATGCTCGAACATTTCCGCCTCTTGCTGGCATACGTCTGCGCCCACCCCGACCAGGACGTGACGCGCGCCCCGCTCCTGAGCGCGGAGGAACGGCAACGTATCCTGGTCGCTTGGAACGCCACAACCCAACCCTACCCCCAGGACGCCGGAATCCACACGCTGATCGAACAGCGCGCGACCGTCGCGCCCAACGCCGAAGCACTGGTGTGCGGCCACGAACGATTGAGCTACGCCGAGCTGAACCTGCGTGCGGATCGGTTGGCCGACCACCTGCTCAAACTGGGCGTAACCGCGGAGACCCCGGTCGGGCTCTGTCTCAACCGCACCGCCGATCTGCCGGTCGCCATGCTGGCCATTCTCAAGTCGGGTGGCGCCTATGTACCGCTGGACCCGGCCTATCCACCAGAACGAATCGCGTTCATGCTGCGAGATTCCGGCGCACGTTTCCTGATAACGCACAGCGCATTGCTGCCGGACCTGGGCAATGACCTGCCGGACCGGATCGTTTGCCTGGATGCCGATCGCGACGCCATCGCCAGCGCATCGCCGGAACGCATGGATCGACCCAGCGCCGATCCCGGCCGGCTGGCCTATATCCTATATACCTCCGGTTCCACGGGAACGCCCAAGGGCGTGGCCATCGAGCACTGCGGCCCCATAGCCCTGGCCGCCTGGGCTGATCGCATCTACGACCAGCACGACTGGTCCGGCGTACTAGCCGGCACTTCCGTCTGCTTTGACCTGTCCATCTTTGAAATTTTAGTTACCCTTATGCGCGGCGGTCGGGTGATCCTGGCCGAAAACGCGCTGACCCCGGCCTCGCTGCCGGCTGCCGCGGAAATCACCTTGATCAACACCGTGCCGTCGGTCATTACCGCGCTGCTGGACGAGGGGCGCATCCCCGAAAGCGTGCGCACAATCAACCTGGCCGGCGAACCGCTGCGCCCCGCCCTGGTAGACCGGACCTATGACCTGGGCCATGTCGAACGGGTCTACGACCTGTACGGCCCGTCGGAAGACACCACCTATTCCACCTGGACCCTGCGCGGGCGCAACAGCATCGAGACCATTGGCCGACCGTTGGACAACGAACAGGCCTACATCCTCGACGCCAACGGCCAACCCGTACCCGTGGGCGTACCCGGCGAATTGTATCTTGGCGGCGTCGGCCTGGCACGCGGTTACTGGCAGCGGCCGGAACTGAACCGCCAAAAATTCGTGCCCAACCCTTTCGTCGACCAAGCTGGCGTGCGACTGTACCGCACTGGTGATCGCGCCCGCTTCTTGGCTGACGGCCGCATCGTCTTCATGGGCCGCTTCGATCATCAGGTCAAGATCCACGGATTCCGCATCGAACTGGGTGAAATCGAAGCCAGGCTGCGCCAACACGAACGCGTGCGCGATGTCGTGACTGTCGCGCGCCAGGACCAGCCCGGCGCCTTGTGCATTGTCGCCTATGTCGTGGATCGAAAGCCTGACCTGGAAAAACCGAACCTGCGCACCTGGCTGCCCCGGCATTTACCCAAGTATATGACGCCGGCCCACGTTGTCTGGCTGGACGAGATGCCGCTGACGCCCAACGGCAAGATCGACCGGCGCCGCCTGCCTCAGCCCATGGTCGAAACATCCACCGCAACGTATGCGCTGCCGCAAACCGAAACCGAAAAAATCCTGACGGACATCTGGGGTGCAGTGCTGATGCGCGACCGGATCGGCCGGAACGACAACTTCTTTGAACTGGGCGGACATTCGCTGCTGGCGACTCAAACAACGGCGCGCATCCGCGATGCGCTCGGAATCGAAGCGCCGTTGCGCGACCTCTTCGAACACCCCACCCTAGCCGCGCTGGCTGCGGCCCTGGACAAACGCCAGTTGGATACCCTGGACGATGCCGATTTAGCCGGCCTGTTGGACAAATTGGAACAAGACGAGGAAAACTGATATGAGCGATGCACAAGATCGCCTGAACCGGCTGACCCCGGAACAGCGCGCCAAGCTGTTGCGGCAGGTGCGCAACCGGCGCAAACAACCGTCCGCCGCGACCGAGCTGGGACCGCAACCCGTATCGCGTGCCAGGCCGTTGCCCCTGTCGTTCGCCCAGCAACGGCTTTGGATCCTAGACCGGCGGGAAGGCGCTCTGCCCACCTATAACGTGCCCATGGCCGTGCGCCTAACCGGCGACTTGAACGTCGCCGCGCTGGGCCACGCACTGTCCACAGTGACAGCCAGGCACGAAATCCTGCGTACGGTCTTTCGCCAACGCAACGGCGTTCCCGAACAGGTAATCCAAGCGCCGCAGCCCTGGCCCTTGCAGGTCGAAGATGGCGATAACGCAACCATCCAACAGGTGCTGGAGCAAGAGGCGCGGCAGCTTTTCGACCTGGAACGCGGCCCGTTACTGCGCATCAAGCTATGGCGTACCGGACCGAGCGAACACGTGTTGTCGCTGGTCATGCACCATATTATTACGGATGGCTGGTCCATGGGCATTCTGTTCCGCGAAGTGACCCGGGCCTACCTAGCATTCGCCACGGGTAAAGATCCAGCATTTGCGCCCCTGCCCCTGCAATACGCCGATTTTGCCATCTGGCAGCGCAAACAGCTCAGCGGCGAACGGCTCGAACGCGAACTCGCCTTCTGGCGCCACACCTTGAAAGATGCGCCGGCCCTGCTCGAGCTTGCCGCGAACAAACCTCGCCCGACAACGCCATCGTATCGCGGCGGCGAGGTGCATTTCATCCTGTCAGCCGAAGAAACGGCGCGTATCGAGACCTGGGCCCGCGAACAGAACGCCTCGCTGTTCATGGCGCTGGCCGCCGGGTTGGCCCTGACCTTGTCACGCTACAGTGGCCAGGACGACATCGTACTAGGAACAACCGTGGCTCAACGTGGGTCGGCCATGTTAGAACCGTTGATCGGCTTTTTTGTCAACACACTAGCCTTGCGTCTAGACCTGCACGGCAATCCAACCATGGACCAACTACTGCAACGCGTACGTCGCGCGGCGCTGGACGCGTTCGACCACCAGGACCTGCCGTTCGAACAGTTGCTCGACGCGCTTCGCGTGGAGCGCAATCCAGCCCACGCCCCCGTGTTCCAGGCTATGTTGACCTTGCAAAACGCGCCCATGGAGCGCCTGGCGCAAACCGGCCTGACGATCGAACCGTTGGCCATGAAAACCAGCACGGCTATCTTCGACCTGACCGTGGCACTGGAACAAACCAGTCGCGGCTGGACCGGTCGTTTCCAATACAACGCGGACCTGTTCGAACCACCCACGGTCCAGCGCTGGACAGCCTGTTTCCGACAGACGCTGCACGATATGGCGCACGAACCGTTGACGCACATAGCGGGACTGACCCTTTCTGCACCCGCGGAACAGGCCTGGGAAGCAACCGCCTGGAACGCGACGCAGCAACCGTTCAGCGACACCTGTTGCCTGCAAACCCTGTTTGAGCGCCAGGTGAAGTTGCGCCCCCAAGCGACGGCGCTGGTCGCGGACCGGGAGGGATTGACCTACGCCCAGTTGGACGCGCGCGCCAACGGCTGGGCTGCAGAACTGCGTTTGCGCGGCATCGGACCGGAACATATCGTCGGCCTGCACTTCGATCGCTCGCCGGCCCTTATCGTCGGGATCCTGGCCGTGCTCAAAGCGGGCGGCGCCTTTATGCCGCTGGATCCGGCCTATCCTGTCGAGCGCTTGTCGTTCATGCTTGAAGACGCGCACGCTACACTGGTGCTGACCGGTGCGCCCCATGCCCTGCCCGATGCCTGGACCCAACACCGGCCCGAGCGGATCCTATGCATGGACGACCATCGCCAGGAGCCGGCCGGTCCCTGCGCCGCGACAGCCGCGAACCTGGCCTATGTCATCTACACCTCGGGCTCGACAGGCAGGCCCAAAGGCGTGATGCTTGAGCATCGCGGCGCATGCAACCTGGTCGAAGACCAGATCCGCGTTTTCGCGCTTGCGTACGGCGACCGACTGCTGCAATTCTCATCGCCCAGTTTCGATGCCGCGGTTTCCGAAATCTTCACCGCCTTGTGCAGCGGCGCCGAATTGTACCTGGCGCCGCGCGATGCCATGCAGCCCGGCCCCGAGTTGATTGCTCTGCTGCAGCGACACGGCATTACCCACGTCACCCTGCCGCCGTCCGCTCTATCGGTCATGCCCGCGGAACCACTGCCCAACCTGCGCACACTGGTAACCGCCGGCGAAGCCTGCCCCGCAGACCTGGTCCAGGCCTGGGCTCCAGGACGCCGGATGATCAACGCCTATGGCCCGACCGAATGCACGGTCTGCGCTACGACCTGCGTCTGCAACCCGGACGAAACAAGAGCGCCGCCCATCGGCCAGCCCATAGCCAATTTGCACTGCCTGATCCTGGACCGTTTTCTGCGCCCCATGCCACGCGGCGTTGCCGGCGAACTGTACATCGGCGGCGCCGGTGTTGCGCGCGGCTATCTCGGCAGGCCCGGTTTTACCGCGGAACGGTTCATTCCGGATCCGTTCGCTGACCAGCCTGGCCGGCGGCTGTACCGCAGCGGCGACCGGGCACGCCGCCTGCCGGACGGCCGGATCGAGTTTCTCGGCAGGCTCGATCACCAGGTCAAGCTGCGCGGCTTTCGGATCGAACCGGGCGAAATCGAAGCCGCGCTACGCGCCTGCCCCGGCATAAGCCAGGCCGTAGCGCTGGTGCGCGAGGACCGTCCCGGCGTACGCCAACTCGTCGGCTATGTCGCGCCGCCGACCGGCCAGCCGGTTCCGGATACGGCCCTGCTGCGCCAAGGCCTGCGCGCACGCCTGCCCGCCTACATGCAGCCCCATGCGCTGATCGTCCTGGACGACATGCCGTTGACGCCCAACGGCAAAATCGACCGTAAAGCTTTGCCGGCGCTGGCGGAAATGCGCGAAGCCCGAGTAACCACATTGCGAACGCCCACGGAAGAAAAGCTGGCCGCGATCTGGACCGCGGTACTGGGTGTGGAACGGATCGGTCCTGACGACCACTTCTTTGACCTGGGCGGCGACTCGATCCTCAGCATCCAGGTCGTAGCACAAGCCGCGGCCCAGGGCATGGCGCTGAAAACCGCGGACGTGTTCCGCTATCCAGTCCTGGCGGACCTGGCCCGGGCAGTCGGAGAAAGCAACCTTGCCGGCAACGCGCCCACGCCTGAAAACAGCGAAGGCGCTATTCCGCTGACGCCGATCCAGCACTGGTTTTTCGAAAATCCGCCGGCTAATCCGCACCACTTCAACCAGGCCGTTGTGCTCAGCGTGCCGACCGGGCTTGACGCCTCCATGCTGAAGCAGGCGCTGGCGCTGCTGCAACAACGCCATGCCATGCTGCGCGCGCGCTTCACACGCGATGCGGAAACATGGCGGCAAGAGGTGCTGGCCGATGAAGGGTCTGTCCCTTATTCCGTGGTCGCGCTGCCGGCGGGCGACACTGAAGCTGTACGCCAGACCATGCTGCGCGAGGCGACCGCGGCCCAGACCAGCCTGCACATCAGCCAGGGCCCGATCTGGCGCGCGGTCTATTTCACCCGCGACAACCAACCAGGTCGCCTGTTGATCACGGCCCATCACCTGGTCGTGGACGGCGTGTCCTGGCGCATTCTGATTCAGAACCTGCGCGATACCATGACCAGCCCACGGCACGATGAAAGACCGGCCATGGCTCCGACCGCAAGTTACAAGCGCTGGGCCGAGCAGTTGCAGTCCTGGGCGGCCGGCGATGAAGCGCGGCGCGCGCAATCATGCTGGCAAGACCTGCCGTCTCCCGATCCCCTACCCTGCCCTGCCATCGCTGAAGACAACAGCACATCGCCGCTGCTGATTTCACTCGACCGCGAGACCACAGCGCGATTGTTGCGCGGTTTACCACACGAATACCCTATTGAGGACATACTGGTTGCCTCTTTCTTGCACGCCCTGCGGCAGTGGACAAAAGGACAACGGTTCCTGATCGACCTGGAGGGGCATGGCCGCGATGCACCCATCGGCGACCTGGACGCCGCGACCATGGTTGGCTGGTGCACGGCCCTGTACCCGATTTTTTTTGACCTGACCGCCGCCGACCAACCGGAGACCTTGCTGCGCGAAGTGGGTCAGCGCCTGCGCACCGTGCCCCATCACGGCATAAGCTACGGCGTGCTGCGCTACCTCTCACCCAATCCGGCCACGCGCAGGGCCATGGCCGCCCTGCCCCACGCCGAAATCAGCTTCAACTACCTGGGCCAGACCAGCGCCAGCTCTCGACAGGGCGAGACGGACTGGGCGCCGGTTGGCGAGCCGACCGGACCGTCCATGGATCCTTCCATGCCCTGCCGTCACATGCTGGAACTGAACGCCGCCATAAGCGACGGGTTGCTCCACGTCCAGTGGACCTTTGACAGCCGGCAGTTGGACGCCGCTACAGTCAGGCAACTGTCCCAGGATTTCGCGGCTGGGTTAAAAGCGCTGCTGCAGGCATGTCCAGCGCGGACGCCGGAAATCCACCCCCACATACCGCCTCGCGATAACATGGAACTGGCCCTTGCCCGACATGTGGCTGAACTTACAGGCGATGGCGAAGTATCCGTAACCACCCCTTTGGACGCGCTGGGCCTGGACCAACCGCAACGAACCCAACTGGGCCGCCGGCTGCGCCGAACATACGCCCTGCCAATGCCGGAACCGACCGCTGACGCCACCATCGAACAACTGGCCAAGCAGGTGCGCGAAAAGGAACAACGCAAACCATGGTCGCCCGTAATCGAGCTGGGCAGGGATGCCACTCTGCCGCCGCTGTTCTGCATCCATCCCTTGAGCGGCCACGTATTATGCTATTTTTCGCTGGCACGCCGCCTGGCCGGCGCTTTTCAGCCGATCGGCTTGGAAGCTCGGGGCGTGACCAGCGACACCGCGCCATTTGCCAGCGTCGAAGCGGAAGCGTTCTTTCTGCTGGAACATGTACGCCGGCGGCAACCCCAAGGTCCCTACCACTTTCTGGGCTATTCCTATGGCGGGTTCGTGGCCTATGCCATGGCCCACCAACTCGCGCTAAACCATGAAAAAACAGCTTTACTGGCCATGCTCGATGTACCCATGCCGCACATGATGCCGGACCACATGCGGAATGCGGACAGCGCCATGATTTTGGTCAGCATGTTCGCGGACCTGGGTCTCTCGCTGGAGCAACTGCGCGCCTGTCCACTGGAAGAGCAACTGGCCCTTACACTCGAAGAGGCGCGCAAGGCCAAGGCTTTGCCGCCCGGATTTGACAAGGACCAGGCGCAGCGTCTGTTCAATGTCTGGTACACAGCCCATCGCGCCGGCTGCAACTACGAACCGCCGGCATGCACCGGCGACATGCTCCTCCTGCGCGCTAGCGAACAAGCGAAGCGCGTCACCGAAGATCCATACATGGGCTGGCGTGAAAAAATAAAGGGCCGGCTGGACCTGCAATGGACCTCGGGACGGCACGAAGACATGCTGAACGAACCGCATGTGAGCGAGTTGGCGCGACTCATCCTCGCAAAAACAGACCATTTTTTTTCGAATCCCTGTTGACTTGCCTTAGAAATCGACGTAATATTGCAATAATTCAGATACGGGGCGTAGCGCAGACTGGTAGCGCGCTTGAATGGGGTTCAAGAGGTC
>CAZOLK010000159.1:0-12351 GCA_964580325.1 uncultured Verrucomicrobiota bacterium | reverse complement strand
GGGAAGACGTCGGCGTGGTCTGGGATCTCGACCGTCACGAAAAGGCTGGCGACTGGAACTGGCAGTCCTACTGGCGCGTACCCATGGAGGCCCGCTGGCGACCGCCGGTCCGCGGCATCGTGGCACCGGAACTGCACTTTATCCGCGGCGACTGCTACATTTGCTTTTCGATGAACGGCCAGGGCACGGGCCTTATCAAGAGCGAGAGTGGCCGGGCCAAAGGCCCGTACAAAGAAGTCGGGTCCATCACCACCAAGGGTGGCGACCCGTCCATGTTTTGGGACGATCCGGCCCTAGGCGGCGACGACGCCGTTTACTGGCTGTTTGACGGCGGCTATATCGCCAGAATGACCGACGACCTGACCGCCCTGGCTGAACGCCCGCGCATGCTCGTGCCTGCGCCGGACCCGGCGTTCATCTTCAAAAAAGAAGAGGCCGCCAAGCATCCGCCGTTTGAACTCAAAGATGATCCCATGCAGGTCGGTGCGCGCGGCGCGTTCATGGTCAAGGCCAACGGTCGCTACTATCTCACCGCCGCCGATTACAACAGCCGCCTCGGTCGCCCGTGCAACGACACCTGGATCGCCTATGCCGAGGCCATCTACGGCCCCTACAGCATCCGCCACCTGATGGCGCCCCATTGCGGCGGCATTACGGTTTTTCCCGGCCCTCGCTCATCCGCCGTGCCGGATCACTATTACCCGCAGCAGGCCTGCTTTCTCAATTCCGTTTCTGCTCGGGCCAAGTCCATGGAGGTCATTGAAAAGGGACGAACCAATGCCACGCTCTACGCCGCCTTTTCCGGTGTGGACGAACGCGCCATCATCCGCGACCGGGCCACGCTGTTTCCACTTGAGTGGACCGGGCCGGAACGACCGGAGTGGTACCTGTTCCAGGACATGGAGAGTTTCCCGCGCAAACCGCGCTGTGTCTTCACTGAGAAAGGCCCATGGAAAAACATGGTTCCTCTTCATTTTGCTGAGGAAATGCGCGACATCGGCATTCTCAATGCGCCGGATGACTATTACTACCTGACCTGTTCGGGCATCGGCCGGTCCGGTGAACTGGTGGTCTACCGCTCCCGCGACCTGACCGAATGGGTGGAATTCAAGACCGTCTGGCGCTATGAGGACATCGAATGGCTCGGGCAGAAAATTCCCCTGATCGAAGGCGATTCCAAGAAGGCCAAGCGCAGCCTTTTCGCCCGCACTTTCTGGGACGTGCGCATGTTCTATCTGCAGGGCACGTACTGGATCTGGTTCAACATTTTTCCGGAAAACGTATCGAACCTGGGCGGTCCCGACCACCACGGCTCAGGCGTGCTGCGCAGCACGACCGGCAGACCCGAAGGCCCGTACGAATCGCTCGGGCGCAAGGGCGGGCACTATGCCCAGGACCCCGAAGGCGGCGCGCCGCGACCCTTTATAGGAAACGACGGTCGGCTGTATGCGAATGCCGTGATCGGCTGGAAACCCAAAGTCGCGGTCGCCGATCTCGCCCTGCCCGGCGACTGGCGCAAGTCGTGGGCTTTTCGCCAGGTGGACCTGATGCAGGCCGCGTTCGCCAGCGACGGATGGGGCGGTGTCGCCAACATCAACGGCAAGTACGTTTTCATCGCCACGCGCTGGGGCGGCCCGGTTTGCAATCCGCACATGGAACACGGCGGCAAACACTACGGCACCTATGACTTCTCCTACGCCACCGGTCCAACGCCCTGGGGACCCTTTAATCGGCCCAGACCCATGAGCCGCAACGGCGGCCTGTTCCGCGACAAGGGCGGCAACTGGTGGATGATCTTTTTTGGCAACGACGGCTCCGGCCCCTGGTTCCAGCATCCCGGCCTGGTCCCGCTCGACATCCGCGACAACGGCGCGGAGATCGCCATTGACCTGAAAATGGAACCCTACAACGACTATGAACTGCGCGTCATGGGTGCTGGCCAAGCCGCCGATGTCAAGACCGTGCCGCAAACACTGGAATAAAGACCATCATGGAGAAAAAACGCATGACTCCGTATCGCCGGCCGATCGCCCGCGAAGGGGCGCTTTACGAAAATGCTTTTTCCGCGGCCCCGGAGCCGGCAGTTACGAACCGCACGTGTCCTACGAGCAGGGCGCTGACCTGCGCGCTGGCATGAGTTCCACCTCCCTCCCCTTGTTATTTCGCGATTTTTTGCAATTGATTGTTGGCCAGGGAGCGCGTTTTGACCGGTAACGCTTGTTCGTTGGCCATGGCGCGATAATGGTCGCGTGCGTTGGCTTGCTGCCCGTCTTTCAGATAACATTCCCCAAGTAAAATCCAGGCATCGGCATGTTCCCGATGTTTACGAATCAGATCCTGCAATACCGCGACAGCTTCCTTGAAGCGGTTTCCGCTGCTCAGATAGAATCCTAGGCTGTAGGCAAAACGCGGTTGATCAGGTGCGGTTTCCGCGGCCAGGCGCGCGTATTCGATAGCCCGTTCCAATTGGTTCAGTCCAGCCATGGCCGCCAGGTTATAGGCTGCCTGTGCGCGAACATCCTCGTCTTTCAACGCAATCAGCAAATGGTCGCGCGCTCTGGCTATGGCATTGGTTTCGGCCATGGCCAGACCCAGGTTGAAGTTGACCGCGCCGTGCTCCGGTTCATAGCGCAATGCCGTTTGCAGGTAGTTTATCGCATCGTCAAGACGGCCCTGTTGCGATACCAGAATGGATGCGTTGACGTAGGGCGGGATTGCGTCCGGACGCAAAACCATGGCCTTTTTATAGGCCTCCAGCGCAGCATCGGTCTGACCGCGACTCTGACGGTAATTGCCCAGGTTGTAATGGCTGCTCCATCGATCAGGCAGCACGGTGAACGAGGTCAGCAGCTCTTTTTCGACCGCTTTCAGCCGGTTGCTCTGCTCTAAGCCCAGACTGGAGCGGGCAACCTGGGCCAAGGCTGCCGCGGCTTGCAGGCGCACGAGCCGGGTTTTGTCGTCCAGCGCGTGCGTGAGCTGAGCCAGGCTGTCCGGCGATTGTGCGTCAGGCATGAGGGCATAACACGCCGCAGCGCGAATCAGGGGCGCAGTGTGATGGGTCAGCCGGCGCAGCACGGGCCATTGCGCTGCATCGGGACAAGCGGCGAGCAGGCGGATCAACGAGGTTGCGACCACAGGGTCGGCGCCATCCTGTTCAAGATAGGCGAGTATATGAGGCAACTCAGTCCAGGCGCGCTTGCGGGCGGCAGCGACGAGTGCTGCCTGGCGCAGAATCCTGGGCTGCCAGACCGGTTCCGGATGCCAGGCGCGCACCAGGCCGGCGGCCCAGTCCGGTTCGCGGTCCGTATGACACAGGAGGCAGGCCACGGGTGACTTGTATTGCGCACCGGCCGCGGGACAGGGCGGACGCATGGAGTGGTCGCTACGCTTCATACGGCTGAACTCGGTCATCGGCATATGGCAGGAAACACAGGTCGGCGATTCGCGGTTGCCTGTTGCATGATGGGTGTGACGGCCGGGCTTAAGCACACGTTGGGCGTGGCAGGGCAAGCAGGAAGCATTGGGCCGGTCCTTGAACCGGAAACGCCCGCTGGAGGTGTGGCAATGGGTGCAATTGAGCATGCCAGCTTGTACGCAGGGACTCATTAGCCAAGTGGTATGGGTGTAGTTTTCGCCCAGGTCACGACCGTCGGCATAAAAATCGGCATGCTCGAGGCAGACCAAGTCGTAAAAATCGAAAAAGCGGTTGCCTGGACAAAAAGGGGCGGCGATCACCCTGGCTTTGGCGTGACACACAGCACAGGCGTCGTTGACCTGCTCACTGCTCAACTCGCTCCAGCGCAAGGTGCGCAGGTTCCCGGGCACTGTTCCCCGTGGCACGGCGCGACAGACACGGTTATGCTCCGCGCACGGGCCGTGGCAAGCCTCGCAATTGATGCCGGGTTCACGCCAGGTCGTATGGTAGGTATCTGTCACGGCATCGTAGTTTTTGTCCAACTGGCTGACATGGCAATCGTAGCAGGCCGTGTTGAACGTCAGCAATGGGTCGCGCCAATCGACGGGCGCATCCTGGCCTTCGACAAAATGGCGCACCATGGAGCCGGCGGTGTCGTACCATTCCTGGCGATTTACATCATAAGCCACCGGCAGCACCTGCAACCTTCCCCGCTCCAGGGGCGTCAGAAAGAAGAATATGTTCTTGCCGCCCATGGCATGCAGCATGGCATACTCGCGACGCCCGGCAGCGCCCTGCTCAATGACGATCCGCTTTTCCAGATCAACCGTGTATGTATTCGAATTGATGACAACAGGTTCACGGAGCGGCTGCAGTTCTTTTGCCGCCAGCTCAGGGGTTACCGGTTGCATGGCCTTGCCGTGGTGGGACGTTGACCACAGTTCGTAAAACCGTTCATGACAATCGCGGCAACTGCGCGATCTGCGGTATTGACCAGACGGGACCGACAAAACCTCGGCTTCCTGCTCAAGATAGCTGTACCGGTAATGCTGCGTCCAGACATGCATGCCGACCGCACCGAAAAGCAGACCGATCAACAGCACGACGCCAGCCAAGAACACGCGATTAAAGGGGAATGGGTCACTGGTCATCGATCATTGGATCATCGGTCATTTCACTCTTTTTTGCCTCAGCCTGGTCCTTGTCCAAAGTTCTCTTTTCGCCAGGCAGATCTTTGACGCAGCGCAACCCTATGATTGGAACCGCGTTCCGGCCCGTGACGCCTTTGCTGAGGGTTCCCTGGGCAACGCTGCGCCGGAAGGTTGTCAGGTGATTGGGGCTGCTCGTCAAGTAATCGCCGCCGCGAAATACGCGGAATTCCCCTTTTTCCGGTCCCTGGGGATTTAATATGGGCGAGACGCGGTAGTAGTCTTCCTGATAATAATCGGCAACCCATTCGGCGGCATTGGCGGTGATATGAAAAAGCTGGTAGGGATTGGTTATGCGCATGGTATTCATGAAATCCTTGATGTCTGCTTCCTGGGCCACCAGTGAACGCGCGGGCCAGGTGCGCTCGGGCAGCACGGTCTTTTTGGGCGGCGGCGGCTTCTCTCCGCGCAACTTCTGGATCATGGTCAACTCCTCCTGTTCCGGCGGATAGAGCGTATCGATTTCCGTGGCCATAATCGTGCGACCTACAGGCGTATTGAGCA
This sequence comes from uncultured Verrucomicrobiota bacterium, assembly GCA_964580325.1. GTDB lineage: Bacteria > Verrucomicrobiota > Kiritimatiellia > CAYTQP01 > CAZOLK01 > CAZOLK01. The sequence goes on along the minus strand of CAZOLK010000159.1, from coordinate 7,224 downwards.
TGCGTTGCTTGTTGCCTTCGGCGTCCCATGAAAAAGGGCGTCCGTCATAGCTGCGCGCAGCGTATTCCCATTCCGCTTCGGTGGGCAGGCGCTTTCCGACCCACTTGGCATAGGCATAGGCATCGAACCAGTCAATGCCGACCACCGGTTGCTCGTCAGCGCTCAGGTGCCTGTGCTTGAATCCTTCGGGTGTATGATCCTTGAGCGGCGGCGCTTCGGGATGTTCCATGCTCGTATCGCTGGTCGATTTGACGTGCTCCAGAAACTTGCGGTATTCACCGTTCGTAACCTCGTATTTATCGATCAGAAACGGATCGACATAGATGATGCGCAGCGGGAATACGTCGTCTTTCAGCTTGGCGTTTTTGGAGCCCATCAGAAAGTAGCCGCCCGGAATATAGACCATGTCTTTTTCCATAACCTCGGGTGGTTGCTTGTTGGCCGTGTCATGGTATGCGTGATAGGCTTGGACAATGCGCTCCTCAAGTTCCGTGATGCGGCTGAAATCCATCTCGGACAAGACCGCCTGAAGATTAATGCCCCCCTGTTCCGATTCACTGGTCAGTACGCGGGTGAGCCAGAAATTGAGAAAGGCGGTCATTTCCGACACTGCGTCGTCATAGCGTTGTTCACTAGTCAGCTTGGGAACACGCTCCTTCAACAACCGGGGCAGATTGCGCGCGATATCGCGCCGATCGAGCACCATTCTGTCGTAATAATCCTTGGCCTTTTCATTTTCGCTGTACTTGGCGCTTTTGATGCCCTCGTATTTTTCCTCGAGCTTGGCCAGCGTATCGGTCCATAAGTCGAATTTTTTGACTGCCGCGGCAATGGCCAGATACCACTTGCCCTCGATTTTTTCTAAGCCGCTACGCAATTTGTTCAGCTCTTCCTGGAACGCCTTGCGTGCGTCATGAATCTTATCGTAGTCCTGATGGCCCTGGCAATGTTCGCAATACTCATCGAACATCGAGATCACCTGGACATATTGTTTCTCCGGATAGCTTCGCATGGAATTGAGCTGCGCGTTTTTCAGATGCGGCGCGATGTAGTCGCAGGCATTCAGATTTTTGACGCTCTCCACTTTGCTCATCGGTATCTGGAATTTGCGCGTGATCCCTTTGACCTCGATGCGGAGGATCACTTCCTTTTCGTTCTTTTCAATGAGGATGCCCTCTTTGCTGGTCCCATCCTTCATACAAACGATTTTGATGTTATCTTCAGGCACAAAGCGCTGTAACGCCGGAGAAAAAACGCCTCTGTCCGCAGCTCGAACCTGGGAAAAGAACAGGGCACCAGCGATTACGACTATGAACGTAGCTTGTCTTATCATCGTAAATTTCCCTTTATATGTTTTTTATGGTCCAACATGTCGCTCATCCAAACATAAAGCATACACGCATGAACTCAAGCATAAATTGAAGCGTCAGTCGCACCTCTCCGAGTTACGAAGGACTGCTGCTCTTTGGCATCTCCCGTTTTTTACCCCGATCTTCATCCCGATCTTCATCCCGATCTTCGTCGATATACATCACGGAATTCAAATACGTCCGTACCTCAAGGGTTGACACTTTTCTATTGAAAAAAAGCCTTGTTCGCGCTATTAACATTTTGGGATGAGTACATTTTAGATGCGGAGGCGCTTACCTTTTCATCCCTTGCCATGCCGGATCTGAAAATGCAACCAGCAGGAGAATATTATGTCGCATACAACTTTTTATGCCGCGGGAACAGCGGACCGGGAAGCTATGCTCAACGCCGTTGGCGTGACCTCGATGGACGATCTATTCGCCCATATTCCCGCGGAACTGCAGACCGACCAATTCGACACAGCGCCAGGTATGTCCGAACTGGAGATGATGCAGCGTCTGCGCTCACTGGCTTCGCGCAATTCCGGCGATTTGATCAATTTCTGCGGTGCCGGTTTTTACGATCATTTCATCCCCGCGGCCGTGGACCGTCTGGCCGGTCGGGGCGAGTTTTACACCGCGTATACGCCCTACCAGCCGGAGGTGGCCCAGGGCACGCTGCAGGCCATGTATGAATACCAAACCGCCATCACCCGGCTGACCGGAATGGAGACGGCTAATGCTTCGCTCTATGACGGCGGCACAGCTCTGTTCGAGGGCATGATGATGGCCCTGCGCATCACCCGCCGCAAACGAGTGCTGGTCGACGAGGGCGTCAACCCGATCTACCGGACCATGCTGCGCAGTTATACGCGCAACCTCTCCATTGACTACGAAGAACTGCCCACAGCCGGTGGAATCGCTGATCGCCAACATTTCAGCGAGTCGATCAACGACACGACCGCGGCCATCATCCTGCAGAACCCCAACTTCTTCGGTTGCGTGGACGACCTGGCCGACCTGTGTCAGACCGCGCATCACGCAGGCGCGCTGGCCGTCCTTTCCGTCTATCCCACGGCGCTAGGTCTGCTCAAAACGCCCGGCGAGATGGAAGCCGACATCGTCACCGGCGAAGGTCAAAGCCTGGGTAACCCGCTCTCGTTCGGCGGGCCGTACCTGGGGTTCATGGCCACAAGGAGTACGTATGTACGCAAAATGCCGGGCCGGGTGGTCGGCATGACCCACGACGCCGAAGGGCGGCGCGGGTTTGTGCTGACTCTGCAAACCCGAGAACAGCATATCCGGCGCGAAAAAGCCACCTCCAATATATGCACCAACCAGGGGCTTTGCGCCTTGCGCGCTGTGATCTACCTGGCCCTGATGGGCCGACGCGGATTTGTCGACGTGGCCCGTCAATGCGCCTGTAAAGCAGCTTATGCATTCGAACAACTGACCGCCATCGACGGGATTGAACCCGCGTTCGTTCAGCCGTTCTTCAATGAGTTCACCCTGCGCATCGAACGCGACGCTTCAGATGTGGTCAGCGCCCTGATCGACCGCGGCGTGGCCGCCGGTTTTCCGCTCAGCCGTTACTACCACGAGATGTCCGGGGCCCTGCTGCTGGCTTTCACTGAAAAACGGACCCATGAGGAAATCGATATACTGGCAGCCAAACTGAAACACCTGTTGCGCGCATGAACTCATCGCAAACCATCTGAAAAGAAAGAAGACAGCCATGGAACTGATATTTGAAAAAAGCAGAGAAGGCCGCCGCGGTGTACGCTTGCCCGGAAACGGCCGGGAACAGTTTAAACTGGACGAAAAATACCTGCGTAAAGAACCGCCCGCGCTGCCGGAAATGTCCGAATCGGAAGTGGTACGCCATTACACCAACTTGTCGCGCCTGAATTATTCCGTGGATACGCACTACTACCCGCTGGGTTCGTGCACCATGAAATACAACCCAAAGGCCTGCGAAGCCGCTGCCGAGCTGCCGGGACTGACCGATCTGCACCCGCTCTGGCCGCAACTGCGCCACGGCGGGTTGCTGACCCAGGGCGCGTTGGAAATCCTGTACCAAACTGAACGCCTGCTCTCCGAAATCGCAGGCATGGACGAGTTTACGCTGCAACCGCTGGCCGGTTCCCACGGCGAGTTGACCGGCGTTATGATCATGGCTGCCTATCATCGTGAACAGGGCAACCGCAAAACCCATATCGTCGTCCCAGACTCCTCACACGGTACCAATCCGGCCAGCGCCGCGATCGCCGGTTTCAAAGTGGTCACTGTACCCTCCAACGATAACGGTGTCATGGACATGGACGCTTTTCGCAAAGCCGTGAACCACGAAACCGCAGGCCTGATGCTGACCTGTCCCAATACCCTGGGTCTGTTCAACACCCATATCCGCGAACTGGCCGAGATCGTCCACGACGTGGACGGTCTCATGTATTATGACGGCGCCAACCTGAACGCGATCCTGGGCCGCTTTAAACCGGGCGCCATCGGGTTTGATCTGTGTCACCTGAACCTGCACAAAACGTTTTCCACGCCCCATGGCGGAGGCGGCCCAGGTGCTGGACCCGTGGGCGTAGTGGAAAAGTTGCGGCCGTTCCTGCCCATTTCGCGCGTGCGCAAAACCAAGGACGGCATCTATACGCTCAACTACGACGAACCAAAATCCATCGGATACATCGCGCCGTTTTACGGCAACTTCGGCGTCATCGTCAAAGCCTACGCCTACCTGCTGATGCTGGGCCGCGAAGGCTTGCGCGAAACCAGTGACATGGCCGTGCTCAACGCCAATTACCTCCATGAAAAGCTGCGGCCACATTACCAGACCGTGACCCAGGGGCGTTGCATGCACGAATGCGTACTGAGCGGCCAACCGCTGCTCAAGCACGGCGTGCATGTCATGGACATCGCCAAAGGCCTGATCGATCACGGCATTCACCCGCCAACAATCTATTTCCCACTGAATGTGCCCGAAACCCTGATGATCGAACCCACCGAGAGCGAAACGCGCGAAACCCTGGACGCCTTCATCAAGGTGATGATCGAACTCAAGGAACTGGCCGAAAAACAGCCCGAAGCCTTTGCCGCTATGCCGCGAACCACGCCCGTGGGCCGGTTGGACGAAGTAGCCGCGGCCAAGAACATGAACCTCGCATTCAATGATCAAGATGTGAAATTGTAACCGACTGGAACCCATGACGTCGATCCAAGAGAAGCAACAAAAAAACGGTGCTTCGCCGTCCGTGCTGGATGTGAATGGTGCAACACCAGAATCCAAGTCGACGCCGGATGCCAACCCAGCGCCGAATACGGAAACGACATCAGAGATACCGGCAACTCCTCAAACCGAGAAGGCTATGCCGGAAGCTGAAGAGGTTATATCCGAAGCTAACGCTGCATCCAGGGAGACGGCACCTGAGTCGGAAACCGAAGCAGCGAACGAGGCCGTTTATGGCGATCCTTCTTTGACCAAACCCACGGTCATGGTCGTCGATGATGACGACAACACCGCCCACACCATCGGCCGTATCGCCGAGCGCGAGGGGTGTAAGGTCATATACGAGATCGATACCTACCGGGCTGTGTCCCACATCCCGGTCATTAAACCTTTTCTCGTGTTCGTGAATTATATCGAAGGCGATCAATATTTCCTGCGCGCCTGCCAGTTGGCGCACTCGGTCAACTCGGCGGTGATCGTCATGCAGGAAAACCCTCAGCGCCAGGATGTGGTGTTCGCCTGCCAGGTCGGCGCATTCGATTTCCTGGTCAAACCCATGACCCTGGAATACGGCACAGATAAAGTGATTCGCGGATTGGCCTATGTCAAAACGGTGCTGCAGCGATTTTACTCCCAGCGCGCTGAAATCAACCAGAACGACAAAATGAACATGCGCGAAAAGGTGAATAAAATCGCCGAACAGGTCCAACACCTGATGGCACTGCCCCAGGCCACGCTGAAGGTGGTCCAGCTCTGTGTCAATCCACGAGTCAACACCGACGACTTGGTAGCCGCGGTGCGCGTGGACGCGGCCATCACTGCGGCCCTGATCCTGCGCGCCAATTCCGTGGCCTACGGCAGCAAACAACGGGCCACGACCATTCGCGAAGCTATCGTTCGACTGGGTTACCGGCGGGTGCATTCCATTTGCGTGCTGATCTCCGTGTTCCAGATGGCCAACGCCCAAAGCACCTCGTTTGTTTTTGACCGTTTCGGGCATTGGGTCCATTCCCTGGGCGTGGGCATCATTGCCGAGCAACTCGCCCATGCCCATCACAGCCTCAATCCCGAAGAATACTTCCTGGCCGGCGTGCTGCACGACATCGGTAAGCTCTTTTTCGACGACGCCATGCACGAGGAATACATGGTCATCAACCGCAAATGCCAACTGGAACACAAGCGCATCGGCACCGAAGAAAAACAGCATTTCAGCCTGCACCACGCTGAAATGGGCCATCAACTGGCCAAATACTGGAAGTTGCCGGACCGCGTTTCCCAGGCCATCACCATGCACCACGACACCAAAAGTTTCGATGAAAAGGAAGACCTGTTCGGCAGCCTGTACATCGCCAACCTGCTCAGCGCCGCCATGCTGCTGGGACGCACCAACGATTTTTACGATGCCTTCATCAATAACAGTACCTGGGAAAAGTTCGGCCTGCCGCATGCGCAATGGCCGCGTTTTTTCCAGCAGGTCAACACGCAACTGCGCGAGTTGCTCCAATTGCTCAAAGTGCCGACAGGGCGCTTGTCCTTTTCGCGTAATATCCTGAAAGACAAAGGTTGGGTGTTGCTGCGCGACGGCGGTAAAACCGATGTCATCCTGGAGCTTTTCCTGCATTTTATCGGGCTGCAGGTACTCCATGACCAGCAAGAAGCGCCCGCCGAACCGTCGAGTGCGGCGATCTGCGATCTGCGCAACTGCGAACCCGGCGATGTCGAGGACATTGCCTCGCTAATCAACGTCCCTATCGCGGTGATCAAGAAGTCCAAAGACCAACTACCGTCTTTTATCCCGGAAGAAGCCAAGGTGTTTTCAACGCCTTTCGATTTCCTGGCGCTATTGGACGTTTTGCGCTGAAGAGCAAGCCATGATATTCGCTGCCATTATACCCGCGGCCGGACGCTCGCGTCGCATGGGCCGGGACAAGCGACTGCTGCCCTTGAACGGGATGCCGGTGCTGGAACATGTGCTCCGCGCCCATACAACGGTCGGGGTATGCGCGATCATCGTGGTGGTGCGTGAAGCTGTGCCGCAGGTCGCGGCCATCGCCGCGCGCAATAGTGCGCGGGTATGCATCAACCCTGTCGCGGACCAGGGCATGTTTTCCACCATCCAGTGCGGCGTGCGTGCGCTGCCGCCGGAAACCCAGGCCTTTTTCGTGCACCCGGCCGATATTCCATTGGTGCGCCCGAAAACCTTGCACGACATGATGACCCAGTTTGCTGAACGCAAAGAGCTGGTCCTGATCCCGCGCCGCGGCAAACGCCGCGGTCACCCGCCCCTGCTCTCGATCCAACTGAAACCCGCGCTGCTGGCACACGACGGCACAGGCGGCCTGCGCACCGTGCTAAACGCCAACAAACCGGACGAATTCATCACCGACGACCCCGGTATTCTACTGGACCTGGATACGCCAGAGGATTATGCGAAGGTTGGCGAAGAACATAGAAAAGAGAGGTATTCTTAACAACATATAAGTGTACGCATGGACTTTCTCGCCTAAAATAAGTGCTAGAGGTCTCAAATTAATTTGCCGTTTAGTCACATATTAGTATTTCATAAGATGATGTATTTCTATTATATAGAGAAGCTAGCTGTTGGTTGACCGTGGATTGATAAAAAGTATAGCGCAAACTATC
>CAZOLK010000158.1:0-12430 GCA_964580325.1 uncultured Verrucomicrobiota bacterium | reverse complement strand
GGCGCAGCACGCCCACCAAGGGCGATATGACCTATAAAATCGAACGCGCCCTTGCCGAGGATGCCGGCAACTTCATCCTGGTCGCTGAGAAATGTGACGGGCTCGAGTTTGTCGACGGTGGAACGCCGGCATCCACCTTGCTCGACAGTTCCGAATATATCTACCGCGTTTTTGCGGTCAACGCGGTCGGCGCCATGAGCGAGCCGGTATTATCCGAGGAAGTGAAAACCATGCCGCCGCCCAAGCAGGTGGTCAATGTCAAGGGTGTCAGCGATGAAGTCCGCTGCATTCCGCTTTCCTGGGATCCTTCGCCGGAACCGGATATTGCCCGTTACGATGTCTACCGCAGTCGCCAGCCGGACAGCGGCTTTGAGAAAATCAACAGTGTGCTGGGACGCGAGAATACATCTTATCTGGATGACGGGCGCATTAACGAGCAGCGCGCCGCTAACAACCCCGGTTCGCTCGAAGACCTGACCATGTATTATTACCGTATCCACGCCGTCAACACGGTTACCGCCGAAAGTCCGGATTCCGAATCGGGTTCTGCCCGGACCCGCGCCGTACCGCCAGAAGTGAAAGGCGTCAAAGCAGTCTCTGATATGCCGCGCAAAGTGCTGCTGACCTGGGAGGCGTCGCTGGACGAGAAGGTTTTTGGTTATTATGTCTGGCGCGAGGACCTGGACAGTCCCAAGGCGATTCTGTACGGCCGCGAATCCACCCATATAATCGATCGCGGCAATACGGACGACGCCTCCGGCCTAGCCAAGCTCAAGGACGATAACGATTATGCGTATTCCCTTGAAGCGTTCAGTTTGGGATGCTCCAACGTGCATATCCGCTCCGCATCGCAATCGAAGAACGTTACCGCCCATACCAAGAAACGGCCGCGCATGCCTGCCGATCTCAAGGCCACGACTCACCTGCCACACTCCATCAATATCACCTGGCGACCCAACCCGGAAACCGATATTGTCGAGTACCGCGTGAAGACCCAGGACTATACGATATTCTTACCCGCTGACCAGGATGCCGTGATGATGTCGACACGTCAGAGCGGGCTGGATAACAACCAGCAGCGCACGTATCAGATCAAGGCCATTGACGTCGATCGTCTGGAAAGCGATTGGGCCGTGATTAAAGGTCAGACCAAGCCGTTGCCCAGCAAGCCGACCAAGCTGCGCTCCAAGGTCGTAGGCAAAGAGGTCAGGCTACTGTGGAACCCGCCGCCCCAGCCGGATGTCGTTGAATACGCTATCTGGCAGAATATCAAGCACACCTTTAAAAAGAATGAAATCAAGCTCATCGGCACCACCACCAACCTGGAGTTTTCGTTGAGCATGATCCAGTTGGACAAGCCCATCGAGGTCATGGTTACCGCGATCGACAAGGATAACCTGGAAAGTCTGACCGACGGCAATGACCTGATCACGGTACCCTAGCGAGAGCGATTTCCTGCTTATTTCCTGCTTGCACCGGGCAAGACTTGAGCGCAGAATGCGGCCATGAAAATTAATGGCAATGTAATCGACTTGGAAGCAGACGATATCCTGCGTGAAGAGACGGAGCGGATCAGCAGTGACGATGTGCGCTATGTGGCGGCGGAGAGCGAACGGATCGAATCGCGGTTCCGCCGTGCAGGTCCATTGCGCCGGTTTCTGGGCGATGCCCGGCTGGTCACGGCCATGATCAAGGATTACCTGGCGGGAACTTACCGGCGTCCGCCGTTCCGGACCATGGCCGCGTCCGCAGCCGCGCTGCTGTATGTGCTCAACCCGCTGGATCTGTTGCCCGACTTCTTGCCCATGGTGGGCCTGCTCGACGATGTGCTCGTATTTGCCGCCTGCCTGTCCATGATCAAAGGGGATCTGGAGGACTATAAAGTCTGGCGAAGCATTCACCGTTCTTCGTCTTGATCTTTTTAACAATGACAGGTTGGCGCGAACCGTCAAAGATCGCTTTCCACGCTGAAATCCAGGACCCTGTCACTCGCTCAATCAACACCTTCTTTCAGAAGTTCATCCGCCGCTTCCTTGTATCCTTCCGTGGGATCCGTGCCCTTGAGCGCATGCTGATAAGCGGACTTGATCGCTTTTTTCTTGGCCGAGGATTCCTGCGGATCGGCCTTTTCCGGTTCCTGCTCGATTTGTCGTTCCATGCCGCAGCCTGCGTTTAACAGGGCGACGAGTATACCCGTCGCAACAATCCACGCCAGCTTGACCCTATGCTTTTTCACGCTATTCATCGTGTCCTCGTTGGTTTGTTTTGGGTTCATCATGAACCTATGGATTTTAGGCGCCATGTCAATCCTTGTCTTGCGTCCGTCTGCAAGGCTTGATACCGTTATGCGCTTGTATGCTAAAACGTTACGTAGAGTTCTGCTTCAATATAGATGGAGAATCGACATGTCGGGAATATATGATATGGAAGACCCCACGGTTTATTACTGGGTGGTGGCAAGGCGTCAGGGCACGGCCCGGCGCATTTGGGATTTCGCGATGACGATTGTGGGGCTTCATCTAACCTGGTTGCTGGTGGCAGCCATCTGTTTCATGGGCTGGGCCACGCTGGGAAGGTTCCTGTATAAGTTCGGTCTACCTGAACACTGGGCTGTTTGGCCGGCCATGCTCGTGACCCTGGGCTGGCTGTTGGCGTCGTCGCGGCGCCATTATTTCCGTAAGCGCACGTTTGGCGCGCCGCGTGACGTGTATTGGATGGGCGCCTGCCTGCTCTCCATCGGCGCCGTGGTCTACTGCATGGTGTTCAGCCGTGGTGGATTTGAAGGACCGGTACGCGATTTTCCTCAGTGGATGGCGTTCATCCTGGATAATTACCTGCACGTGGTCCTGTTCGATATGCCGGATGTATTCGATCTGCGCGTTTCAGCTATCCGTCCGGTCAGTGTCTACGCACGGACCATGACGCTGCTCCTACGTTTCCTGATGGCGGTCAGCGTGCTGGAATTCCTGTTGGAAGGCTGGCGCAATTGTTTTGCCGATGAGCGTTTTCTGGGCGCCACCCGCGAGTGCTGCGATTGGTGTCGACACGCCATGATGCCCGAAGCCCTTTTCATCCGCAGGATGTACCGGTTAAAAAAGACCGGCGATCCTGAATGTTCCATGACTGACTTTGTCAACGCCGTGAAGTAGAAGCGGACTCATCCTGTTTTGGTTCCAGCGTCCGCGCTCTTCAGGATGCGTTTGTGACAAGCTGGGCTTCACGGCGAAACCATGACCAGATGCTGGCTGGGTTTGACCTGGGCACCTGATGCCGTGTTCAGGTTGGGCGCGCCGTTTTGGCCCGTGTTTGCGCCCTGGTAGACCGCTGGACTGCCTTCTACCAGCACGCGCGTGCTGCCCGTGATATACTTGGCCTGTCCCTTTATCTTGCGTGAGGCCACACCGCCCAGCGCACCCGGTTCGTCGCCGCTGGACATGATGATCTCGGTCTTGGCCGTGAACATGGGCATGTTCTGGATCCGGACGGATAAGGCTGCCGTATACGGATCGCCCTGGCGGTTGTCGGCCAGGTTGGGGTAGGGGATGTTTTCGCCCGATTCTGCGGCTTCGGCCTGTGCGTTTTCCGCGGCTTCAGCCTGTTCGCCGGCCGTGCGCTCTTGGGCGTCATCTTCGTTCAACGGCGTGGCGCACACGTCGCTGTAGGCCAGGCAATGACCGTCGGCATTGGTGGATGCGGGAAACATGACGATCTCCTCATCCCAAGTGAATCTTGTCGCCGTCGATGCGCACATCCTCTTCGGCGACCTGCTTGATGCTGCCGGCCTGGACGTGGTAGGACTCTTCCACTATAATTCGCGAACTCTGGGCGCTCATGTGAAAGGTCTCCTTGATCCAGCGTGAGGCCTGTTGAAATTTCTCCATCACCCGCGTGGCCACCACCTGCAGGGCATGGGTATGCAGATTGACCGCGGGTCCACGCAGGTCCAGTTCCTGGCCGGCATGCAGGCTGATCCGGCCGACGGCGCGCAATTCCAGGTCCGCTGGCGCCTGGATTGTCGTGGGACCCTGTCCCTGCAGCACGCCGATCACGTACCACTGGCTATCCTGACCGATCACCAGCAGGACGTCGCCTTCACGGGCTTCATAGCGATAGGCCAGGGCCATACGGGCCCAAGCCTCCTGATTCGGGAAAGCAATGCGCACCCGGTCGCCGGCGGCTTTCAGCACCGTGGCCGGACCCAGGTATGTGGACTGGGTGGCGATCTGTTGCATGATGTTTTGCATGATGTATGCTCCTGGTTGTATCCTGTAAATAATCAGTCGGGAATCTTCCAATGCTCGGCTTCGAGCCGGTCCAGGTCCGTGTCCTTGACCTGATCCATGATGGCGCGATCATAGATGGCGTGTGGATTTTCGACCGCGTGCAGGTTGGCACCGGTCAGGTTGGCCTGGCTGAAATCGGCGTAAGGCGTTTCCGCGTGGGAGAAATCGGTGAATGCCAGGTCAGCGTGGATAAATACCGTGCCTTTGGCCCTGGCATGATCGAACGAGGTTTCGCTGAGTTGCGCATGGTTACAGTCAGCGCCGTCCAGTACGGCCTGGCGGAACTGACCTTGGTTGAATGCCGCCTGCTCGAGTTTTGCTTCGCTCAGGTCCGCTTCGATGAACAGCGCGCACTTGCCAGTGGCGTGCGACAGGTCCGCCTTTTTCAACTTTGCCTTCATCAGGCTGCATAGTGGCATGTTCACATCGGTCAGGTTGGCTTCGCTCAGGTCGGCCTCGGACAGGTCAGCGCGGGTGAAATCGCAGCCGCGCAAGTCGCGCTTGACAAAATCCAGGCCTTTCAACTCGCAGGCGATGAACCGGGTTTGAGCTATGGTCGTTTCTTTCAGTTCCAGGCCCATGAAATCGGTGCGCTCCAGGTTGGCTCGGGTCAGGTTCATGCCTGTCAGGACGGCGGGTTCTATGTCGGCCGTGCCCAGGGCCACATGCTTTAATTCCGCATGGCTGAAATCGGTGTCGGTCAGGTCAGCGCCACGCAGCAGCGTACCCTGATGGCGGCTGCGCACGAACCGTGCGCCTTTCAGGTTGCACCCGTCCAGGTTGACATTCTGGAAGTGCGCGTCCTCGAACGAGGCGCCTTCGAAATTGCAGTTCATGAACAGGTTCTTGACGAAAACGCGGCCTGAAAAATCTTCGCCGCTGAAATCCTTGCGCTCGAACCGCGCCTCGCGCAGGTCCGCCTGGCTGATCTCTTTGTAGGTGAATGTAGAACGGCGCAGGTCCGCGCGCAGCAAGGTGGCGTCCTTCAGGTTGGCTTCGCTCAAATCCACGTCGTCCAAGATGGCGCCGGTGGCGTCGGCCTGGCTGAGATCGGCCTTTTTCAGGTCTGCGCCGCTGAACACCGCGTCGCGCAAGTCAGCGCCGGCCAAGTTGGCGCCGGCCAATTTGGCGTTGTTGAGGAACGTTCGTTCTAGTTTTTTGCCGGATAGGTCGACGCCTTCGAGCACGGTTTCGTTGAAGATAAAGCCGGTGCAATCCTCGGGCAGGCTTTCGATGCCGGTCAGGTCCGCTTTGGACAGGTCGACATACGCGATGCTCGCCGTGGCTAGCGCCGCGCCGGTCAGCAGCGTATTGCGCAAAACCGTGTTTTCCAGCCGCACGTTGGCGAACACGGCTTTCTCCAGCTTGCAGTCTGGCAGCATGGCGCCGCTCAGGTTGGCGCCGCTGAAATCGACCTCGGGCAACGCACTTTCCAGCACGCGCAGGTCGCGCCCGTCGATCTGGCGCATGGTTGCCTGGTTGAAGGCGCACTCCACCAGGTAGCAGTTTTCCATGGTCGCGCCGTCAAATACGGGCTGGTCAAACGCGCACTCGCTGAAAATGGACTGGCGGATGCGCGCGTCGGACAGGTTTAGCTTTTCCGCGTGGCAGCTTTCCAGCAGCACTTTGAACATGGACACGCCCATGGCCTGGACCTTGTCGAGTTTGCAGGAGAGGAAGTTGACTTCGTCCAAGCAGGCGCCTTCCAGGTTGGCTTCGCTCAGGTCAATGCCGTCCCAGGTCGTACCGCTGAAGTCCACGCCGCGAAAATCGTGCCCGCTCAAGTCCATCTCACGGATGACTTCGCCTTTCAGCGATTCGCGGGCTGCGATGCGCTTGAGCAGGCGATCCTTGTCCATGATCGGGGAGCCGACCTTGCCCCCGCTGTTCATGAATGTTTCTTTATCCACAACGGTTCTCCATAGGTGCTATTGTTTCGACATGTCGATGCCCACAGGCAGCTTGCCGTTCACGTAATTGTCCAGCAGCGTGCGCTTGATCCCGGCCTGGTAAAAACTGGTCTGTTCGAGCAACGCTTCCATAAAGCCAGCCTCGTACAGATTCGAGCCGTCGAACACGGTACGCGTCAGACGGGCGCGGCAGAAAGAGGCGCGCAAGGCATTGGCGCAAGTGATCAGCGCCTGGTCCAGGATCGCATCGTCAAACACGCAACCGCGCAGGTCGGCGCGGTCAAAGCAGGCGTTTTTCAACACTGCGCCACTGAAAAGCGAACGCATCAGGACCGCGCGCGAGAAATCGGCATGGTCCAGTTTGGCCTCGCCGAGGACCGAACCCTCGGCAGAGGCGCTTTGAAACTGGCCGTTGCTGAAATCCGTATCTTTTCCGGCGCGCAGGTTCGCGATGTTCGCGCCTTGCATCATGATTCCGGGCGCTTTGGCGCTGTCGAAATCGGCGCGGGTCAATACAGCGCCGCGGAAATCGGCGTTGGCTGCCTCGCATTTGCTGAAATCGGGTTTGTCCAGGCAGGTCTCACAGAACCGGGCGCCGTTGAGCTTGGTTTTGGAAAAATCGGTGAACTTGCCGTGGCAGCCTTTGAAATCGAATTTTTCCAGGTTCAATCCGGACAGGTCGGTCATGTCCAGCACGCAGTCCTGGATCACGGCTTTATCGACGTTGGCTTTACGCAGGTCGGCTTTTTCGAGATACGCGCCGGTCAGGTCCGCGCCGGTCAAGTCCGCGCCGGTCAGGATGGCGCGATAGAGTCGCGCGCCGCGCAATGTGGATTTGCTCAAGTTGGCGCCGGCCAGGTTGGCGTCGCTTAGGTCCATGCCGGTCAGGTCCAGTTCGGACAGGTCCAGATCGGAGAGGTCTTTGCCCTTCATTTTGTTGGGGCCTCTGGCCGAGGCTTCGACCGCAGGCCGGTCCGTGCCGGGTTCGAATTTCTTGCGCGCTTCGGCGGTTTTCTCGTCCATCTCTTTCTGGGCTTGGTCAAAGCGCTCCATGGTCTTGGGGCCTTCGGCCTTGGCATCTTTGAGCATCTTATTGCTTTGGGCCAACGCTTCGGGATTGCCGGCCATGGCCTTGGCTGTTTTGGGTGGCAACTCGTCAGGCAGCGAACTGAAATCGGGGCCGGTCGCACCCTTGGCGGCAGCCGCGGCAATAGCGGCTGTCAGGCCCAGCGAGGTCGCTTTGGCATCGCTCTGTTTTTGCAGAGCGCCGGTTTGTTCGAGCACATGCTGTTTGGTCGCGGCCTCTTCTTTTTCCAGATCCGCCCGCAAAGCGTCGCCCTGTTTCAAGCGCTTGTCCACTTCCGCCTTGGGATCGAAATCCTCGCCAGGCACGTCCTTCAACGCCAGCTTTTCTTGGTCCAGCGTGTCGTGCAGCAGAGTACGGTAGTGGTCCAGCGGCTTGTCCGGCTGGTCCAGCGGCTCGAGCAGGATCATGACGTACCGGATTTCGCGCATTTTGACCGACATCACGTCTTCCAGGCCGCGCCAGACCAATTGCGCGCGGTCGGCGTCAGGCTCGATCACCAACGTATCCAGGCGTAACGTCACTTCCTTGAATAAAAGCGTGTCCTGCTCCTGTTCGATTTCCAGGAAACAGCGTGCACGTACGCCGGGCAGGCATGTTTTCAGGTGCGCGTGGTCCGGATGCAGGTTGACCAGTTCCACGGGTTCGTCGCCGCGCAGGTAATCCTCAACCATTTGGTCGTCGGATGCGGCGTTGAAGTGGCGGAAATCGAAATCCTCGGGCAACCAGGGCCAGTGTTTCTTGAGCCAGTCCTTGCGATAGGTGCCGAGTCGCGCCGCGCGCTGAGGCCAGTGCATGGGCCACGGTCCGAGATGGGCCGGCGCGATTTTGTCGCGCGGCGAGGTGACCGGTTCGTCCGGTTGTTCCAGGTTGGGCATTTCTTCGCCGTCGCGGCCTTTGCCGATGGGGTTGTTGGGATCGTTCGGTCCTCCAAATGCGTTTTCCAGCAGCAGCGGCATATGGATGAACGCTTCGGGTTCATCCATGGACGCGAACATGCGCTTGCCGAACACGGCCATGCTTTTGGCCATGGACCCGACCTTGAACCAGACCTGCAGAAAGCGGACCGGCTCGCCGCCCGGTGCATGCGCCGAACCGTTGAGCAACACGTCGGCCAGCGGCTTGAACGGTACGAAGTCGCTGGCGGTCTGCAGGCTCTTCTCCGGATTGTCATCCACATAAATATCGCCCATGGGTCCGACAGGGTCCTTGCCCTCCAGCGGTTCGACCGGCATGACGTCCGGCGCGAGTGGAAAGGTTCCCTTAATAATAAAAGAAGAGGTCCATTGCGGCGGTCGCACCTTGGTGACCACCCAGTTCAGCGTCAGGATATCGTCCTTGAGATTGATCAGTTTCAAACGTGCGCTCCCGTCAGTTGAATTTGATTATGCCGGTACAGGTCTGAACACCGGCCGTTACCTTGACTTCGACATTGGTCATGGTCACCTTGACCCGGTCGCCTTTGAGCGAAGACAGTAACCGGTTCTTTTTCTGGGCCGTCTCAGTGACCGATGTCGCGAGCAGGTTCGCTTTGGTGAACAGGCTCTCGTAATCGTTGATGAGCTGAAGCTGCTGCGGCGCGGTCACGCCCAGGTCGCCCGCGCAGGCCGTGGTAATCGTGTTGTAAAGTTCCTGATGGCTTTCCAGCATCTGGTGCACGGCCGTGGTGCCTTTCATGCTCTTGTCCAGGGTCAATTGCCAGAACTTGGCGCCGGCTTTGAACTTCCAGCCTTTGAAAAGGTCGACCTTGGCTCCCGTGATAATGGCGAGTTCGGGACCGCCGACAACTTTCATATCCAGTCCGCCCACGGTCTTGAAATTGATTGGACAGATCACGTCCACCTTGTAAATGATGGTGACGCCGATAGACGCGCCCAGCACGTGGCTGTAGGAAAAGCCGAGTACGCTCGAGTTGTTGAAACCGCGCACATACGACGAGTAGCTTCCATTGAGGATCTTGGATTCGCTCGATTTGGTTTTCCACCAGAAACTTTTGCCCAGCAGCAGTTCGGAGTCATGGGAGGGCGAGTAAAGCCGGATGGTGCCTTCCACGGCGTCCATTTTGATGGCATTGCCGTACGTGTCCTGGAGCTGGATGTGTTCCTGGCCGGGTTCGCTGCTCATGGAGAAGCTGTTGCCGCACTCGTCGCTGATGCGGCACTGGCGTTTTTCGCCGGGCAGCGCACAGGCCGGCATGCGATCGGCGTTGACCAGGGCGCCGGTGATCACTGGCCGGTCCGGGTCGCCTTCGAGAAAATCGATCATCACTTCCTGGCCGGCATGGGGAATGAACTGTCCGCCCCAGCCGGCGCCGGCCCAGGGTTGGGCCACACGCACATAGCACGAGACCTGCTGGTCGCGGTCCCAGTGAAAGATCACGCGTACGCGCCCCAGTTCGTCGGTGTCCACGACGTCGCTCGCGCCGCTCACGACCGCGGTCTGTGGCCCGCTCACCCTGGCCGGCGCGGCGTGGCGCAAGGGGCGCCAGGCCCGTTTTGCATCGATAAGGTCCGCTTTGCAGTTGAATTGCCAGGCAGCGTCCGCGGGCTGGTTGATCGCACCCGACTCGTAACTGGGCAGGGCTGCCGTCAATTCGATGCCTGTCACAAGATAAGCGCGGTTGGCGTCGGCTTGCGGATGGCCTTTCAGTTCGAATGTATGGCCAGGCCGCAATTCGCGCACATCGCCTTCGCACTGGATTGTGTCCTGGCCGGCGAGCAAGGCCTCGGCTGCGACCTGGGCCAGATGCGCGCCTTGCGCCTGCTCCTTGAACGCGCCTGGGAAATCGAACCATTCGGCGCCGGCCTGGTCGTAGCTGTCGCCGGGTCGATGCCGGGCCAGCAGTGGAACATCCGGCTTTTCGTAATTGAAATCCGCCAAAGCGCACTGGGCCGTGGTCCAGGCGCCGACCGCACGCCAAGTATGCAGGTGCGAACCCACCAGCGCCTGGTCCTGCGCTTTGAACGGGATGGGTCCGCTGCCGGCAGCGTGTTTATTTGGATCGTCGCACAGCACCAGTATGTGGCGCTCAGCTTCGTGGCGGAAGAACGCGCAGATGCCTTCCTGCTCCAGCAGGCGGCTGACGAAATTGAAATCGCTTTCGCGGTATTGCACGCAATACTCGCGCACGGCGTAACGCACGGTGTCGAGTCGGTCCTCGATATCGCTGAAGCCCGCATCGCGGCAGACGGCCATGGCGACTTCCGGTGCGCGCAGGTTGCTGAAGATGCGGCAGTCGGCGCGACAGGTCAGAAACCAGAGCCAGGGCGCGAGCACGACCGTGTAGGCCGAATAGCGACCGCGTGGTGCTTGTTGCTCAAAACAGGTGATGAAACCGTTGAAACAGCGCTCGCCGTTGTCCGTTGCGATCCGGACCGTGGCGTTCTGTCCGAGAAAACCGTTCGCCTCCAATCCGGCGTTCTCGCTCAATAGCCTGACCCGGATCTCGAACAGACTGTTCAGTTGTTCGCGTACGTCGAGACCGATCGGCAGCAGCGTTTCGGCCACGGCAGCCGCACAGGTGAAAGAAAGCGATTCATAAGGTGAAGTGGCCATGTGCATTCTCCTCAGTTGAGCTTCACGATTCCCTGGTACGTGGCCGAGGTCTCGGATTCATTGGCAATGCCCTCGGTAAACGTGATGGTCAGGCCCGTGGTTTTCATCTCCTGCAACGTATCGGTCAGGTTGGTATAGGTTTCGTTCATGGAAACGCCCGTGCGCTGGATCTTCTGCGCCACGGTCTCGATTTTCTGCTGGATGATGCGCATGCCATTGACCGCGAGATCGACCTTTTCCGTCATCGCGGCCACGTCCTGCTGGTTCACGAGTTCCAGTTTTTCACGGGCCAACCGCAGGTTCTCGTTCATCGCCTTTTTGACCGCGTCGCTGCCAATGGAGAACCAGCCACCGTTGGGATTGAATTCGAACTTCTTGCCGCGCCGGGCCTCTTTTTTGCCGCCCAGGTTCCAGTCCCAGGCCGCGCCCAGCACCAACTTGTTTTCTGCGCCGATCACATACTTCTGGTTCCAGCCGACAATGACATCCAGCTTGAAAATGACGATCACGCCCAGCTTTTCGCCGCACACGACACCGAAATTGTTGCCGCCCACGCAACCGAAGGAATTGCCGTTGATCATCTTGTTTTTGTAGCCCCAAATCGCATCGGTCAGGCTGCTGTCCGTAATCCACTCCAGGCTGTGGCCGAACGTGGCGCTGGTATTTTTGGACGGCGTGTACAGGCGCAGGATTTTTTCGCTCGAATCGAGTTTGATCTCGTTGCCGCACTTATCCTTAAGCTGGATGTATTCGCTGCCCGTTTCGCTGCTCATCACGAACTGGTTGCCGCTCTCGTCGCGTATGATGGCGTCGTGCTTGCGCGCCGGAAGGTCCAGCGGCGGCGGGTTGGCCGCGTTGTAGACGCTGCCGGTGATCAGCGGGCGGTCAGGATCGCCTTCGAGGAACTGGACCACCACTTCGTGACCCACGTGGGGCACGAAGTTCCAGCCCCACTGCTTGCCGGCCCAGCGCTGGGCCACGCGCAGGTAAACCGATGCGTGCTCGTTCCAGTGAAAGCGCACTTTGATCCGGCCGTATGTATCCGTATCGACCGCGCCACTGCCGCAGACCACCGCTGTTTGCGGCCCCTCGATGCGCGGCGAGGGCGTGGACCGGTTCCGGTGCAACGTCTTCCGCGCCGAGGGCGGGATGCACGGGGCGATCCGGCGGATCAAGCCGGAGATCCCGACGTTCGCCTCGCTGAACCTGCCGCCGATCTACAGCAAGATCGCCGAGCAGACGCACGAGGGTCTGGTGCTGGTCGTGGGCGTGACGGGCAGCGGCAAGTCCACGACGCTGGCGTGCATGCTCGAGCGTGTGAACGAGACGCGCGCGTGCAACATCGTGACGATCGAGGACCCGGTGGAGTACCACTTCAACCCGCGCAAGTCGATCATCAGCCAGCGGGAGGTCGGCCTGGACGTAGGGTCGTACCGGGAGGCGCTCAAGTTTGTTGTGCGGCAGGACCCGGACGTGATTTTCATCGGCGAGCTTCGGGATCACGACACGGTGCTAGCGGCGATTCAGGCGGCGGAGACGGGGCATTTGGTCTTCGGCTCGCTGCACACGGCGGACACGATGCAGGCGTTCAGCCGCAT
>CAZOLK010000157.1:0-12473 GCA_964580325.1 uncultured Verrucomicrobiota bacterium | reverse complement strand
CAGGATATAGCCGTATTGGGTTCTGGATTTCATCCGGTCCTGGATTGCGGCATCGATTGCGTCGCCGATGGTGGTAACGAACACGACTGCATGCAAACAGGGCGCGAACAGCCGGTTTAATTTGCGGCTGCGCAACGGCTGGTCCCCGTTCAAACGGATGGCATCGTCAGTCTTGGTGACCGGGACGATGCGGTAGATGCCACGCGGCTGACTCACTGTATAAATGGTTTCGATGGCCTGGGACACCTGGCGACGAAGGCGCGGCGAAACGCCGTGGCCTGGTTGACTGTCCTGGCGCAGACGGGTCAGCACATCGTCTTCAGTCACTTCAAAAGAAAGCGCATCGTACTGGTACAGGTCGTAGAGTGCGTCATACCAGGCTGTATTGATCTCGGGTAGAAAATCCCGGATCCATAGCGCCAGCTCACGCCACAACGGAACCGCAGTTTCCGGCGGCTTGTCCATCAACCGTTTTACATTTTTCCGTATATGTTCTCTGCCTTTTTCCAGTATAGGCATAACCATATTCCTTCTGTTATTGAACGATTCGACGGGCGTCAACCTTGCGGTTCATGTTTACCCATACGTCCGTTTCGTTTTAAGTCAGGTTCATTTCTCTGCCTGCCTGCTCGTCCCCCCTCCATCGGCGATGAGCTTGTGTTTAAGCAGGAATGCTCGGGCCACTTTGCGTGGCGAGCGCTTTTTCTCGTCGACCTCGTAATTCATGCGTTGCATGGTCTGGTCGTCTATTTTTTTTGCAAGTTTCGCTAAAATTGTTTTCATTTCCGGGTAGGTTTCGAGCGTGACCCCGCGGATTACTGGCACGGCGTGATAAGGCGGGAAAAAGCCGAGATCGTCGCGTAGCGTAACCAGATCACAGGCTTGGATTCGGCCGTCCGTACTGAAAGCGCAGATGACGTCGGTCTGTTCCATGGCTGCGGCTTTGTACATGAGTTGCGGATCGATGTCGACTGCTTGTTTGAAGTGCAGTTTGTAGCGCGCACGCAGGCCGGGATAACCGTCTTCGCGTTCCATGAATTCCGAGGTGAACGCGGCGCGTAATGTGCCGGCTGCGTCTTTTAGGTCGCTGATAGTTTTCCAGTTGTTTTTTTCAGCGTCCGCACGGCGCACGGCCAGGGCATAGGTATTGTTAAAGCCGAACGGCGCCAGCCAGTCGCAACCGAATTGGGCGTTGTACGCGTTGTCCACCAACGACAAAATAGCCTCCGGCGACTTGCCGCCTGTGCTTTCCTTGAGTATGGTCATCAGGCCTGTTCCCGTATATTCAGGATAAAGATCGATGCTGCCGTTGATCAGGGCGTTGTGGCAGATGACCGTGCCGCCTAGGTTGAATACGCGCACCACGCGCAGCGAGGTATGGTTTTCGATGAGCTGAGCCAGGATTTCACCTACGATGAATTGCTCGGTAAAATTCTTGGAACCGATCTTGATTTCGCGTGGATCCTCGTTCAAATCCTGTTCAAAATCCGCTTGGGTCAGCGAATCGGCGGGCGCCATGACCTTGAGTATGCACAAGCCACAGACCAGCAAGGCCGTGAACGAACCCAGCGCAATGGCTTTGATGCATAATCCGGCGGGTTTGCGGCCCGGTCGCAGAAGCTGAACCAGCAGCCCGAGGGCGCTGTCCAGGATCAGGGCCAGCACCGTGGCGGAACAGGCGCCGAGTAAGATCAGAACATTGTTGTCCATAACCAGGCCGCGGTTGATAAAATCGCCGAGCCCGCCCGCGCCGATGTACGTGGATAGTGTGGCAATGCCGACGCAGATCACCGTAGCGGTGCGAATACCGGCCAGGATCACCGGCATGGCCAGCGGCACTTCCACCATCCAGAGCTTCTGCCAGGTCGTGAAGCCCACGCCGTCAGCGGCTTCACGCACGCTTTTGGGCAGTTCTTCAAGGCCGGTGCAGGTGTTGCGGATGATCGAGAGCAGGGCATACAAGGTGAGTGCGATGACCGCCGGCACGCTGCCGATGCGGTTGGTCAGGGCCAGTAGAAAACCGAGCATGGCCAGGCTGGGGATGGTCTGGATCGTGCCGCACAAACTGAGGATGATCCCTTTCAGCCAGGGGCGCTTGGCGGCCAGGATTCCGGCCGGAATGCCGATTGCGATGGCCAGTCCCATGGGAATGCCGGTCAGAACCAGCAGGTGCTGCCAGATCTGCGCCCACAATGCAGGCGCGCGTTCGATCAATATATTGGCCAGCATCGGGTCAATCATGGTTAATATGCCTCCGGTAGGCTTCCAGTTGCATGGCCGGCTTGACGAACAGGTCCTTGACGAACTCGGTGGCAGGCTCGTTCAAAATCTGTTGAGGCAGGCCTACCTGCTCCAGGCGGCCCTCGTGCATGACCGCAATTTCATCGCCCAGAGTCAGGGCTTCGAACAGGTCATGGGTTACAAAAACAATGGTTTTCTGCAGCTTCTGCTTGAGATTGAGCAGTTCCTGTTGCAAGTTGGCGCGGGTCACGGCGTCCAGAGCGCCAAACGGTTCGTCCATGAGCAAATACTTGGGATTGGCGGCCAGGGCGCGCGCCACGCCCACGCGCTGTTGCTGGCCGCCCGACAGTTCGGCCGGATAGCGGGGACCGAACTGGTCAGGATCCAGTTCCACCAGGCGCAGCAGATCGTGCGCCGCGTCCATGCGCTTTTTTTTTCCCATGCCGCGTAAACGGTCCAGAATGGCCACGTTTTCAGCCACGGTCATGTGCGGGAAAAGGCCTATGCCCTGGAACACATAGCCGATTTCGCGGCGCAGCTCCACCGGGTCGCGTTCCAACACATTAACGCCGTCGATGCTGATCTCGCCTTCGGTCGGTTCAACCAGGCGATTGATCATTTTGAGCGTCGTGGTTTTGCCGCAGCCCGACGAGCCCAGCAACACCATGGTCTCGCCTTCCATCACGGTCAACGATACGTCGCGCACCGCGTAGGTGTCGCCGTTGTCAAACGATTTGGATATATTTTTCAGGGTCAACATGGTTATTCTCTTAGTATAAGGATAATAAAACTCACGGTATGGTCTGAGACGATGGCGTGCATGGCTCGGCGACGTTCAGCGCATCGATCGTTTCGTTGGTTGCGCTGGTCAGCGGGTATATATCCAACATCTTTCCGGACAATTCGACGCCGTAATCGACCGTCATCAATGAGGCGACTCGCTGGAATGCGGACAGGATCATGGTCTGCTCCCAGGTCTCCAGGTTGCTGAACTGGGCCATGAACTTTTCCTGCAATAAACCGGGCGCCCGTTGCAGCACGGCTTTTCCGTTGTCGGTCAGGGCGACCAACACTTTGCGCTTGTCCATGGAGCTGCGCGTGCGCAAGACAAACCCGTGCCGCTCAAGCCGGTCCAGGATGCCAGTCACCGTGGCGCTGCTCAAATTGACGTCCTCCGCAATTTTGCCCACGGATATTTCGCCCAGATGGCCCAGATCTCGCAGAATAGCCAGTTGCGGACCGGTCAACCCGTAATCATGCACTAACTTACGCGAATGCAGCTCCATCGCCCGGATGATCTGCCTCAGCGCCACCACTACATTCTCAAATATGGTATGTTCCGTCATAATTCTTCTAAACTCTTTCAAAATACTTACACAAATACATAAAAGTGCGCTTTTTAGCACCTTGATATGCTTATATAATATTAGTATTCAAAATAATTGCAAGCGAAAAATAATTTTTTTTTTATGAAGCCGTGTTAGGATTTTATGAGCTTCCAAACAACGCTAAAATATAAAAACACTTGTAAATTTTTATCAAAAAAACGTTTGAATAGATGCTGTATGGGTTTATACTGACGCTATCGAATGGATAAATTATATTTTATCCTAATTAATAGAATGCAATAGAATAAGTATGTACTGGAGGCTGTCATGAACGCATCCTGGACCCATGAACCGGACCAGGCCGAGATTATGTTGATCGACGCGCAACATGCGCCCAACGAAGCCAAGAGATTGAAGAACGCCTTTCCTCGGTGGACCTGGCGTGAGATGGACAGTGAACGTTTCCCTCATGAAGCGGAAACCGCGCCTTCGCCTGACGCTTTTGTGGTCTTGACCAATAAGGGCACGGAAAAGCAAGCCATCGAAATCTGCGATCGCGTGCGCGCTTCGCATCAGCAGGTGCCCGTGCTGGTCGGCATCACTATCTACCAGATGATGCTGGGCAACGAAGTCAAAAAGCGCAAACGCTGCAATTTTATCTTCACGCCGATCGAAAAGGACGACGTGGTACGCAAGCTCGAAGAACTCGATCAGGAATAATGTTCACCTGCTTCAACACGTATGCCGATTCCGCTCGCAAGCGATCCGGCGCAGGTGTGCAGTACCCTGACATTTAGAAGAGGAGTAATGAATATGTGCGGTATTGTCAGTATGTGGAATAAAGGCGATCCCAATGCGGTGGTCCATATGATGGACGCCATGGAGCATCGCGGTCCCGATGATCAGGGTCTGTACATCTCCGATGCCGGTATCCTGGGACATCGCCGTCTTTCGATCATGGACCCCGAGGGCGGTAAACAACCCATCGCCTCGCTCGATAGCAGCAAAGCCATTGTCGCCAACGGCGAGATCTACAACTTTCCGCTGCTGTACAAAGAACTGCGGGACAGGCATACGTTCACAACGCGCAGTGACAGCGAGTCGATCCTGCATTTATACGAGGATAGCGGCGTCGATGCCTGCTCGCGCCTGGACGGCATGTTCGCGTTCGCCATTGCCGACGGCAACGACCTGTTCGCGGCGCGCGATCCGGTGGGCATCAAACCCCTGTATATAGGAAAGAAGAACGAGCAGCTCATCCTGGGATCTGAACTCAAGGCCATGGCCCAGCACGTGGACGAACTGCGCGAATTTCCTCCAGGTTCCTATTTCCATTCCCGCCACGGATTCAAAAAGTTTCGCGCCATTCCACGCCATGCGCCCGAGGAACTGGATGTGGAGACCAGTTGCCGCCTGATCCGCAGGACGCTGGAAGAGTCCGTGCGCAAGCGGTTGATGAGCGATGTGCCCCTTGGTGCGTTTCTTTCCGGCGGTCTGGACAGCAGCCTGATCGCGGCCATAGCGCGCCGGCATTTGCCCGAGCTGCACACCTTTTCCGTAGGTATGCAGGGCAGTCGTGACCTGGAGGCCGCGCGCCTGGTTTCACGCCATATCGACAGCATCCACCACGAATACGTGATCACGCCTGAAGATGTGCACAGGCACCTGTCTGAAATCGTGTTTTTCCTGGAATCGTTCGATCAGGACTTAGTGCGCAGCGCGATTCCATGCTATTTTGTTTCGCGGCTGGCTGCCGAGCAGGTCAAAGTCATCCTGACCGGCGAGGGTGCTGACGAATTGTTTGCCGGTTATGCCTATTGCAAGGACGAGAGCTTCAACGATATGCTGCACGACGAGTTGTACCGCAGCGTCACCGCGTTGCACAATATCAACCTGCAGCGCGTGGATCGCTTGACCATGGCCCACTCCATTGAAGGTCGCGTGCCGTTCCTGGACCTGAACATGATCGCCATGGCCCAGCGTGTTCCGCTTGCGTTGAAATTACGGCGCGTACCCGGAAAGCGCCCCGTGGAAAAATGGATCCTGCGCAAAGCGTTTGAAGACCTACTGCCCCACGAAATTATCTGGCGCGTCAAGGAGCAGTTTGACGAAGGCAGCGGCACTGTGGATTTTCTGGGCCAAGGTCTGGAACGCTTCTTGCCCCATGAACAGGCTGTCCAGCGCGTCTCTGCGTATGCCCGAGACCGCCTGCGTTCGCCGGAAGAAGCGGTTTACCACAAACTGTTGAGCGAAGCCTTTACCAATCCGCGCCCGGTGCTGGATAACGTGGCGCGCTGGTGCGACAATCGGGTTGCCGGTTGAATCGCTCATACGCCGGACCGGATGTGCATCACATCGCCGTCTTTGACCACGTAGGTTTTGCCTTCCAGGCGCAAGGTCGCGTTTTCCTTGCAGGCGTTCAGGCTGCCGACATCGAGCAGTTGCTGCCATTCGACCACTTCGGCGCGGATGAAGCCGCGTTCCAGGTCGCTGTGGATTTTGCCGGCGGCGCGCTGGGCGTCAGTCCCGCGGCGGATGGTCCAGGCGCGCACTTCGTCTTCACCCACGGTGAAGAAACTTAGCAGGTCCATCGATTGGTAGGCAGTCCGAATCAGGCTAGAGCGCGCTGGTTGCTCGATGCCGTAATCTTCGAGAAAAGCGCGCTGCTCATCGGCGCTCAACTGGGCGATTTCCGCTTCCAGCGGCGCGCAGAAACGCAGCAGGGCAAAGCCCTTGTCAGCGGCGAGTCGTTCCAGCTCTTCAATGCCCGATCCATCCAATTTCTCCTCTGCCACATTGGCCACCAGCAGGATCGGTTTGCGCGAGAGCAACTGCAAGTTGTGCAGGATCTTCAACTCGTCTTCACGAAATGTCATGGTGGATAGCAGTTGCTCGTTTTCGAGCTGGTCCTTGCAGCGGCGTAAAACCTCAAGTTCGCCGGGCGTCACGTTCAGTTTGCGTTTCGTGTCTTTCTCCACCCGGTCCAGTCGCTTTTCGGCTAGGTCCAGGTCGCTGATGATCAGTTCGAGCAGCATGGATTCCAGTTGGGCAGCCGGATCGAGCGCCTGGCCGTCGCGGTCGAATTCGCCAAAGGCCTGCACCACCAGCACGAATGCGTCGGCCTCGCTCAGGTATTCGCGCAGCGACTTGAACTTGCCTTTGCCGGTCATGGGCGGGGCCACGTCGATAAACATGATTTCGGCAGGCACGTATTTGCGCGGGTTGTACATGTCGCGCAAGCGCGCGAGCCGTTCGTCCGGCACTTTGACGTTGCCGATCCGGTGCGCGCCTTTGCTGGACCAATTCGATCCTTCGGGGGTCAGGGTGAGTGCGTCGAAAACCGCCGATTTACCCGCGCCCGGCGCGCCGATTAAAAATAAAGCTAATCCCGCCATGGTACTCTCTTCCCGTGTTCGCGTTAAAAATGAAAATAAAACAAGTACATCATGCACCCGGAGCGTGCAACATAAAACCGCAGCGGGACTGGTCACTGATCACTGATAACTGATACCACGGGCTGTCGGGACGAAGATGTTTTCCCTTTCATCTTGCTGTTTGAAAATGGTATGCACGGATCATGAGCGGTTTGTATGTCCATGTTCCTTTTTGTGTTGAGAAGTGCCGGTATTGCGACTTTTATTCGCTGCCGTGCGGTGAATCCGGTCGCGAGGCTGATATGGCGCGCTACCTGGCCGCGCTCGCATGCGAATTGGCGCAGGTACCCGGAGATTTTCGGCCGAGCACCGTGTTTATCGGCGGCGGTACGCCCACGGCGCTTGGGCCGCTGGACCGGATGTTCGCCTTGATCCGTCGCATGATACCGCTGGATGATGTGACCGAGTTTTCCTGTGAAGTCAATCCGGGCATGGTAACGCCGCGCGTCTTGGATGCGCTGCGTGAGGGCGGGGTGAACCGGATTTCGCTGGGCGTGCAGAGCTTGAACAACCGCTTGCTGGCCGGATTGGGTCGCATCCATGATGCTGACATGGCCATACGCACCTATGCTGCTTTGCGTGCCGTTGGTTTTGACAATATTAACCTGGACCTGATGTACGGTTTGCCGGACCAGTCCCTGGACGACTGGCGCCGAGACTTTGATGCTTGCCTGGCGCTCGAGCCGGATCATCTCTCCGCCTATGGCCTGAGCTTTGAACCGGGCACTCCGCTGCGCCAGGCACTCGAAGACGGTCTGGTTTGCGCCCCAGACGAGGACCTGGTGGCGGAGCAATACGCGATGCTGCGCCGGGTGCTGAAATGCCGCGGTTTTGAACAGGTCGAAATTTCCAATTTCGCCCAACCCGAGCGGACTTGCGCACACAACCTGCTCTATTGGGGGCCAGGCGCCTACATCGGCTGTGGACCGGCTGCCCATTCCCACTGGAAAGACGTGCGCTACGCCAATCCTGCATCGCTGGATGCCTGGTGCCGGCTGATCGAAACCAATGCGTCTCGCGCAGAGGAGCGTTTAACGCAGGACAAAAAGGCGCGAGAAATCTTGATCATGTGGCTGCGCCGTATGCAAGGCGTGCCGCGCCAGGCCTTTCAGGACGCGATGGGTATCGATTATTTCGCCCTGTGCCAAGCTGAAATCGAGACCATGCTGCAGCGCGGCTGGCTGGTATATGAGCAGGAAACGCTGCGCTTGGCGGACCACATGCTATTCGTCAGCAATACTGTGTTTGCCGAACTGGTGTAAGTGGTAGTAGGAGCATCTTGCCTATAATAACGAAACTGCCGTGGATTTTAACAGATCTGAAGTCGGATTACGTTTGTAGTCCAGTCTTTAACCTGTCGAATGCTTCGTGCCTGCAAACAACGCTATGTTGTTTTGCAATGCATTACGCTTCCCGCAATCCTGGCAGGCTGAAGCCTGGACTACAAACATTTTGCAATGCATTACGCTTCAAGCATGATCCTCATGCTTGAAAAAAAACTAAGAGACAGACAAAGCCCGGCGATGATAATCAGCGTGCAAGCAATGCGTATAATTCAAGCCTGACTTGAGCTTCCCATGGAAATGCGAACATGTTTTCTTCGCCGTCGATTGCCCAATGGCGGCAGTTGTTTATGAAGAAAGAACACCAGCGTAGAAAAAAATCGCCGCCACTCGTCTCTCAATAAAAAAACTTGAATCAGGCGCGCATACTGTTACTTTAAGTTGAAAAACGAAACACGTAACCTTATTAATGGAGAACAGATAAATAGTACCGGACCCATTCGTAAAGCAGCAGTGGCCGGCAGCTTCTACCCGGGCCAGTCGGATACTTTGTGCGCAACGGTCCAGCAATACTTGGACCAGGCGCAGCCGCCTGACCTGCCCGTGCCCAAGGCGATCATCGTGCCCCATGCAGGATACATCTATTCCGCGCCGGTCGCGGCAACCGCGTATCGTCTGATCGAACCGGCGCGCGATATCATTACGTGCGTGGTCATGATCGGCCCCAGCCACAAGGCCAGCGTCGCTGGACTGGCAGCCTGCGAGCAGATGGGCTATGAAACGCCGCTGGGCGTGGCGCTGATCGATGGCGAAGCCATGGCGCGCGCACAGGAACTGCCTTTTGTCCAGCTCAACGAAGCGGCGCATCGCTACGAGCACAGCTTGGAAGTGCAACTGCCCTTCCTGCAGGTGATCTTGAAGGAATTCAGCATCGTACCCCTACTCGTCGGCGGTACGAGCAAGGAGCAGGTGGCTGAGACACTCGACGTATTGTGGGGCGGCGAAGAAACGCTGATCCTGATCAGCTCCGACCTGAGCCATTACCACGACTACCAGACCGCATTGTCCATGGACCAATCGACCACGCGCGCCATTGAAGAACTGGCCCCGGACCGGATCGAATATGAAGACGCTTGCGGTCGCACGCCGATCATCGGCTTGTTGGAAGCGGCCCGGCGCCGCAACTTGAAAGTCACCACAGTGGACATGCGCAGCTCGGGCGATACTGCGGGGCCGCGCGATCAGGTAGTGGGGTACGGCGCTTATGTCTTTCACTGAAACCAGCTATAGCGCGGCGGAACAAGAGCAGTTGCTCGATACGGCGCGCGTCTCGATCCGGCACGGGCTGGATAACGGCGCACCACTAAAGCCGGACGTTTCGACATGCGCCGAAGCATTGCAGGCGGTGCGTGCCACGTTCGTGACCCTGGAAATCAAGCAACGCCTGCGTGGCTGCATCGGCACGCTCGAAGCCGCAAAACCGCTGATCGAGGATGTGGCCAACAATGCGTTTGAAGCCGCGTTCCACGACCCGCGCTTCGCTCCTCTTGGCTGGCACGAATTCGACGCGCTGGACATTCATATCTCCATCCTGACGCTGCCCGAACCCATGTCTTTCACCGATGAAGAAGACCTGTTGCGTCAACTGGAACCGGGCCGCGACGGGCTGATTTTCGGCGAAGGCACCTTTAATCGGGCCACGTTCCTGCCCAGCGTCTGGAAGCAACTGCCTAACCCGCGACAGTTCCTGGCACAGCTCAAACGCAAGGCCGGTCTGGCGCCAGACTACTGGTCGCCCAAAATATCGGCCCAGCGCTACCAGACCATGTATATTCCCAAAACATAGCTGGCTGCAGGGGCGTCCCGCCCTAAGGGCAAAATGTTTGTAGCCCAGGCTTCAGCCTTCCAGGATCGTGCTGGAAGCGTAATGTATTGCACCCCTGAACGTTCCTCCATCATCCCATCCCGATCTTCATGATTGCTGACAGGTTGTCGATCTCCTGCTCCACGCGCTTGCGCACGCTGTCTTCG
Organism: uncultured Verrucomicrobiota bacterium; assembly: GCA_964580325.1. Classification (GTDB taxonomy): domain Bacteria; phylum Verrucomicrobiota; class Kiritimatiellia; order CAYTQP01; family CAZOLK01; genus CAZOLK01. Next base: position 2,156 of record CAZOLK010000157.1, on the reverse strand, counting down.
AACGCGGATTTCTCATGCTCGCCGGTTTCCTGGATACGCTTTTTGATTCTGGCGATCAGATCTTCGCGGATCCTGACGATTTTGGCGTCTGTGATGGTGGCTTTGAGGAACCAGGTGGGGATGCCTTCGTAGTGTTCGGCTATGATGCGCGCTTTTTTGAGTCCGTAACGGGTCAGCAGTGTGGTGGCGATAAAGCCGATCACCGCGCCGATGACCAGGCCCAGCGGTCCGCTTATGATCAGCGCTATGCCGCCTCCGCCGCTGATCCCGGCAATGACCGTGGAGCCAATGGCCACGCCCAGTATGGTGATGGTGTTCTGAATCCCGCTGAATACGTCGGGCGCCGCGATGTCCAATCCCGTTTCCGTGGCGCGGTCGTTGCCGTTGTGTTTCAACGGTTGGTCGACCAGCAGGTCGTGTTGCTGGAACCAGTGCGCCAGCGCTTCGGCAATGCGTGTGGACAACCCGCTGAACACGCTGTTCATGGTGTCGCTGATCGTCTTTTGCAGGTCGCGTTCATAGGCGGTCGTTCGCTCTTCGATCTGCTTACGCAGCCCGGCCACAGACCCGCCCTGTTCGCGGAATGCGCGCAACAACGGCGCGATCTTGGCATCGAACAGCGCCATGGCCACTTCATGGGCAATCCTGTCCGCGGCTGAGGCAATGTCGTCATGGAATAGGCGCATGGCTTTACATGCGATGAAATCGTCCTTTTCGCGTTGCAAATCGGTTTGGGTCCGGCCCAGGTGCTGTTGCAGCGCCGGGATTGCGGCCAAGCCCATGGCAATGGTCGCGTAGGGCCGGTCGCTGCGCACGATGCGTGGGTGAAAACCCAGGTCAGTCAGCACGGTCCGGGTGTCATCATAGACCCATGGCCAGGAACTGCTGCCGCCGGTCAATACGGCGCAGGTTACGGGTTGCTCGCGCAGGCGCTGGTCTTCCAGGCCGCTGCGCAGCGCCTGGCGGAACCAGGCGTGCAGGTCCAGCGTGCTTTTGCTTTCCAGGAATTCGGTCATGCGTGGGTTTATGGAGCGCAAGTGCTCCAGCAGGATGGTTGAGGGCTGGTAGTGTGCCGCGCGCTCCAGGTATTCCGCCCAGGTCGCGTCGTGCAGTCGCCCGTATTCGCCCACGATTTTGCGGAATGTTTTTTCGCGATCCATGCCCATGGCCATGGAGAACTTCTCCTTGATCTGGCGGCAGGTCACCCAGAACGTGTAGAAAACCGCATGTTCGCGTTGCATTTGCTTCATGGCCGCTGGATTCTGGTCCACGAACCATTGAAAAAAGAGGTCGTCGAACAGTCGGCCGCCCAGGTACATGTCGCCCCAGGACGTTCGCACTTCGCCGCGCACGATATGGGCGAAATCGCAGGTGCCGCCGCCGAAATCCACGACCAGCGTTCCCTGGATAGCTTCCAGCGGCGTGATGTCCTTGCGCTGCACATGGTGATAAATGGCGCCCTTGGGTTCGTCAACAATGTGAATCGCGCCGTAGCCGGCTTGTTCCGCGGCCTGGGTCAGGGCCTGGCGGTATTCGGCATCCGCTTCGCTTGGCGCACCGACCATGACCCGGCGCGTTTTGGGGTTAATGTCGATGTGGCGCTGTTCGGCTTCGGTGAGGATGCCTTGCAGAAAATCCACGGCATATTGCCGTGCCTCGTTGCTGCGCGCAATATCCGGTTTGAACTGGGCACGCAGCTCGTAGCAGGCATTGCGACGCTCCGCTTCAGTGGCGTCGCCGTATTCCTCCATTGCGGTTTCGCCCACGATCGGCGGCTTGTCCCGGCGGTAGAGCACGACCGTGGACATGCCGTCCTGGCCATGGCCGAAGTCGACGCCCTCGGACGCGATTTTAGCTGCCGGGCATTTGCTCATATAGGTGTTGGTGGTGCCGAAATCCAGGGCTAAAACAGGTTGTTCGTTCATTGGCTGAAACCTTTGTAAACACATGAAGAAACCAGCGACGGCGCCGATGTTGATCGATGAAAAAAATCCATGTTATTGGTGTTCGTCGGCGTCATCGGCGGTTGTGATTGTCTCTGGGTCATGAGCATGGGCTGGGTCAGGTTTGGGATGCGGCGCCGCGCACTTTGCGCACCTGGCCCGGTTCCACCACGTCGCCGTGTTGTAGCACCGGTTCCCGTTCCACTATGACCA
>CAZOLK010000156.1:0-12479 GCA_964580325.1 uncultured Verrucomicrobiota bacterium | reverse complement strand
GAAGCGACCAGGCTTGAAAGTGTCAACATGGCGCAGAATAAGGCGGTGTGCCGGTCCGGTATGTCCCGCCTTTTTTTCTTAGCTGCTCCCATTTATTTGCCGGACGACCCACAATTGCTTCATCATAGGTGAAGCTACCAGAACCTATGTCGGTACAACATGTTCAGCCAAAATAGCAGGATCAGGTCGCTAATGGTCCTTGGGCGAATCTCGATAGAATCAATGTCAATGGGTTCTTGAACCTGCTCGAGGACAAAACGTATCTCCTCGCCGCCGCAAAGTTATGTTTGGGAACTTCCGTCGGCGCACAGCGTTTGCATCGGCGTCCAATCCCGGTTGCAGGTTTATGCCTGGCGATGCGCCAGAACGCATTCCACGGCCTGTTCCGCCAGTTTGCCAAACCTGTTGGCAATGGCCAGGGCTGGGTCGACCGGGACCTCTATGGGCGTCATCGATTTGAGACATTGCTCTGGTTCAGCGCCGCGCACTGGGCCGGCAAGCGCCCAATTCGCAGCGGATGCAGGCTTGCGCATCCACATACACCGAGGCCATGTGATTGCAATGTTGTGGCACAGCGGTTTCTGGGTGGTTGTAGAAATTCACTTCCCCCGCGGCTTTGCCGCCCAACCCGATGCAGGCCACCCTGACCTTGCCGTTGGGTGAAGGTCCGGCTCTGAGGATGTTGAACGGCGCGGTTGAACAGGCGCCCAGCGCCGCGCTCATGGCAGTGGTTTTCAAAAAATGACGACGGTCGCTGGATGGCTTTTCATGCTTATCTCCTTTTTAGGGTTCATTATGGACCACTTCCCGAATTTTAATATTGCGCCAACGCACCTCGGCGGGCTGGTCGTTCATGATCTCATGCACTTGCAGTCCGATTACGCCTCTGGGATGGGTTTTGTATAACCGCTCATGCGCCAGGTCAGCCACCGGTTCATCGTTGAACCAGGTCTGAATGCGTGGTCCCACGGCCAGGATGCGCACCGTGTTCCACTCGTTGGGCCTAGTGTACGTATGGGGCGCGGGCGGTTTCCTGTCCGCGCTCTCAAGCCAGCCGAACTTGGTGCCTTCTCCGTAAAGACGACCGGACAATCCGTGGCCATTGTCCAGATCGGCTTGCGGACCGCTCATGCCGTGATGCTTGGCCTCGGGATCGGTGCGCGAGCGGATTTGCACGCCGGAATTCATGTTGCCCACCTTGACCTCAAAAACCAGTTCAAAGTCAGCATACTCTTTTTCAGAGCAAAGATAGGCGTGCATGCTCTGCCGCACGGCTTTGCCCACGATCACGCCGTCCTCCACGACAAACTCCACCTGGCCGTAACCACCTGCCGCGCTGGTGCGTGGAATATAACAGGTAGGCACTTCCACGATAGTGTGGCTGGCTTGTTGCATGGGCAATTCGCCGGAAACGATGCGCAGTGCCAAGTTCGCGGCGGCGCGCCCCATTTGGTGCCATTCTCCGCTGATTGTGGCCAGTGGTGGATCCACGAATTCCGCGCCGTGATCGTCAAAACCGATGACCGATACATCCTGCGGAATACGCAAGCCGCGCTGTTGGGCCAGGTGATGAAAAGCCAACGCGATATTATCCGACCAACCCATGACCGCGCCGGCTGTCCAGGCATGCGCGGCTATGGGCTATTTCGTCCGCCATGGAGCTGTTCGGCCCAGGCTTATCCAAAAACGACAAAACCTCCAGATGCATGCCCAGTTCGCGGGCGCGATAACCGGCCGCGGTCGCACGATCAGACGGGGTGCCGGTCCGGGCGGAATCCGGCTGGATAAACCGCACTTCTTTGTGTCCCAGGCGAGCCAAGGCGTCCACGGCCTGACGGATGCCGGGCAGCGGATCCTGGCCCACACGCGGCTTGGCCATGTCGTTGCCCAGTTCGATGAACACAATGGGCTGGAGTGCGTCCGGATTGGGTTGGAACGCAAAACGGTTCGGACCTTCAATGGAAATGATGGCGTCCACGCGCCGTTCGCCGATCCATGACGTGGTCTGTCGGGTAAAATCCTTTACCGCCCGGCGTAGGGTCATATCGTAACCCTGCTCGAAAAGCTCTTGTTCAACACCCTCGGCAATCGCGCTCCAGACCCAGGCTGTGCGATCCTGATGCCATGGCACGAGCAAGCCGATGTTTCTGGTCTCGCCGCTCAGCAAAACGCGCGCCGCATGATTGGGGACATAGCCCAATTCAGCGGCAACGCGCCTTACCTTGCGGCACACCTTGTCGCTGATCTTACCGCCGTTGCGCCGTCCGGCCAGGACATAACTCACCGTGGCCTGGTCCACTTCGGCGCGCTTGGCAATATCTCGCTGTGTCACTTGCATAGGCACCCGGTTCCGTTCTTTTTAGTACCAGGATCGAATTAATGACGATCAGGTTATTGCTATGACTCTCGTAAAACGGCACCTGTGTAAAGCCATTTATTGCATAAAATCGTTGTTGGCCTCGCGCTTCACGGGTATGTTCGACGGCGGCATACGCGATGGGGTTCGCGATGCGCCATAGGCTGTGGCGCGACTGAACGGTTGTACGATGCAGGGAAGCCCGCGGTGCAGGTGGATAGATAGTTGCCAGTTGCAGCCGTTCGATACCGACACGGATGAAGCGTTTGCAGCGGATATAGCGAGGAAGTCATGGGCGAGCAAGCCGCTTACTATCAGAGAAGACACGGTCGAATAGGGGGGGCCGAGTACGAGGAGACCGATAAAGCTCGCGACAAAGATTGGGACAAAGCTTGCGACAAAGAAGAAATCACCCGGGAAACCCAGAAGTGCCGCCGCATGGACGTGGCTTGAAATTGATCCGGAAACGTTCAAGCCGGTGGTGAAAAAGCTGAACGAGATCATACGTACAGTCGCCCACTGGTGAAGTTATTTTTGCGCACACCCTAATCGTTAACCCATCTCATTCAACCTTGCCGTTCAGGTTGAAATCGCCGCACAGGTAGCCGGTGCGGCCCTGTTGCGCCTGGTTGATGGCCTGGTCCACCGCAGTTATGCGACCGTCGCCGTCGGCATCGCCGGTCGGCATACCATAAAGGCCGGGCGTCAGTTGAACCGTTCCGTTGGTTATGAGCGTGAAGTCGACCACGACAACGTCGCCGGTAAAAGTCACCGGCGCAGATGTAATCACCGCAGAGTGGTTGCGGTGTTTCAATGCGAGATAGTAGCGTGCGCCGGGATGGACCTGCAAGTACAGGTTGGTGTCGCCGTATGGTTCGACGAGTGCGCCGTCCTTGCGCAGGAGCAGGCTCTGGGACACGGCGATACGCGTTTCATTGGTCTCGCGCAGTTCCAGCAACACCCAGTCGATCACGTTGGTCGGCATGGCGTCCAAGATCTGCCGGTCAGAAGCGTACGGCGCAGTCAAAGGCAGCAAGCCGGCCTGGTTCAGGTCTAGCGCCATGGATCCTGACTCAACCTTGAACGGCCCTTGCAGGAAAAGGCGCGGTTCTGTGCGGATGGTGTATTCATAGGCGCCCATGTCGACGACCTTGTTGAAAACACGAGGCCGCCCGTCGAGGTCGGTCTCGTAAAACAGCCATTCCTCGTTGGCGCCGCCGTCGATGCAGGGCGAATCGGCGCACAGACGCAGGTTGGTCGCGGCTGCGTCGACAAAGTGGGGCCGGTTGCTGATGCAGCCTTTGTCCGCCGGAATAGGCGTGGTACAGGTGTAGTCCAGGGTGGCTTCCAGCCAATTGGTTTCGTCCGCGGCGAGGTTATCGTAGACCACGCTGCTGCGCACCCCGCCCCAGGCCACGCCGCCGCCGGACACGCCGGCGCTATTAAAGGCCACGGTGCAGTTGACCAGTTCGCTGTCCGCCGCAGCGCCGCCGTATTCCTGGGCCGAGTTCTCGATCAGCAGGCTGTTGAAGGTTTTGCACGAAAACACGCCGCCGCCGTTGTTGGTCATGGCGCGATTGGCCCTGATCCGGCAACGATACAGCCGGGATTCCATGGCGCCGCCGCCATCCAAGCCGGCTGTGTTGTAGGCAATGGTGCAGTCATGCACACGGGAGTACTTGACACCGCCGCCACCCAGGAAGGCCAGGTTGCTTTCCACAAAGCCGCCATACATGGTGCAGTCATAGAGGCCGCCGCCCCAAGGCGCGCGGTTGGCGATGACATTGCATTCGACCAACTCGGCTTCACTGGCGCCGCCGCCGAGTTGGATCGTGGCTTCGTTGTTCTCCAGGGTGCAGCCAAAAAGCGTGCCGCCATACACGCCGCCGCCTTCGTCCGAGGCCGTGTTGTCGTTTATGGAACAACCCAGAAGCGAGGACAGGCAGGCGCCGCCGCCCCACATGGCCGTGTTGTACGCCAGGATGCAGTCCTCCAGCGTACTCTCGTATACGCCGCCACCTTTCAAAACGGCGTAGTTGGTCAGCACCTGGCAGTCATAGAGCCGGCCCAAATGCACGCCGCCGCCAGCCCACCTGGAGCTGTTACCGGCAATCAAACAGTTGCGGTATATGCCGAGATGGCCGCCGCCACCCTGTGCTGCCAGGTTGCCGATAAGAAAGCAATTGCTGATCAGGCAATCCTGGTCCGTACATAACGCACCGCCGCCGATATCGTTCGAGATGACGGCGCCGGACAGGGTGAAGCCGGCCAGTTTCGAGCCGTCGATCAAAAAAGCGCAGCGGTTCGATGGCCCGCCCTGAATGGTGGTCACCTCTGGCCCGTTAACGCTGTAGACATTCAAAGGCGCTTTTAGGTGCAGCCGGCTCCCATTGGAACCGCCCACAGCATAGAAACCGTTGGATACGATAATTTCGCTGCCCGGCGCCCAGGCCGCGTCAGCGGCGGACTGCAAGGTCGCTTTAGCTTCTTCCCAGGACATGCCTGAATGGGAGTCCTTGCCGTCCATCGTGACGTAAAAACGCCGAAGTTCGATCACATCCACTTCGGCCGTGAAGGTTGTGGAGCCGCCTGCGTTGGAAACCGTGAGTACGATCTGGTAGAGCCCCTGTGTGGCAAAGCCGTGCTCCGTACGGCAGATGTTGGTCATCAGAACGCCGTCGCCGAAATCCCAGACAAAGCCCTGGGCCTCACCCTGGATGTTGGCGTCAAAGGCCAGGCTGTAGCCGACGCAAACGTAGTTGTAGGGCTGGACAATAAGCGCAACCAGCTCATCGACGCCAATGCCGGGCCAATACTCGTCAGCGCCAATGTCAACCTCGCCGTTCAAGCGCAAATCGGAGTAACTGTCCAGGTCCCAGGCGACCGGCTGCGTATAGCCCGCATCGATACAAGGGGAGCTGGCGAGCAAACGCGGATTGAACGCACTGACAATCAGCGGTTCGTTGGTCATGCTGGTGAAATCGTCATCGGCCAGGGGCGTGGTGCAGCAAAAGGAGAGCGCGGCATTGTAATGGTTGGCATATGCGGGCGCCTCGTTGTAGTAGAGCAGGGTGTTGACCGCTGACGCGCCGTATGGCCGCTCCGACTCGTCAGGATTTCCGTACAACCCGCCGCCCATGCCATTGGCGCTGTTGGCGGTGACGGAGCAGTTGATCAACCGGCCGTTTCCCACGCCGCCGCCCGTTGTTTCGGACGAATTATCGACGACAAGGCAATTGTACAAGATCCCGTTGTATACGGCGCCGCCCTCGGCCGCGGCATTGCACGTGAGTCGGCAATGCCTCAGCAGGCAGTCGTATGCGCCGCCTCCCAGACAGTAGGCGTAATTATTCATAATCTCACAGTCGCTCACTACCGCGCCGTGGAGGCCGCCGCCAAAACTTTCGGCATAGTTATGCGTGATTTTGCACTCGCGGAGCTGGCCGCCGTATACGCCTCCACCCTGACCGGCTGAATTACCGGCGACAATGCAATCCCTGACTTCGCCTTTGGCATCGGTGCAATAGACGGCGCCGCCGCGACCTGAAATCCCCAAGGCGCCATTGGTCAAGGTAAAACCCTGCAACGAGGAAGCGCTGTCGATCCATATGCAGCGCGTATCGGCGCCGCCGCTGATAACACTTACGTCGCGGCCATTGACGCTGCGCAGTGTGACCGGGACATGCAGGTAGACGCGGCTGTTGGACACGCCGCCCCAGCTATAGACGCCGTTGGTCACCCAGATCGTACTGCCGGGAAGCATAACCGCGTCGACCGCGGCCTGAATCGAAGCCTTGGCATTGTCCCAACTGCGTCCATCAGCCACGTCGCTGCCGCCGGGTTTCACATAAAAAGATGCTGGCGCTGCCACGCTGACCGTTGCGGTGACGGCGATGACCCCGCTGTTGTTGTAAGCATCCAGCACCACGTCAAAGGAACCTGTCTCCGTATAGATATGGGTCGTGCGGAACAAATCTTGGGTGCTTCCGCCGTCACCGAACGTCCAGGTCCAGCCCTGTACGCGACCGCTGAAACCGGCTTCCAGGCCCACGGCAAAACCGGCGCAGACCTGGGTATGGCTCAGGCTCAACACCGCGTCGATTTGACCGGTCATAGAGCCGGCGACATATTCATCGGCGCCGATGTCGATTAGGTTGCCGCCCCACGGATCGCCTTCGATGTCCCAGTCGCTTTTGACTTTTTCATGGGCACCCGCGTCAATGCACGGGGAAGCCGCGATGATCTGATAGGTTTGCAGGCCGGCCAGCATGGGCTCATTGGTCAGGTTGCCGCCGTTAGCGGGCAGGGGCACGGTGCAACTTGCGTCCATTTCGGCGTCGAACCAGTTGGCGAAGTCCGATGCCAGCAGTCCGCAGGTATTATAATAGACAATGCAATTGTGCACCTGACCGCTGAATACGCCGCCGCCGAAGACCATGGCGCTGTTGCCGACCAGGGTGCAGTTGTTCAACTCGGCCGCCATGGCGCCGCCGCCGTACCTGCTGGTGTTGACATTGACAAAACAGTGATGCAAGTGGCCGCGAGCAACGCCGCCGCCGCCTTGGTCAGCCTGGTTGAAGGCGATCCGGCAGCGTATGGCCTCGCAATTTACAAGTCCACCGCCATAGGTCAAGCTCAGGTTGCTGACGACCAGGCAATCGTACAGCGTGCACAAGGAGGCGGCGCCGCCGCCAGAGCTCTGGGTATCCATGGAGGAATTGCCGGTCAGGACGCAGTTTCGCAGCAAGGCCTCACAGGCTGCGCCGGCTTCGACATAGGCCTTGTTGCCGCTTAGCGTGCAGTTGGTCAACCATCCGTAATACACGGCGCCGCCGGCATTATCCGCCGTGTTGTCCGTCAACGTGCAGGCGTGCAAGCGACCGTCGCAGGCAGCGCCGGCGTAAGCCAGGCTGGAGTTGCCGACGAACGTGCAATTATAAAACGTGCCGTAGTAGGCGCCGGCGCCGTATTCCTGGGCCCGACACGTGGCGATCATGCAATTACTGATGACGGCATCGATACCTTCGCAATAAATCCCACCGCCGACGACGTCGCGCCAATCGTTAGTGGCGGCCCGGGTATGGCCGTTGGTGATGGTGAAACCGATAAGGCTGGCGCCGTTGGTCAGGTAGACGGCACGGATGGCCATATCGCCGATATCGCCGGCACCTTTGATTGCGGTTTGCCCAGGGCCGTTGACGCTGCGCAGAACCAGCGCCTTGTCCACCACGACCCGGTTGGGCAGCAACCCGCCCATGGTGCGAGCGCCGTTTTCATACACGCCATTAGTCACCCAGATCGTATCGCCTGCAGCAGCGGCGTCGACGGCGGACTGAATTTCCCAGGCCGCCATGGTCCAATTGGTATAGGGCGCAAGGTTGGCGCCCTTTTGCGTCACATACAAATCGGCTGCCATCAAAGGCCGCGCCGCGAAGATTAAAAGCCATACACATGATTTCAATCTGTTGAAGAAACACATGATTCTACCTTTCCTGTGCGGACATAACATCCTCATACCACTAACGTAGAGCAAAAACGGTAAAAAGCAAGTTGGAACGCACAGGTTTCAAGGCATTCCGGCTTGACATTTTCGGTCTGATGCGATATCTGCATAATTTTGAGCAACAACAAGAGGAAAGGCTTGGATGGTCATGGGCTGCAAACTTCATTTAATGGTTTTTCTTGTTTTGAGCAGTATAATCCGGACCGGTTACGGGGGCGCGGACGAACAGCAGGCCGGGAGCATTGCCCAAGCTGTCAAGGACCTGGGACATGCCGAATACAAGGTGCGCGATCAAGCCGGCATGACGCTGTGGTCTGCGGGTTTAGCCGCGGAACACGCCCTGGAACAGGTCAGTAAAAGCGACGATCCCGAGGTGGCGCTCCGCGCCCGCGATATCCTGAGAAAAATCCGCGACGGTCTGATTCCGGGCATGTCCGAACAAGACCAGGAACTGGTCAGGTTTTTTCACCAGGGCGATGTTCAAGACAAGGTCCAGATAGTCAATGAACTGCTGGAAAATAACGAGTTGGAGCCCAATATCATTTTCAACCTGATCCGCCACGAAAAAAACGAGCGCACGCGCGAACTGCTGATTTCACGCCTGGACAGCGCATTCCAGCAAAAGGCTCGGGACCTGATCAAGGAAGCGCGGTTTGACCTGGCCCAGGATTATCTCGCCCTGTGCAGCGAAGGCGGCAACACCTCCATGATGCGTGCGCTGGCCCTGGTCTGCATGGTGTGCGACAACCTGGACAAGACCATCGCCGCTATCGAGAAGCGGGACGACACGCTTTCCTGGCGCAACCGGTTGCTGACCTATCTCTACCGCGGCCGCGGCGACTTGGCCAGGAGTACGACCTATGCCGAAAAGGCGGCCCCGCGCTATTATATGCATATCCTCAAGGAGCAGGGACGCTGGCAGGACCTGCTCGAACTGTTGCATGAGGAGCCTGACCCGGTGAACGTCGAATGGCTCGGTTATAATGCGGCCCTGTTGCGCCTGACCGGGCGTGACCACGAGTTGCCCGCTGCCTGCAAAGCCCTGGTCAACCATGCCCGCGACATTCCTGATGACGCCTGGTTCGCGGCCGAAGCGTTGTTGATCAACGACGAGCCGGACATGGCGCTGAACCTGCTGATCGAAGCTGGCAACGACATGGCTGCCGCATCCCTGATTTCCATGCGCCAAGACAGAGTCGGACTGGAGCGCATGATCGCTGAAGCGGAAAAGGAAACACTGGATACGGAACGCAAGAAAACACTGAAGCGCATTGCCACTCGGCTGCAAAACGTGACGGTCTCCGGCCTGACCCCACCCCTGCTGGCCCAGGCCCAGACCAACCATATTTTTTCCAGCGCATCCGATGGCAATGTCGTCGAAGTCTTGCGCCAGGCCCGGCTGGACATGGCTGCCGTCTATGCCAAGGAAATGGATGAGCAGCCCGATCAGCCGCTGCCACGTTACTTGCGCGGCTGGTTGCTGTTTCACGCGGGCCAGGAAAAGGAGGGCGCATTGCTGATGAAACAGGCCGTTCTCATGCCGCTGGGCGACGAGAAAGAACGCTATCAACTCGCCCAAGAATTGGCCCGGCGCGGTTTGGACGAGGCAGCGAAGAAGCAATGGGACCTGCTCTTTCTCACTGCGGATTTCGACTCCTGGTACCTGGGCGAAGCGCTCCAGGTCAAAGCCGGTCAGGTGCTTTACGACCATGAAGATCACGAACGCTCCGCCTTTTTCCAGGAACTCCGGCGCCTGCAACTGCTGGAGCGCAACGCCGGCCTGCTCAAACCGGACGGCTACCTCGTGTTCAGTTGGCGCATTGCCTGGCATCGCGCCCATCACGCCTTGAAACAGGGCGCTATCGACCAGGCCCTGCATTATGCCGATATGTGCCTGCGCGCTCTGCCGGGCGATATCCAGGTGGCCATCTGGTTATGCCCGGAACTGGAAAAGCGCGGCCGAAAAGCCGATGCGGATAAGTTGTTCAGCGCCATGCTGACCACCAAGGAACAGACCTGCGACTATTTTCCGAAAATCGCCACCTATCACAATGATCTGGCCTGGCTCACCGCCCGTTGCCGACGCAGCCTGGACAAGGGGCGCGAACATGCGCAACAGGCTGTTGAACTGGATCCACACAATGCCGCCTACATCGATACCCTGGCCGAAGTGCTATTCCAACTCGGCAAAACCGAAGTAGCCATCAAACACATGCGCACGTGCATCCAGCTCGAACCGGAAATTCCCTATTTCCAACGCCAACTGAACCGTTTTGAAGCCGGCGATCCCAGCACGGACCCAGAAGAATGACGTTCATTAGATGAGGATTTCCAGCAATTCCTGCAAATGATCGATTATTTCATCCGGTTGATGATCGGACAGCCGGGGTTTGAATCCTTCCGGGTTGATCCACTGGCGCGTGTATATGGCCTGCATGCCCATGCCTTTGGCGCCCTGGATGTCGGCCAGCCAGTTGTCGCCAATATAAACGGCATCGGCCGGTTGCAGGTCTATTTCGCGCAGGGCGACCTGGAAAGGCAATTCATGGGGTTTGACAAAGCCGACGTCAGCGGAAACCACCACGGATTCCATATAACTGCCAATGCCGGTCCTTTTCAGGCTTTCGCGCAGGGCAAAGCCATCAGGATAATTGGAGATCAGCGCCAGGCGGTAGCGCTTCTGCAGCATGGCCAGGACATCGTCAACATAATCAGGCGCCCGCACACAGGTCATGAACGCCTCGAACCGGGTGCGCAGCACGTCGTTGAGCGCGGTACGGCTCGGTTCGCAAACGTACAATTCGCGAATCATGCTGGCTGATATGTCGGCCAGGTTGTTTTCGCGGTATTCGGGCGGGTCGCCCTGATAGGGCGCCAACCGGTCGCGGTCGCGGATGGCATGCAGCTTGTCCACGTCAACCGGACCAAAGTGCTTTTCCAGCACGTTGACCAGGCACAGGTCCATTTCCTCGACTTGGGGTCGGCTGAATTCAATCAATGTATTGCCGTAATCGAAAATCACGGCTTTCAGGGCTTCTCTGTCAATTGCCATGTTTTTTACCTCTGAAAAAGATTGATTGTAGTGGGTGAGATAGCATAAAAAAGCAAAATTTTCAGGAAAAAACATGCAAACACTGATGCTTTTCATCGATGGCCTGGGTATGGGTCCGGACGATCCGGATGTCAATCCGCTAATGCGCGGGGATACCCCTCACCTGACCGCGCTGCTGCGCGAATCGACGGTCCCGATCGACGCCTGCCTGGGTGTGCCGGGGTTGCCGCAGAGCGCCACCGGCCAGACCGCGCTGCTGACCGGTGTCAATGCGCCACAGATGCTGGGACGTCACCAGGAAGCGTTTCCCGGCCCGGAACTGCGCCGGATCATACGCGAAAATAACCTGTTCGATCAACTGCTGCGACGCGGTTATTCCTGTACTTTCGCCAACGCTTACTGGATGCAGGACATCGACCAGATCCGTAAAACCCAGTCCGTGACCACGGTGGCTACCCTCAAAGCATTCGGCGATGTGCGCAAGAGCGATTGCCTGCTGCGCGACGAGGCGGTTTACCAGGACCTGACCCGCGCCCGGTTGCGTGCGCGCGGTTACCACGGGCCGTTGATTACGCCCGCACAGGCCGGTCGGCACTTGCTGAATATCGCCGCCGGCTTCGATTTCACCCTGTTCGAGTATTTTCAGACCGATCTCGTTGGCCATCGCGGCCTGGAAAATGAGTTGCGTCAGGTGCTGATCGATCTGGATAGTTTCGTTGGCGTGGCGCGTACGTTTGCGGACACGCCGGACCGGCTCTTTCTGTTGAGCAGCGACCACGGCAATATCGAGGATAACCGCACGCGTGTTCACACGGTGAATCCCGTGCCCCTGGTTGCGCTGGGGCTGGGCGCCGAGAAGTTGCGCGCAAGCGTCCGTTCGATCCAGGAACTGGTGCCCGCGTTGATGCATTGCTATCCGCCGCGCAACGCAACCGCGGCAAGCGGGGAATCCGGATGAATAACACACAACGTGACGAGCGTCCAGACTGGGATACCTATTTCATGAGTATTGCCAACGTGGTAGCCACGCGGAGCAACTGTTGCCGTCGCAAAACCGCGGCCCTGATCGTCAAGGACCGGCGCATCATTTCGACCGGTTACAACGGCACGCCGCGTGGCATCAAAAACTGTTGCGAAGGGGGTTGCGTCCGTTGCGCCAGCGACGCGCCCTCAGGCCAAAACCTGGGCGAATGCATTTGTGCCCACGCTGAGGAAAACGCCATTGTTCAGGCCGCTTACCATGGTATAGCCGTGTGCAGCGGCATGATCTACTGCACACACAGCCCATGCCTGTTATGTACCAAGATGATTATCAATGCCGGCATTGTTGAAGTGGTCTTTGAACACACCTACCACTTTCAGGAACAGACCTGGCGACTGTTCAGCGAAGCAGGCATTCTCTTGCGCGAACTATCTTCTAACGCCGTTGAGTAAGTGCGGGAAGCTCCGGCGGCAAGCATGGCATGACCAAGGTCGCTTCGTCTTCGTTGCCATCCGCCATCTCGTGCTCGCGGTTCACAACGAAACTGCCGTGGAGATATAGATGTCGGATTGCGTTTGTAGTCCAG
>CAZOLK010000155.1:8088-12547 GCA_964580325.1 uncultured Verrucomicrobiota bacterium | reverse complement strand
CGATCCGTATGCTCTGTGGTGTGGGAGGGCTCCTCAGCGATGGGGAGTCCTATCCTGATCGGCTTTGCTTGTCTACTCTTCTACCCGGTGAAGTAGGGTCACTTCATCGGGCGAAAGGGCTCTTCTGTAGATTCGGAAATCATCGATGCCCCAAGGAACTCATCGAAGGTTGGATTCACATCGTGTTTTCCGCTGTAGAGGGGTGTGCTGGTAGCCAAACTCGCCGTCGTGCATGTTTGGGTCGAAACAACTGACCCGTCGACGTACAGAATGCCTTGATTTCCATCGCGCACTGTAACGATGTGATGCCACGCTCCGTCGTTAATCGTGAAGGTAGTCCGTGGACTGTCGGCCACCCCAGCGACCCAAATCTCGAATACAGCAGTAGCATCGTTACCCAGTAGAAGCTCATAGCCTATGCGTCCATTGTTGCTCCCCGGGACGTGCCAGTCCTTTGCGTAGATGAATGGGTACCAACTCGGCGTCATGGTGGTTTTGATCCAGCACGACACGCTCAAGTCCTCGTTCTCACCGAAATCAAAGTCACCGTTCGCCGGATCCCCGCAATCGATGTAGTCATCCACGCCGTCGAACTGGTATGCAGAGTTCGCATCTCCGAATCGGTTCTGGGTGGAGGTCGCACCATGGACGACTCCATGGTGCCCCTTTCCACTTGCGTCGTTGGCGCTCCCATTAAACGGATAGAACGCGACGAGTGCGTTGGTCGGCAGTCCAACAGGTGAGCCGATTACCCGGTAGCACATCGGCACCTGCACAGTACAAGGCGTGGCTCCCGTAACGATGTTCCCGAGATCGTCCCACGTATTGGTCCACGGGCCGCCGAGAGTAGGTGCCCATTCCACCCGGTAGCGCCAAGCTCCTGATGCCGAATTGCTCCATGTAAGTTCTCCTGTGGAATGGAAACTCTGAATCTCGATCTCCTGGGCCAAAGCCCCGCCAGCGATGGCGATCCCCACGACTGCTGCGTTGACACTGCGATGCATCTGTTTCCTCCTGTGTGTTATGTGATTTCTGCTGCCGAACGTTGTGCTGAGCTTCAAAAAAGGCGCGCCATTTTTTGTAAGCTCCAGCTATTTGTTCGAATTCAGTCATATTGCTGTCTTCTCGCTACCTGTCCGATCTCATACTATTCATTCTCGATTAGTCCAACAGCAAAGTAATATTCAGTTTCATCATCGTCCACTATTGTCATCTTGTTTGGGTATATCGGCCATTTCGCAAGAGTCGCCAGTATCTTGTCATATGAATAAATGGTATCTCTCACACTCTTAACCTGATGCTTTGCGGCTCATGATCAGAGTGTTTTATTCAGGTTCAGGATCGCACATCCTGAAGCGACCAGGCTTGAAAGTGTCAACATGGCGCAGAATAAGGCGATGTGCCGGTATGTCCCGCTTTTTTTTCTTAGCTGCTCCCATTTATTTGCCGGAAGACCCAAGAAGTATCATAGGAGAAACTTATGGGAACTTGGGGATCAGGGAATTTTGAGAACGATTCCGTGATCGATTATCTGAGCGAAGAAGAGTACAGAATAGTCGGTGTGATCGCCGAAACCTTTAACTGTGAAGAGGCACTAGAGCCCGACGAATACTCTGGTGAAGTGCTCTTCTGCAGGATTGAGCAACTTATATGGATTTTGGAGCGTGAGGGTCAGCCTCCTGAGTTGGCAACCGTTCAGATTATTGCCAAGTGGAAAGATCTATCTTCGTGTGTGGGAAAGATGTATTGACGGTTTATCATCCCAATCAAAATAGGCCATAATACAAACCTTTTTTATTTCTTCTTCGTGTGCGGTAATATACGCGGATTCCGAGACATCTCAAGGGATCGATGCCGAATGCTCGATAAAAGACGGTGAATGGAAATCTTTTTTTATTTTTTCAGGCCAATTCTCACCCTTTTATGGAAGAAGAAGGTAGATGCGATGTGCGGATAGAATTTTCGCCAATACGGATTGGTTGTTAACCACTTGGGTGGTAAAATATTGCATAGCAAAAATGAATGAGCAAAACGATTTTTTGAAGCTTTTATTGCAGCATCAGAACGATGTGAAAGCATTTATCTCGTCGTTGGTGCGGGACAGGTATGTATGCGATGATATTTTTCAGGACGTGGCCTTGATTCTGTGGCGCAAATTCGACCAGTTCGACCGTTCGCGTTCGTTCGGCGCCTGGGCGCGGGGCATTGCATCCAAAAAGATTATGCAATATTTCGATAAAAACCGGAAAACACCCCTGCCGCTTTCGCCTGAGGTCATCGAAGCCGTGGTCATCGCGTTTGACCAGGAGGAAGCGCAGGATATCACCGATGAGCAGGAAGCTTTGCGCACCTGTCTGGAGATGTTGCCCGAAAAATCGCGATCATTGTTGAAAATGCGTTATGAAAACGCTATGCAGCTCAACGAAATCGCGGATGTGATTGCCAAAAGCCTAAACGCGGTACACAAAACACTCACGCGTATCAGGGACAGTTTGCGCAAATGCATTGAAAAGAAGATCGCGGTCTAGAAAGAGCGATGGATGACCAGGATGGCACACGCCGAACTATTGATTAACAGGTATCTGGACGAAATCATTACGCCGGACGAGGCGGATGAACTGCGCCGGCTGCTGGTGGATGATCCGCAGGTTGCCCGCCTTTTCACCCGCATGGCCCGCACCGAAAACCTAATTTTCACCTATTTCAACGAAATCGTTGCCGAACGCGCTGTTGAAAACCGTTTGACCCGGCGTTTCGGCGATTCGTTTTCACTGGATCAATTGCGCCCCAAGCTGGCTTCGGCCGAACATTGGTCCCGACTTACGTTTAAAGACCGCTATGTCGGGGCCCTCGGCTCGGTTCTGGTCCATGTACTGCTGGTCATCTTCCTGTTCCATTTCCTGGTGGTTTCCATTCAGGAACAGGTTGCGGACATCGAACTGGAGCTGGTTGAACTCGAAATAGTGGAGCTGGAGGAATTTCAGGAAGAGGTGGAGGAGCTGACCGAGGAAGAAGACATGTTTGAAGAACTGGAAGCACCCGAACCCGTGATGGATGAGGCACCACCCGATCCGAAGAGCGTGGACGCACCTTTAGCCGATCTCGACTTCGATGCCCTGACCATTGACGCCGACTTTTCCAGCCCTTTGGTGCTCAAAGGCCTTTACGCCGGTCGCACGTCCAATGGGCGTCACGCCATGCTGGGCAAGTACGGCGGAGGATATGGCAGCCAGACCGAAACAGCGGTGAAGAAAGCCCTACGCTGGCTGGCGGACCACCAGAACGACGACGGTTCCTGGGGCGCGGGTGGGGCCAAACACGTCGTGGGCATAACCGGCCTCAGTTTGCTGACCTACCTGGCGCATGGCGAAACACCGGTCTCGGAGCAATACGGCGCAACCGTGGAAAAAGCCATCAAACATCTCGTGGCCCGGCAACAGCCTGACGGCTCATTCGGTTCCAAAGGCTATGCCCACGGCATTGCCACCTATGCACTATGCGAGGCGTATGCACTGACCAAAATCCCCGCGCTGAGGCAAGCTATGGACAAAGCGGTTGTCTGCATGATCCACGGCCAGGGCGAACAAGGCGGTTGGAATTACGGCTATAAAAACGACGAACGCATCGATTTTTCGGTCAGCGGTTGGCATATGCAAGCGCTCAAAGCCGCGAAACTGGCCGGCTTCACACCAGAAGACCCTGAGATTTCCCTTACGCGCAGTATGGCCCTGGCCATTGAAAACGCTCGTGCGTTCCAGCTCGACAGCGGCTTGTTCGGCTACAGCAAAACCCGGAAAGACGAGAAATGGCCCGAAAACCCGGACCAGGGCCGCGAATCCATGACCGGCGTGGGCGTACTCTGCCTGCAGTTGCTTGGTCTCGGCCGCGATTCCTGCGCCAAGCAGGGGCTGGCGGCATTGGCCAACGCGGAATGCACATGGGAAAAAGGCTGGGGCCAGGGCTTGCACAGTTGCCGAACCTATACCTGGTACTACATTACCCAGGCCAAATTTCATGCCGGCAAAAAGATCTGGAAAAAGTGGAACAACCTTTTTGCGCCGGAATTCGTGAAAAACCAGCACAACAGCGGTTACTGGGATGCGCCGGATCATTTCAACATTCCCGATAAAAGCCTGGAAGGCGAAAAACTCAACGGCCGCGTCTACAACACCACCCTGGCCGCCCTGACCCTGATGGTCTATTACCGCCATCTACCCAGTTACCAGCGCATAGAAGACGCAGAGATGCTGGAAGAGGAAGAAATGCCCATTGACCCCACCGAAGAGATCGAGGTTGAGATCATCTGACAATTGATGCCAAGCCCAACGCGGATTCCGACTCGCGCTTGACCCATCGCCTGTTACAGCGTATCTTTTGCAGATTAACGCCATTCATGTTTTTTGGAGATAACTCATGCGATGCCCTAAATGCGGAATGAAGCTGTGGGAAAACGATGACA
>CAZOLK010000155.1:2231-8078 GCA_964580325.1 uncultured Verrucomicrobiota bacterium | reverse complement strand
CAAGTGCCCCCAATGCGGTACGCTGCAGGGAAAAGCCTGTCCCAAGTGCGGTCAGACCGTAATGCTCAATGTCCGTTTTTGCAACCATTGCGGCACGTCCATGGGCACGGACAGGATCGTCCGCCCCGCAACCCCATCCCCGGCAGCATCCGGACCATCCGCTGACAGCGCGCAACCGGCTACTGAAGAATATGTGCCGATCACAGCAGGGAAAAAGAAATTCAATATTGGAACGCTCGAAAATCTGCACTTTCGCGGCATTGGCTCGCGTTTTCTGGCCACTTTGATTGACGATTTTCTCATTGCGGCGGTCCTCATCTACCTGATGGGCGGCAGAAAAGTCATCAAACCTCTGATCGAGCTGGTCTTCCGCATGACCAACATCCCTAAATTTTATAATGACGTGATGAACGATCCCTACGAATACCTGAAATACCTGCCCGTGGTGCTGGGGTTGTGGCTTGGCTATTACCTGGTGATGGAAGGATTATTCGGTCGAACATTCGGTAAAATGGCGCTCAGCATGAAAGTGATCAACGCCCGCGGCAATCCGCCGGGCATTGCCCGCGCTTTCCTGCGCACCGCGTTCCGGTTGGTCGATATCCTTCCCGCGGGATATATTGCTGGATTGATATTGGTGCTGATCTCGCAACGCACACGCCGCCGGATCGGCGACTATATCGCCGGCACCTATGTGGTCGACGACATTGTCAATGACGCTCCCAGTGAGTAGCACATAGTAAAAAAAGCCAAGGATTCACGGGAAAATAACATGACATTTTGTGGAGTCAAGTTGCCCAGCCCAGCAAGTCGCAAAAACGCAGGAATATTGGAATATTTCGGATTTTTGCAATGACTAATTTTTCGATGTATGTGAAATATCGAAGATATTTGAATGCGAATGCTAACGAAAAGGAAAAAACGAGATGAAAAAGCGTTACTTATTCTTTCTGGCAGTCGCACTAGCGGTGGTGGCAAGCGTACAAACCTATGCCGACGGGTGGCTGACCGATTACGATTCGGCTTTGAAAAAGGCCAAAGCGGAAAACAAAGTCATGATGATCAATTTTTCTGGCTCTGACTGGTGTCATTGGTGCATTCGTCTGGATGAGGAAGTCTTTTCGCAGCAGGAATTCAAGAAATTCGCCGCCGAAAAGCTAATCCTGATGCTGATCGACTTCCCGATGAACAAAGAGCTGGACCCGAAGGACAAGGAAAACAACGAAAAGCTTGCGTCTCTGTTCAATGTCGGCGGGTTTCCGACGGTCATGCTTGTAACCCATGACAATGAGGTGATCGCGCAGACCGGTTACCGGTCCAGCGGCGCTGCAAATTATGTCAAATATGTAGACACACTGATCAAGAATTTCGCCCCCTCCAAGGGCGGATAAGTAAACCTCCAATGCCCGATCCAAGGCCCACCCGCTGTTGCCCAACAGTGAGCGGGGTCCGCTTTTTTGATTGCGGATTGCTGATTTTTCGACCAACCAGTGTGCAGTGACCAGCGAGCAGTGACCAGTGAGCAATGACCTATTGCGCCAGACTTCGGTTCAGCGCCATGATTGGCTGGAGGATGGCCAGCGCTATCAGGAATACGAACAGACCGACCACCACCAGGATCATTGGTTCCAAAATGCGCAGTGCGCGTTCCAGCGATTGTTTCCACTGAAATTCGAGACGGGCAATAGCGTTTTCCAGCAATCCGCCAATATTGTTGCTTTCGTCGCCGGCTTCGACCCAGCCCGGCAAGTAATAGGCCAGCGGCGGGATGGCGCGCAACGCGCCTGCAAACGTGCCGCCGCGCTTGATCTCCTCGACCTGTGCCAGGACCTGGTTCTCGATCCAGCGGTTGCCCGTGGCGCGCCCAGCCATGACCATGCCTTCCACCAGATCGACGCCGCCCTGGATCAGCAAGCGCCAGGTTCCGGCGTAGCGCAAGTTGACCAGCAGCAGGTAGATCTTTCCAATCACGGGCAGGCGAAACAGCAAGCGGTCCTGATTCTCGCGTGCGGTTTCCTCGTGACGCCTGCGCTGCATGGTCCAGCGCCAGCCCAGCGCCAGCAGCAGCAAGACCATGGGCAGCGCCGCCAGCCCCCATCGCGCGCCAAAGAGAACCAACCTGGTGATCGCCGGCGTCGCGATTTCCATTTCGCGCAACAAGCTGTTGAAGGTGGTCAGCATGAACCCGAGCATGCCGGTCACCACAAAAAAGGAGAGGATCACGACCAACGTCGGGTAGACCAGCGCCGTGCAAATGCTCTCCTGCATGCGGCCCTGCAATTCGTAGTAGTCGGCCAGTTGATCGCAGACCAGACCCAGTTTGCCCGAATGTTGGCCAGCCTGCAAAGCAGACGTTTCAAACGTGGTGACGCGCGGACAACAGATGCTCAGCGCTTCGGCCAGGTCTTTACCCTGTTTGATCCGGTCGCGGACAGCAGCCAGCAGGGAACGCTCCACGGTGATCTCGGGCGATTCGATGAGCAGATCCAGCGAACGGGTCAATGTCAAGCCTGCCTGACAGAGCGCGGCCAGTTCGCGGTAAAAAACCGCTTTAAACGCCGTGCTGAAGGGACGCCGGAACAGAGGATGGGCCGAGGGATCCTGACCACTTTCGCGCACGTTCTCCGGCAGGATTCCACGCACGACCAGTTTTTCACGCGCCTCTTTGGGATCAAGGGCCTCGATCAAACCCTTGCGCGTTTTCCCTTGCCGGTCAAATCCCTTGTATTCAAAGGTTTTCATGACGCACGCAGAGCAAGGCGTCCCAGGATTCGTTCGACTTCGGCAAAGCTGGTCACGCCGGCCAGCACTTTATCGATGCCGTCGCGGGCTAGCGTCAGTTCAGCCGCAACACCGTTGCGCAGGGCATCGAGGTGTACGCCCTGGCGGATCGTTTCCTGCAATTCGGATGTCACCAGCATGAGTTCGTAGATGCCGGTGCGGCCACGGAAACCGTCGAGACACTGGTCGCAACCATTGGCGCACCAGTGTTGGCCGCCGGTCAGGTCGCGGCCAGTAACGGATCCGGAACCGGGCGCGAATAAAGCGGGTTGGCGGCAATGGGGGCACAGCACGCGCACGAGCCGCTGGGCCATAACCGCCTTGAGCGCCGCGCAGAGCAGATAAGACGCGATGCCCATGTCAGCCATGCGCACCAGGGCGCTGGGCGCGTCGTTGGTGTGCAGCGTGGAAAAGACCAGGTGCCCGGTCAACGATGCGCGCACCGCGATCTCAGCGGTCTCCAGGTCACGCGTTTCACCCACCAGGATCACGTCCGGGTCCTGGCGCAGGATATGGCGCAATCCGTGCGCAAAGGTCAGCTCGATATCCGGTTTGACTTGGATCTGGCTGATGTGCGACAGCTGGTACTCGATCGGGTCCTCGATGGTCATGACATTGATATGGCGCGTATCCAGCTCCTGTAGGGCCGCGTAGAGCGTGGTGGTTTTGCCGCTGCCGGTCGGGCCGGTCACCAGCACAATGCCCTGCGGCTCGTTCAATACCAGGCGGAATTGATCCAGTAAAGCAGCCGACATGCCCAGGTCGCTCAGCGGCATGAGCGCCGATTGCTTGTTCAGCAGGCGCAGCACAACGCGCTCGCCTTCGGCTACGGGCATGGTCGATACGCGGATGTCGATTTCACGCTCCCCTACCCTGACCCGGGCCATGCCGTCTTGAGGCATGCGCTTTTCGGCCATGTTCAGCCTGGCCATATACTTGAGCCGGGACACGAATTCGGCTTCGTAGCGCTTGGGCGGCGAAGTCTGGGCATAGAGCCTGCCATCCAGCCGGTAGCGTACCTGGAGCCGGTCTTCATACGGCTCAATGTGGATGTCCGAAGCCTCGGCTTTGACCGCATCGAGCAGGATGGAGTTGACCAGTTGCACCAGCGGCGCGTCCTGGGTAATGAGCAAATCGTTGGCTGCCGTCTGGTTGGAAGCAATAACCGTCGTGCCGTCGTCCTTGTCCATGGTGCGAATGAGTTGTTCGGAAGCCCCGGACCGGCTGAAATAGCAGGCTTCGATAGCCTGCCGGATGGCATCGGTCGGGCAGCATATGGGCGTCAGGTCCTTTTTGAGCACCAGGTAGAGATAATCCATCTCGTTAGAAGCCGGCGGATCGGCGGTCAGCGCCAGGATCTCGTTTTCGCTGCGAACAGGCAGCATGGTGTGGGCACGGGCCCATTCAACGGGCAACTCCTCGACCAGGGCCGGATCCAGCCAGTAAGCCGGCGGTTCTTCGACCAGATCGAGATGGTATTGTACGCTCAGCGCACGCAGCAGAGCCAGCTCCTTGATCTGTCCGGTCTGGATGAGGATGTCGCCCAAGCGCCGCACGTTGCCTTCCATGCGCTGTTGTGCCAGCGCGGCTTCAACATCCTCTTCACAAACGGCGCCTGCCTCAATCAGGATTTCGCCCAGCAGCATGGCAACACCTCATCGTTCCTGCCGGGGCACGGCATTGGTGGCATTCAAGCCGGTGTTGTTCTCCCACGCTGCTTTCATGCGCATGGCTTCGCGCATATCGGTGACGATATTGGGCGTAACGAAAATCAACAGGTTGGTACGCTGTTTGCGGTCCGAATTGCGCCGGAACAGGCGGCCGATCAGCGGGATATCGCCCAACAACGGGATCTTGGACACCTGGCTGACCACGTCTTCGCGGATCAACCCGCTGATGACGATGGTGGCCTTGTCCGGCACGGTCACCGTGGTTTTTACTTCGCGCTTGGAAATGGTGGGCGTGAACGGCTGATCGGCCGGCCCCTCGTCGATGATCGCTTCGATGCTGGGATTCAATTCGATGGTCACCTCGTTGTCGGGATTGACATGCGGAGTCAGGTTGAGCTTGATGCCCACATCAATGCGCTCGATATTCTGGATCACGTCGCGCGCTGTACCGGAGCCACCTTCGATGGTGGATTTCAGGATCGGGATGTTTTCCACCACGCTGATGTCGGCCGGCTTGTTGTTCTGGGCCCACAGCGGGACCTTGGACAGGATTTTGACGTCGGTATCCTGACCCAGGGCATGCAGGAAAAAAGGCACTACGGGCGTTCCGTCATCGGTCACGTCCGTGGAAAGGCCGACCGCCAGGCCCTGGGGAAAAATGCCTTTGGTGATAGCGTCCATGAGCACATCCGTTTCGTTCAGGCGCGTACGGCCTACAATGCGCGTCCTGTCTGCGGTCGGCTGTTCCATGGCCGCCCACTCCACGCCCAGGTCGAGTTTATCGGTCACGCCAACTTCCACCAGCAAAACCTCGATCATGACCTGCTGCGGCATCTTGTCCAGCTTGTCGATCAGATCCTTGACCCAGAGAAAATCGCGCGGCGAGGATTCGATCAGCAGGGCGTTGTTGACAATGTCTGGCTCAATGGCGATCCCGCTGTGCGACGGCTGGTCCTTATCCTTGGTTTCGCTCTTGGCCAGCAGTGCGCTGAGCGATTTGGCGGCTTCTGCGGCGTCCATATATTTAAGGAAGATCGCGTTCAAGCGTCCCGAACCGGTGGGACTCTCCACATCGAGCAAAGCGATGATGCGCTTCAACTCGGCCAACTGGACCTGGGCGCCGACCAGCAAAATGCTGTTGGCGTGGGGCGCGGGAATGATCATGGCGTCGCCGGGCATATCCACGCCACCGCCGGCCACCTGTTTCATGTGACGCACCACGCTGCGGCCCGCCTTTTCCGCGCCAGCCGCGGCTGCGGAAAGCTGGCGGCTCACGTCCTCGGCTCCAGCATGCTGGAGCCGCACCACTTCGATAACCTTGGCCTGGCCAGGCCGATCCAGTTCGCGGACGATCTGATCGAGGCGGGCGATACGGCTCGCAGTATCGGTGAGAATC
>CAZOLK010000155.1:0-2221 GCA_964580325.1 uncultured Verrucomicrobiota bacterium | reverse complement strand
GGTTGGTGGAACCCACGGCGATCAGGGCGCCCTCCTTGCCGCCGCGCACCAGCGGCAGCAGTACGCGCTGCAATTCGATGGCGCTGATGTGCTCGATCTTGATCACTTTCGTGATCATGCCTTTGTACTTCGGCGGTTGCGTGCCAATGACCACAGGCGTGTCCATGCCAACACTGTTCTTGTCAGACAGCACATGGATGACCGAGCCCTTTTCCAGGATCGTGTAGCCGCGCGACTCGAGAATGGCCAGAATCAGGGGAAGCACCTCTTCGCGCGGAATCCTGAACTGGGGTATGATGGATATTTTGCCTTCCAACCCATTATGGATCACAAAACTCTTGCCGGTTTTATTGCCGATCTCCTCGAGCACTAGGCGGATCTCGAGGTTCTGGCCCTGCAACTCCACATAGCCGCCGGTCTGCTGAGCCAGCGCAACGCGGAAAGCGGGCATGCCCGCGAGCAAGACCGTGCACAAGATCGCGAAGTTTCGCCTCAAACCGACTGTATCGAACATGACGTATCCAGTATTCAGCAACGACGCCTCCCTACTTCTTGGTGATCCCGCGTTCGGATCGGCCGATAAACTCCAGCATGTGCTTGACTTCCGGCAGCGGTTTCAGGGTCTCCTCGATTTTGGCCACAGCGTTCTTGGTGGTCAATTGCTGGCGGTAAAGGATCTTATACATATTTTTGATGATTATAGCGGACTCGCCTTCGATGCCGTGCCGTTTGAGCCCTACGCTGTTGACCCCGCGCACGGCCAGCGGATGGCCGTCGGCCATCATGAACGGCGGCACGTCCTGGGTCACCTTGGAACAGCCGCCGATGATGCACAACCGGCCTAATTGGACAAATTGGTGCACCGCGCTGAGTCCGCCCAAGATCACCTGGTCCTCGATCACGACATGCCCGGCCAGGGTGCCGCAATTGGCCATGATCACCTCGTTGCCCACCGTGCAGTCATGGGCCACATGAGCGCAGGCCATGAGCAGGCAGTGATCGCCCACACGCGTCACATCGCCATCGTTGGTGGCGGCGCTGACCGTGACATACTCGCGGATCACCGTGCCCTCGCCAATCTCGACCCGCGGATTACCCCCTTTGAATTTGAGGTCCTGGGTGCGTGTGCCCAGGCAGGCGAACGGATAGACCATGCAGCCTTGGCCCAGCGATGTATGGCCGTCGATGTGGACGTGGGAGATGAGCCTGGTTCCGCGATCGATGCGCACATGACCCGTAACCACGCAAAAAGGTCCGATTTCGACATCTTCGCCGATTTCGGCGCCAGAATCGATAACAGCAGAGGGGTGTATTTTGGACATAGTTAAATCATCTATCCATAAAAAAGGTTGATCAACGCTATTTGCGGCCGGCGCCGAACATCAGGTCCGCCTCGGAAGCCACTTCGCCTTCCACACGGGTGATGCCATGAACTTTGGCCATACCGAGCCGCAGCTTGAGTAACTCGATTTCGATGCGCAGTTGATCGCCAGGCACCACCAGACGACGGAACTTGCAGTTGTTGACCGCAGTGAAATAGGCGACCCGTCCGTCCTCCTTGGTCAAGGTATTGAGCAAAACCCCGCCCACCTGGGCCATAGCCTCGAGCTGCAACACGCCGGGCATAATGGGGTTGTCCGGGAAATGCCCCTGAAAAAACGGCTCATTGATGGTCAAGTTTTTTATCCCCACAATGGTCTTCTCAAAATCGCACTCGACGATCCGATCCACCATCAGCATGGGGTAACGGTGCGGTAAAATCCGCAGAATATCGCTGAATTCCAAATCCTGCATGCTTTAAATCCTTTCTCTCATCCAAAAGCAACCTTTAGTAAAAACACTGCGCTTGTACAAGATAAAAATAAATCAGCATTCCTCAATCCGCCTTATGTAAGGTTGTCTTCTTCTTTGACGATATGGGCGTTCTTTATTTTCATAGCGTAGCGGCGCACATAGGGACGCGGGTCCCAGAGGTATTTCTTGAGAATCGCCATCTGGGGGCGTCCCAGCAGGGCCAGGGTTTCGACCGCAGTCAGTTCGATCTGCCAGAGCGCGTCTTCACATACCGGCCAACGCTCGTCGCGACCGCTGATCTGGTAGGTGCGCTTAGACGGCAGCGTGTCGCTGACCAGCATTTCGAGCAGTGCTGGCACGGCCTGGACATCGCCGATCCGGCCCAGGGTGCGGATCGCCGCGATGAGTGCGTCCAGGCCCACGGACC
>CAZOLK010000154.1:0-12579 GCA_964580325.1 uncultured Verrucomicrobiota bacterium | reverse complement strand
ACCGTGACGACCGGCTGGTGGTCTTGGCCGCGACCAACCGCGCCGATATTTTGGATAAAGCCCTGTTGCGGCCGGGCCGGTTCGACCGCCGAATCCGCATGCCGGAACTCGATTGCGAGGCCCGGTTGCAGGTTCTGCGGATCCACGCCGAAAATAAGGCCTTGGAGCAGGGCCTTGACCTGACGGCCTGGGCTGACCGGACCAATGGATTGAACGGCGCCCAACTGGAAAACCTGCTCAACGAAGCTATGTTGCTGGCCATCCGCCGGGCTCATCACAGCGATGCCGATCAAAAGCCGTTGCTGTGCGAAGCAGACCTGGTCCAGACGTTTGAAGCTATCCGTAACCGTTCCCTTTTTTTTAATGCATTGGATGCGCTGCTGATCGATTCAGCCACCCAATTGGCCGAACCAATGGGCAATGTCCGGGTGCGCGTCGATCTGGAAAATGGAGAAACCGTACAGGGCTCTGTGCTGTGGGCCAACGACGCTTATATCAAGGTGCGCGAGCAGGAGGAACTGCGCGAGTTGATTCTGTCCAAAAAGAATATTCTTAAAATGACCGCCTTGGAGGGCACGGACGTCGTAACCCGCGACTCGCTGACGCCTGATCCGTGGTCCGACAAACTGCCTGATATGGCTTGAATGGTGAAAAAATGGAGTAAGCGATCATGTCTGAAGACTGGCTGTTGACAAAGGTGATGTTTCTTGTGCCGCTCTGGCTGTCGTTGACCGTGCACGAATGGGCCCATGCGTTTAGCGCGTATAAACTGGGTGATGACACGGCTGCGCGCCTGGGACGGATGTCGCTGAATCCGCTGGTGCACATCGATCCGTTTGGCACCCTGTTGCTGCCCTTGCTCGGCGTGCCTTTTGGCTGGGCTAAACCCGTACCGGTCAACCCGGTTCGCTTTCGTCGCGATATTGACATGCGCAAGGGCATGATGATCACCGCGGCGGCCGGTCCGCTGGCCAACGTCTGCTTGGGTGCGGTCAGCATTGTTCTGCTGGCTGCTTGGTTAGCCTATGCGCCCCCAGACAGTCGTCTGCATGATGCCTTGACTCGGCTGTTGCTGATGCTTTCACTGATCAACATCCTGTTGGCTGTGTTTAACCTGTTGCCCATCCCGCCGCTGGACGGCAGCCGCATCGTAGATTACATGGTTCCGGAAAAAAACCGGCTTATCTGGGAACGGATTTGCGGCGGTGCGCCTTTTATGCTGATCGGCGCTATTATCCTGCTCCACACGTTCCATATTTTCGAAAACATGATGAAGCTGGTCTTGGGTTTGGTTTTGCTGCTAAAAAATCTATTCAGCGGCGCCCTGTAAGTGGTGTCGGGTTGGGTGTTGCGTGTTAGGTGCTGCGACGAGTTCGCACGCGCCACCCGGCACTTGACATAGGGGCCGTCCTGGTGCATTATCTTAAGTAGCCATATTCATGCAACGTGTTATGTTTCAACAGGAGTAGAAAATGATGAAAAGGTGGTTGACGGGTCTTGTGAGTGTTGCGCTGATCATCGGATTGGCCGGTTGCGGTGAAACGATCAGCAACAAGGATAAATACACGGCCGGTGGCGCCGCTACCGGAGCAGTGCTTGGCGGTATTATTGGCAATAATGTTGGCGACGGCGATAATACGGCTCTGGGCGCGGCTATCGGCGGTCTTGTCGGCGGGGTGGCCGGTCGTGCCGCGGGCGCCAATAAAGATGTGTCCGAAAGCCGGTTGCAGCATCTGGAACAGCAGGCTAGCACCAGGACGGTCATGGTCAACAATTACGACGGTTCCATGCAGCCGGTCGTGCTGACCAAAATCGGCATGAACCAATGGCGCGGTCCCAATGGTGAAATCTATAACAACCTGCCTTCCGAAGAGCAACTGAAAGCACGTTACGCTCGTTAAACCCAGATGCACACGGGCGGGCTGAAAACATGCAAATAGACGTTGCCCAAACGCCGTTCAGTTTGTACGGATCAACCATGTGTTTGAGCATTGTGCCGCTGGCGTGGGGGCATCCCGGGCTCCTGCTGCGCACCATGCACGGTGGCGCTAACCGCGAAGTGTTCAGGATCGGTCTGCTCTCCCCTAAAGAAGAGGTGCCTTATCAGGTCGCCTGTACGCCATCGCTTTGCCGTTTGAAAAGCGATGTCGGGCTGGTTGAACTATGCTTTGCATCGCACAATGCTCTGCGCATCCGCGGGCAGGGCGTCAAATTGCGGTTGCTGGCGGTTCCGTTGACCGGTTGCTACGCTTTTGAGGGTGGCGGCGCCTCATGGCAGCTGAATTGCCCGCCGAACAATGTCAAATATCTGGTAACTCCACTCAAAGGCGAGATTGCCGTACAGAGCCGTCCAAAATACGATGGGCCAGCCCCTGGCGCCGCTTCCGCCACCGACTCATTGCTCCCGTGCCTGATGGCCGATTTAAGTCCGGATCAAGATGGAACTTTTGAGGCGGCTATCGAGGAATTCATCACCACGCCCAGGCGCAGCGGATTGACCTCAACCTTCAATAGCTGCGTGGAACGCGTGGAAAGGGAATGGCAGGCCTGGGTCCGGCGCATGCCGCTTCTCGCGCCTATGTATGCGGAAGCTGGAGAACGGGCCATGTACCTGACTTGGTCCTCGGTGGTCGGCGCCGGCGGTTGCCTGAAACGCGACACCATGCTGATGAGCAAGAACTGGATGACGCGCTGCTGGAGCTGGGATCACTGCTTCAACGCATTGGCGTTGGCCTATCGCCAACCGGACCTGGCCTGGGACCAGTTCATGATCCCCTTTGACTGGCAGGATGAATTCGGCGCGCTGCCCGACTGCGTGGAAGGCGCAAACGTGTGTTGGAACTTCTGCAAACCGCCGATTCACGGATGGGCTTTGAATAAAATGCTGGCCCAGCCCCACCTTGTCACTGGCGAACGGTTGCGCGACATTTATCCCCGGTTGGTACGCTGGACCGAATGGTGGGAATGGTATCGCGACAATGACAGCGATGGCCTGCCCGAATACCATCATGGCAATGATTCGGGCTGGGACAATGCCTCGGTATTTGACGGGGGCTATCCGGTTACCGGTCCTGACCTGGCCGCCTGCCTCGTCTTGCAGATGGACCTGCTGGCCGACCTGGCGACTCGCCTGGACAACGAAGCGGAACAGAAACGCTGGCGCAAGCAGGCCGATATCCTACTCAACCGATTGATCGAACGGTTGTGGAACGGAAAGCAATTCGTGACCCGTCAAAGCTTCAGCGACAAAGCTTATGCCGAAGGCGATTCGCTGCTCAATTTCATTCCCATTGTCCTGGGCGATCGGCTGCCGCGCGAACAACGTCAGGCCCTGGCCCGGGAACTGATGCCGGACGGTCGTTTTGTAACGCCTTACGGCCCGGCCACGGAGAATCCGGACAGCCCACTCTACGTCACGGACGGCTACTGGCGCGGACCCATTTGGGCGCCATCCACGTTGCTGATTGTCGACGGTCTGGCACGCGCCGGTTTCAGTGCGCAGGCGCGTGAAATCGCACGGCGC
Source organism: uncultured Verrucomicrobiota bacterium (assembly GCA_964580325.1). Lineage (GTDB taxonomy): Bacteria > Verrucomicrobiota > Kiritimatiellia > CAYTQP01 > CAZOLK01 > CAZOLK01. Next base: position 9,056 of record CAZOLK010000154.1, on the reverse strand, counting down.
TTTTGCGATATGTGCCTCCAATCCATGACCTTTTCCGAAAACTTCGATCCGCGCAATGGCTATCCGCTTCGCGATCCGGGTTATACCTTGACGGCCAGCGCGTTCCTGGTCATGGCCCACGAATGGTTGCAATGAATGTTAAAGAAGGTGGTGCCCAGTGTTTGATGTATGCAGAACCTTTAAGGACCATGAACTACAGGAAATAGCTTTTCCCATCGGCGGCATCGGTACAGGCACGGTGTCGCTGACCGGCAATGGTGGACTTGCCGAATGGCAGATACTGCACAAACCTAACCAGGATACGTTTCATCCCCACGCGTTTTTTGCCCTGTGGGCTATGACCCGCGGATCCGGGAATGCATTCTGCCGTCTGCTCGAAGGCCCTACGCCCAAACCTTTTTCCCGGCATCAACGTGCGGTAAAGGGTTCGCGCTTCCCTGGAATGGGCTTGGGAGACAGCGGCCAGTTCGGACTGCCGCGCATGTCCCAAACCGAATTCTCCGCCGCCTACCCGCTGGCCCGCATCGATTATACCCATGCCAACATGCCGATCAAGGTGCACCTGGTCGCCTATAATCCCATGATCCCCATGGACGCCGACGATTCGGGACTGCCCTGCGCCCTGTTCCGCTTTTACGTCAGCAATCCCAAACCGGAACCGGTATTGGTTTCGTTGATGATGTGTCTGCGGAATCCCATTGAAGACCTGCCCGATGCTCGGGGCAATCACAATATGGTTCTGGACGAAGACGGTGTGCGCGGCATCTTGTTCAAAAACGTACTGCGCGCCCGCGACGATCCCAAACAAGGCGCCTGCGCCATTGCCAGCCCGTGGCCGGAACTGTCCCGGCAGTGTTGCTGGCCCGATGCGGACAAGAAGTTTGGTTGGCCGCTATACCATTTCTGGGATCAGTTTCGCGTGCTGGGACGCTTCCACGAAGAATACAATCCTGCCTGGCGAAGCGTGCAGGATGTCGGCGCCATGGCGCTGCACGCGGAGCTGGCCCCTGGCGACGAGTGCGTCCTGCCCTTCTGGTTGGCCTGGTCGTTCCCGTTTTGCGAGTATCGGCCCGAAACCGCCCAGCAGAGCCGTTTCGCGTGGTCGGCCTATTACAGCAGGCGTTTCCCCAGCGTCATTGACGTCATGCATTACCTGCGCGATCATGAAAAACGATTGTTCAAGAAGACGTGTCTGTTCCGCAACGACCTGGAAGCCAGTTCGGTGGATCCGCATGTGTTGGATGCGATCAGTTGCCAGCTCACACCGTTGCGTTCGCCCACCACCCTGCGCATGCAGGACGGTGCCTTATATGGCTATGAAGGCTGCGCTCAACACAAAGGCAGTTGCCCGGGATCCTGTACCCATGTTTGGAATTATGCCCAGGCTCACGATTTCCTGTATCCAAAGTTGGCCCAGACCATGCACGACGCCAGTTTCCGCTATAACTTTTCACCCAGCGGCTCCGGCGGCATGACCTATCGGATCAACGTGCCTTTTGCGCCGCTGACGCAGATCCCGTTGCCGGCCGTGGATGGTCAACTGGGCGAAATTATAAAGGTCTATCAGCTCTGGAAAATCAGCGGCGATTCCGATTGGCTGCAGGCGAAATGGCCTATGGTGCAAAAAGCCCTGGAATACAGTTGGGTCTACTGGGATGTGGAAAAGAAAGGCGTTCCCGAAACCGTGTTTCATTGCACCTACGACATCAATCTGCAAGGACCCAATCCGCTGGCATCGGGCTACTATATCGGCGCACTGTGCGCCTGCGCCGAAATGGCCGCTTATCTCGGCGACCAGGACAAAGCCGCGGAATATAACGATTTGGCTGGCAAGGCATCGGCCTGGATGGATCATCACCTGTTCAACGGCGAGTATTATGAGCAACAGATACGGCGCGATGTCTGGCGCTATGCCGAACGGCCGCCATCCAGCGACGAAGCGGAAGAACTTGCGGGCGATCCGCCCTACCAGATCGGGCGCGGCTGTCTTTCCGATCAATTGGTGGGCATATGGCTGGCCCGTACCGCAGGTTTGCATTGCCGGCTGGATCCGTTGCATGTCAAAAAAGCGCTTGAAGCAATATTGGTCAACAACTGGCGCGACAGCCTCGATGATCATCTTTGCACCTGCCGCGTCATGGCCCTGGCCGACGAAGCGGCCCTAGCGCTCTGTTCCTGGCCCCGGGGCGACCGGCCTGAGTGGCCGCTGGCTTACGCTGACGAAGCCGGCTGGACCGGCGTCGAGTACCAGGTGGCCGTACACCTGATTTATATCGGCCTGGTCAACGAAGCGCTGAAAATAGTCAAAGCTGTACGCGCGCGTTTCGATGGCGTACGGCGCAATCCTTACAACGAATACGAATGCGGGAGCTATTATGCGCGTGGCATGTCAGCTTGGGCATTATTGACCGCGCTTTCAGGATTTGAATACGATGGCGCCGCAGGTATGCTCGGGTTCAATGCCAAACGTACGGGACAGGCCTGGTTCTGGTCCGCGCAACAGGCATGGGGCCTGTTTCGGCGGAATAAAGAGTGTATTGTGCTCGAAGTGCATCACGGCTGGCTGACGCTGCGTGAATTGCGCTTGAACGGCTGCCGTGTCGCGGCTCAGGCCACGTGCAACGGCAAAAGTGTAGCAGCCAAAATAAGCGGATCATCGCTGATCTTGTTCGATCCGCTGCCCCTTAAAGAGGGCGATGTCTTAGCCATCCAGTTGTGAAATCAAAAAAGAAACAGGGACCACCTTCGAAATTTTTTTAGAAGTGGCCCTCCTCGTGGTGTTCCAAATGCGCGGCTTCGAGGTATGTGGTCGGATGGCATCCCATCTGCATTCAGCTTGCCAATTCGACGCGGGCGATATCGATTTCCACGTCCCAACCAACAGCCTTGACGCCACGACCGCCGATCAGTCCGTATTTTTCCACTCGGGCAAAATGGTCAGGCGTGAGCGAATGGTTGCGACCGCTGGTAAAAGCAAAATGATGGATGCGGCCTTCGGAGAGAAAGCAGCGAAATCTTTTTAATTGCGATTCGGCTTTGCGCCGCGCATTGGCATAGTTGTAACTCAGTTTAGCCTCGTAAATAATCATCACCTTGTTTTCGTCGTGCTTCCAGACCACGATATCCAGTTCACCGGCGGTGCGTCCATCCTCCTCGAAATACTGCAAACCGGTAAATACGTCGTACACCGGCGGCGGATACAGTTCCTTAATTTTTCTAAACGCAAGGAGTTCAAGTATGCTGCCGATATTGCTTACATCAACTGTTGGATAAGCAAACATCCAATAGTACTCCGCAGTAAACGTCTTCCATCAATGCTATAGCTCATCTCCGGGAGTGTCAATAACAAAAACGGCATTGACCCCGCGGTCCGTTATTGAGTAAAACCTTAAAGGGATACGCCCTTATTCAAATAAATACGTTGACCGACAGGAGATGGAGCGCCATGCATGAAGAACACGTTGAGATGATTGCTGACTATGCCTGCAAATGTGGCGAGAACCCGCTCTGGCATCCGGAACAGCGCTGCCTATACTGGGTGGACATTCCAACTGGCCGTCTGTTCCGCTACATGCCGGAAAGCGACAAGCACGAAATGGTTTTCGAAGATGGCGTAATCGGTGGTTTTACCATCCAGACCAATGGCGAACTGCTGTTGTTCATGGAACGCGGCATGGTCATGACCTGGACCCAGGGACTGACGCATCCGCTATTGGAAGAGAATCCAGCCATGGCCAATGGCCGTTTCAACGATGTGATCGCTGATCCCGAAGGCCGTGTTTATTGCGGTTTTCTGACGAAAGATTCATCCGCCGGCGCTCTCTACCGCTTGGATCCAGACCGGCGATTGGTCAAGTTGTTCGACGGTGTGGGCTGCGCCAATGGAATGGGTTTCACTCCGGACCGGCGTCAGATCTATTTCACCGATTCGGCGCTGCGCGAAATAGTACGCTTTGGCTACAACCGCGCCACTGGCGACCTGACCGATCGCGCGCTGTTTGTCACGACAGAGGCGGGTCAGGGATTGCCGGACGGTTTGACTGTGGATGCCGAAGGTTATGTCTGGTCCGCGCGCTGGAATGGCGCTTGCGTAGTGCGTCACGCTCCGGACGGCACGATCGAGCGACGTATCGAACTGCCGACAACCAAGGTCAGCAGCGTCACGTTTGGCGGCAAGGACTATAGCGATTTGTATATCACCACTGCCGGCGGCGAGGATGAGCCGAATCTGGGAAAGGGCGCGGGCGCCCTGTTTCGCGTGCGCACCGGTATAAGCGGCGTTGCCGAATACCGCTCAGCGATTCAGGTCCCGGATTGATCGAAAATACTGGCATGGGATTGCCACAACGCCATGCACCACTCCCCTGCCACATTCTACTGCCCAAGGAACCAGACCGCGATCATGATGGCGGTGTCGGCGGCCAGATGGGAAAGGGCCGGGACTGCTAGGCCGTTCAGCTTGTGGTTCAGGTAGCGCCAGCACCAACCTGCCGCAGTCAGGACCGCCAGCGGGAGCGGCAACCAGGTCACGCGGATGAAAAAGGATAGGACCAGCAGGTGATAGCCGGCAAACAGCGGGTCCAGCGGAGACAGTCCCGGGCTGTCATCGCGCAGGTAACCACGCCAGTAGATTTCTTCCAGAATCGGGTGCGCTGTGCTGAAGTAGAGGATAAAGAGCAGCCAGGAGTTTCCTTGCAGGCCAAAAAAGGCAAGGTTGTCGCGCAAGGCGATGTCCGGAACTTCCAGCAAGGGCCACAACGTGTAGACGATCGGTCCGCTCAGCAGGCAGAGCGTCATGGCTGTCAGGCCCCAGCCTAGGCGCCATCCCTGTTTGAGCAGCGGCGCCCAGGATCGACGCCGGTCACAAGCGAGCAGGATCAGCATGCCGAGATGATACAGCAGGATCGCGGCCCAGCCGCTGTGCAACAGGTACATACCCGCAACTACGGCGGCATAGGGGATGGCGGCGCCTGCCAACCGCGGTTTGGCAGCATTCACGGTCGCGATTCCATGCGTTTGAGCAACCTTTTCAACTGCGGGTCGCCGGTCAATCGCACATCCTCTTCAAGCTGGCGATGCAGGGCGTCCATTATGTCGAGCATGGCGCTGGCACGCCTGTACTCGTCGTCGGCCACGGTGCGGGAAATCTTGGTCGGGCCGTGCTTGAGCAAACGGTCCAGGTCTTCGGTCACATCGGTGTCCGCGGGTTGGTTCGCCGCGCTGCCTGACTGGTAGGGCAGGGCTGTTCTGAAATAAGCGAGCAGCTTCTGCTCCGTGGCATCCAGCGTGCGGAAATGGCCTGACAGGCTTTGATAACGGCGCTGCCACTCCAATTGAAACGCGGGATAATCGGCCGGCTCCGCGGATTCCGGACGTGCCGGGAGCAGAATTCTCTTGAAAACGAACCGTTCTGCATCGTCCAGGATGGCGCCGACCCTGCGCAGGCGCTTGTCCAACTCGGCAAGGTAGACGGGATAGCGCGAAGCATTGTTGGACGGCTTGGCCCGCAGCATATAGATCAGCACCTGTTCCTCGGTCGTGTCGACCGTGGCGCCGATCTGTAGTTTGACGTTCAGCGAACGCATCCAAGTATCGTAGTCGGTGGGTTGTCCCTCGGGTTTGACCAGCAGGTCGCTTTCTATGGCTTGAATTTCGCGCTGCTCCAGTAACGCGCCGACCACCAGTCGCGATTCGAAGCCTTTGAGCCACGCGGCATAGGGGGACTCTGCCTTCACCTGTAATGACAGCAGGAAAAGACCGGCCAAACCTGGTACAATCCCGTGCGCTATGCTTCCGATCCCAAGCGGAACGCCTTTGCCGCCACCTGCCGCACACGCATGTTGAAAGGACATCTTCATAATTCACCTACCTTGCCTTTTTGATTTGATTTCAGCAATCATGGTCTTATGGTATCAAACGCAATATTGGCCTGATCATTCCGGCCTTTTTAGCCTGTTTCAAAGTAACACGAAGGAAGAAGTCATGGGTAAGGAAATTGAGAGAAAATACCTGGTATGCGGCGATGCCTGGCGCAAGGGTTTGCGCGGCATACGTTACAGCCAGAGCTATATCCCTTCCGATCATGCCGTGGTGCGCGTGCGCGTCTGTGACGACCATGCCATGTTGACGATCAAAGGCGAGTTGGACGGGATTGCCCGTACCGAATACGAATACCCCATTCCACCCGTCGATGCATACGAGATGCTGGAGAAATTCTGCACTCAACCTTATATCAATAAAACCCGTTACCATCTGGACTATGCGGGCAAGGCATGGGTGATCGACGAATTTCACGGGGCCAACCAGGGGCTGATCGTGGCGGAGATCGAGTTGGAAGCCGTGGATCAGCCTGTTGAGAAACCGCCGTGGGCCGGCGAGGATGTATCCGAAGATCCGCGCTACTTCAACTTCAACCTGGCCACGCGCCCTTACACCTGCTGGGATTAGCCCATGGACGTGGTTCTTCTGCATGATTGGTTGACCTCCTATCGCGGCGGCGAGCGCGTACTCGAAGTGTTTTGCGAATTGTTTCCCGCTGCGACGATCTACACCCTGATTCATGCTCCGGGCAGCACCTCGTCGCTGATCGAGCAGCATCCTGTCCGCACCTCGTGGCTCGATCACGTTCCTGGCGTGCATAGGCATTACCGCAAATTTCTGCCGCTTTTTCCTGTCACGGTCGACCTGATGAAGATCCGTGACCGGGCCGACCTGGTTTTGTCGAGTTGCCATTGCGTCATCAAGGGGGTCAAAAAACCGGCCAACGCCAGGCATATCGCCTACATCCACAGTCCCATGCGCTATATTTACGATCAATTCGACAACTATTTCGGTCCGGGAAAAGCGTCGCTGTTGGTCCGGCTGGCGGCCCGGTTGTGCCGTCCCTATCTGCGGCGCTGGGACCTGCGCAGCAATGCCAACGTCGATGTCATGGTCGCCAATTCACGGTTCGTGGCCCAGCGAATAAAGACCTGCTACCAGATCGATGCCGCGGTGGTCCACCCGTTCGTGGATCTCGCGGATTTTGCGGCTGTGCAGGCGCAACCGCCTGAAAAAGAGGATTTCTATCTGATGGTGACAGCGTTCGCGCCCAATAAGCGGGTCGATCTGGCGATCGAGGCTTTCAACACGATGGGCTTGCCCCTGAAAATCATTGGTGCCGGGCAGGATGAAAACTGGCTCAAGGCCATGGCCGGAACAAGCATCGATTTCCTGGGTGCGCAATCACGCGACAACGTGGTGGATCACATGGCTCGAGCTCGGGCTTTTGTATTTCCCGGCGTCGAGGATTTCGGTATAACGCCGCTGGAGGCCATGGCCAGCGGAACTCCGGTGATCGCCTTTCGCCAGGGCGGGGTGCTGGAGACGCTCGATGAGTCAGTTGGCCATTTTTTCGACCGTGCGGACAAGACCGCCCTGATGGAAGCCGTACGCCAGTTCGAGCGGCGCCATTATCAACGCAACGCGCTATACGAACGCGCACGCCAATTTTCGCGCGATAAGTTCAAGGCCGGGATCAGCGCCCTGATCAGCGCAACCATGGAAGCAAAGCTGTAAAGTATGGCGACAGGATCTCGATTACCGTCCCATTACCATGGCGCTTTGGCGCAGTCGTGAATAGTCGTGAATGCTTTATATGTGTCATAATTACTCTCATCGTCTCGCTTGTGTGACGTTGTGGCGCATGTCGAGCTGGGCGTCAATGTGAAAGGACGAGAAAGGCGTGTTGGTATGTCGAGATTCCTAAAGGCCCATAGAAAAATAACATGCCATTTTGAGGGCCAACTATTCCATCCAGCTAGAGAAAGACGTGACGGACCAGCGCTGTTTCAACGCGCCGGTCCATTAGCATGTCCAAGGTGAGCATGAGTGTTCAATTCAAAGATTATTATGAGATCCTGGGCGTGCCGCGCAAGGCGACGCAGGACCAGATCAAAAAGGCGTACCGTACGCTGGCGCGCAAGTTTCATCCGGACGTCAACAAGGACAGCGGCGCCGCAGATCGCTTCAAAGAGGTCTCCGAGGCCTACGAAGTGTTGCGCGACCCCGAGAAGCGTAAGAAGTACGATCAACTAGGCGCCAAATGGAAACATGGCGACACATTTACGCCGCCGCCCGGCTGGAATCCCAAGGGATTCCGCTTTCACCAGCGCGCCAATGGCTTTGATATGCGCATGGACGGCACGGATTCGTACAGCGACTTTTTCGCTTCATTGTTTGGCTTTTCCGGCCAAAGTGGTTTTCCCGGACAAAGTGGATTTACTGGGCAAGGCTTTGGCGGGAGCGCTTTTAACGCCGCCGCGGGTGCCAGGCAGGGACAGCATCATGAGGTGGAGCTGACCATTTCGCTGGAGGAGGCATACCACGGCGCGCGCAAATCCATTGCTTTGCAGGTTGAGGAAGCGGACGAAAACAGGCGCTCGCGACGCACGGTCAAGAACTACAACGTCAGGGTCCCTCCGGGAACGGTGGCCAGTACGCGCATTCGTCTCAGCGGTCAAGGTGGGCGCGGGCACGGCGGCGGTTCGTCCGGTGACCTGTATCTGCGCATCAAGATGTCGCCGCATCCGCGCTACAAACTGGAAGGGCGAAACCTGGTCGTGGACATGCCTGTCACGCCTTGGGAAGCTGCGTTGGGCGCCAAAGTGCGTATTCCCACGCCGGGCGGCGTCATGATGGTCAACCTGCCGGCCGGCGCTCAGAGCGGTCAGCGCTTGCGCATGCGCGGCAAAGGTATGCCCGTGTGCGGCAGGAAACCGGCTGGCGATTTACTGGTTGATGTGCGGATTTGCGTGCCCGTCACCTTGAGCGCCCGGGAAAAAGAACTGTTTCAGACGCTGGCCGACGCATCTGGTTTTAATCCGCGGGAATCCTGAGATAATGGGCCGACAGGATGCGTGCAGCCGTGTCTTGCAACAGCTTGCCGTCCGGATCGTAGGTTGGCGCTTGATCCGGTTTTGCCTGTATTGTTTATGTTCACATGCTGGTTCAAGTCATTGGTCTCGTATTGGGTTGCCAACGCATGGGCGTTCGAGTACGTCACTCGATTGCCTATG
>CAZOLK010000153.1:6534-12593 GCA_964580325.1 uncultured Verrucomicrobiota bacterium | reverse complement strand
GATTCCGCAGTTGAATTCTGTCGACGATGTGTAATACTTCATCCGGCTCCTCCTCTTTGTTACTGTGACGTTAATAACTGGGACACGCCGCCCCGTGCGACGCGAGCCCGCTACACCCTACACCGGGGAGGAGCCGCTTGCCCCTCCAAAAGGGCTTAGAGGGGATTCAAGAAAAATGGAGCGTACAGCTAAAGCCTCCGCTGATTTGCGACGTTCGAATTTTAAGATAATCTCTGTATCGACATGTTAATGCGCTTTTCTTACTCTAATCGCCATGAAACGGATAATCGCAGACCTCAATGGGGCGGGAAAAACGACTTTTGCGCAGGAATTTCTGCCCCAAGAAGCCGCTACGATTAACTTTATCAACGCCGACTTGATTGCATCTGGCCTATCCCCCTTTTCTCCTGAAAGTGTTGCGATTGAAGCATCAAAGCTAATGCTTTCCAGAATTTCCGGCAAGTGCAGGCACGGAGATTCATTTGGCCTTGAATCAACGCTCAGCGGCATGGAGAACCGGAGGGCCAGATGTTTCATGTCATGGAAGCCAACAACGCCGCATTCGTCATGGGCGAGAATGTCGTAAAGAGGAAGTGTAAATGACGCCATACACTGAGATGAAAACGAGATCGCGCCGAATGCCTCCTGAGTTGATCGGCCATGCGCACAGCCCGATGGGATTACCCTTTGCCAAACCGAAGATCGTCCATAACTTTTACACGGGAAACCCATGTCATGCGAGATAAACCGAAGAGCCGTGAGTGGGAAATCCACAAGTCCGGTTCTGTGAGGGGCATTGAAGTTCCTCGCGCATGGTTAAAATATTGTGACACTCCACATATCGAAAGAGTGGAGCTAACGGGGAATACAAAGCTAACCTAAACGAAAGGAATCATATCATGTCTACTCGACAGCGATTCGAAACGACGATTGCAGCATGCATCGCCCTGGGCGCAACCGCACTGCAGGCAGCCAACACGGCGCCCGTGGGCGGCGGCACGACCCGGGCCGGTTTGCGCGGCGCTTATTTCGCCAATCCCGACTTCGAAGGCAAACCCGCGTTTACCCGCCGCGACGTGCGCATCATGCACGACTGGAAGGAAGGGCCGGCCGGCAAAGGCCTGCCCGTTGGCGGCGCGACCACGCCGGGCATGGATGACTTTCCCGCAGACGACTTCTCGATCCGCTGGACTGGCCAACTCGTGGCGCGCTTCAGCGAACCCTACACGTTCCGCGTCACCGGTCACGACGGCGTACGCTTTACGCTTGGCGGCAAGATCCTGGTCAACAGCCTGGACAAAGGCGTGGTCAAGACCGTTGAGATGCCCATGAAAAAGGGCGAGAAGGTCGCCCTGGTTTTCGACTACGTGGATCGCGCTGGCACGGACACATCCCAGACGCGGCTCGAATGGAGCAGTCCGAGCACACCATGGGAAGTGATCGAACCGCTCTCGTTTGCCCAGACCTGCGGGCACCAGGCCGCGCCGCAAACCTGGCTGGCCAAGGAACGCGCCGATCTCAAGCGCGAAGCGGTCCAGTGGAAAACCCTGCCGGAAAAAAACTGGAAAAAAGGGATGGAACTGAGCCAAGCCGAAATGGACGAGAATGGTTGGCCCACCATCGCCAACGTCCAAATCACGCTGACCTACCAATACCATGGCCGGCACATGATCCGCTTCCAGGGCAAGGCCAATATCGAGGCCGGGTCGTGGTGGCATTCGGGCGGACCGCTTGTCTGGATGACCCGACCAGACGGCAGCGGCAAGACCTATGACCTGCAAAACTCCAAGGGCCGCTACAACAAGCCCATGTTGCCCAAAGGCGCCGGCTACGACGAAAAGACGAACATGACCACAGCCTGGTTCGACCTGACCGATGATATAAGCGGTCTGGCGCTGCTGATCACCGACGCTGAACGCGCGCCAGGCAAGCCGGGCATCTGCAACCTGCAGGTGCTGGGTCCGGTGGCCGGCAACTCGCAGGAACATCACCAGCCCGGCGAAATCCGTAAACGCCAGGCGCGCGAAGTGTTCGACCATTTCATTGTCGACCGCCTGCACATCGGCATGAGCCTGAACAAGGGCTGGACCTGGGACCAGCGCACGCAACCCGGATATCACGCACGCGAGCATGCCGTCGGCTGGGGCTACTGCCTGGAAGAGTACATCATGATGGTCAACGAAGGCGGCATGGACTGGCATATCTGCTGCGGCGCGGGATGGGATCAAGACTATATGAAAAAATTCGCCCAAATCGTACGCTACGGCTCTGACGGCGTGAATCCCTATACGAAATATGTAGAGAACCCGAAGTACCCTCCGCTCAACCCGAACCTACGCATCTACATCGAGCACTCCAACGAACTGCCCTGGGCCGTGTACCCGCGTTTTATATGGGACGACCTGAAAAAGAAATACGCCGACGGGCATCCTGACATCACGATCGTCAACTATGACGGCAAGTGCAAGAACGCGGACGCCCAGGCCATGTTCCGCTACCATGCGCTGCGCATGAAGCAGCTCAGCGACGCTTTTCGCGAGGTGTATGCCGACGTGCCGGACGCTATGGGCGACCGGGCCCGGGTCTATTGTTTCGGCCAATATACGGCCTCGCACATGAACAACATGCTTCAGTTCCTGGACAACTACTTCAACAAAGGCGACACCAAAAGCACCTATGAAGGCGAACCGCACCCACCAAGTTACTACATCTGGGGCGGCGGCGGCGCAATCTATTATGGTTGCAACAACAAGTTCGGCCTGATGGAAAAGGAAGCCCTGACCAACGGCGGTTTCGAAGATGGCGACATCCCTACAGGCAAGGCTGCTCTGCGGCCAACAGACGCGGGTTGGACCTTCACCGGCAACGCCGGCATCTGCGATGTACGCCTGCTGTCCAGGCAAGCGGTCAGTGTCGAGAAACTGCCCGCTGAACCGATCGAACCGCCAGCCAAAGAATGTTGGGTCGGCTTCAAGTTCACCGTAGGCGATGCAGATCTGTTCGTCTACAAGCTGGGCCGCTGGATCAGTAAAGCACATCGCGAAAGCAATTTCTGGCGCAGCCGCTCGCTGGAAATGAAGATCGTGGATGAAAAAGGCGCAACCATGGCCAACTTCTACGGCCCACCGCGGATCGCTACGTTCGAGGATGATCGGTTCGCCTGGTGGTGGTGCGCGGAAAAAGCCTGGGGCAAAGGCCATTTCCTACCTGCGCTGTTGCCGGCCGGCAAAACGTATTACCTGATCTGCAAGGAAAAAGGCGGCGCCGATAACGACCGCTTTTTCGGGCCGGTCGCTGTCCGGGCCACGCAAGGGATCAAGGTCGAAGCCGCGGTCACGGGCGACGGCAAAAAGTCGTGGCAAGAGAAGAGCGGCAGCCTGACCTATGGCCCGGTCAACATGGTGTTCACCACGGAACCGCTGCAGACTGCGGACGGCAAGGTGGGCGTGCCGCCGGATTGTTCAGCAGAGGTCTTCTTCGCATCCTGGAGCTCGGAACCGCGCAAGCCGCCTTTCACGTTCAACGAGCAGTGCGCTTTCATGCAAGGCGACAGCACCATGCGCCAGACCTTCACTGTGGACCAGCCCGGCGCCTACTGGATCACGTTCAACCCGTGCATGGACCGCCTGTCCAATGCCTACAAAAAACAGGGATGGGGCGGCTGGACCTGCGACCGCGGCGGCGGCACCATCCGGGTCAAGATCGACGGCCAGGATGTTACAGTCTCGAAACTGCTGCCTGGCGGCGGCTACGAATCGAGGCTCAAGGTGTTTCATTACGCTGCGACCGATATTTTCAAACTGGAACCGGGCGAGCACACGGTTACGTTCGAGCGGGTCAACAGCGAAGGCAGTACAGCCTTTATCGACGAGATCCATCTCTCCAGCGAGAACGCCTTCTACGGCGGGCTTGACAGCCCCAACTTCCCGGCCGGTGGCGCCGCGTTCGGTCAGAACCCGGCCACCGGCTACCATCGCACCTCGCAGGCTGAATGCGAGATGGCCAAAAACTGGGGCCTGATCCCCTGCACCTACGAGGGCGGCTGGGCCGTGCAAGGCGATTTCGACCACTACAGCATGAATGCCTGGAACGACCTGCGCTACGGCAGCGAAGCGACCAACGAGGAACTAACCAAGCAGGCCCTGCGCAATGCGTTCAACACGTGGTGCGAATACGGCGGCTACATCTACGCCTACTTCTACCCGATCATGAACCACATCAGCCAGACCAACGCACCGCTTTATCTGTGCGTCCAGGAGATGAACGACCGCCTTTCCGTACCGCCCAAGGCCGGCGTCATGCTGCCCGGCGAACTGACACCGGAACTGCACCATAGCGAAGGCGGGCTCGGCAGCTACAGCGCGTCCTGGTCCCAGAAAAAGGAACCGGCTAAACTGCCGGCCCATGGATGGAAGAGCTGGATCGTGACCAGTTCCAACACCGCGCACTATAAAGTGACCCTGATCGCGAGCGGAGGCCCGTGCGAGCTGCGCGTGGATGACCGGATCGTGGCCGGAGGCAAGGCCGAAGAAAATCTGAGCGCCGAAGTCAAGCTGGTTGCCGGCGTGCATGCAATCAAGGTCAAGGCCGGAGAACAGACGCTGAAGATCGAAAGGATCGCGATCAAATGAAAAAGACTATTCTACTCTATACATGGTTCATAAATTTGACGCTCGCGATCATGACCTGTGCGATCATGGCCGCGGAGCCTATCCGTATCCACTACTTTGGCAACAGCCTGACCGACCAGGTGCGCTACGATAGTTTCAAAAAGTTGGCGACCGAGGCTGGGCATCCGCTCGAGTGGAAGCGCGAGATGGCGCCGGGCGTGCCGGTCTCGTTCTGGTGGAGCCGCAAGGACAAATGGGAGAAGAAACTGACCGTCGAGAAGTGGGACGTGGTGACCTTGCAACCGTTTCAAAATTTCGAAATCGAGTACCAGGCCAGCGAAAACTTTGCCCGTTTCCTTAAAGAGAAACAACCTGACGTAAAGCTCTACATCTATGCCCAATGGCAGGCACGCAACACCGGGGACTGGCTTGGCGATTTTCTGACCAGGAGCGAAGCCGTGACCGCCGCGGGTTGGAATGGCAGTTGCCGCGAAAAGACAGGCGAAAGATTCTGGCTGGAAAACGTAGCCGCCGATGCTCAAAAAGCCGGCTATCCCACCAAAGTCGAACGCAGTCTCAAAAACCAGTACGAATTGACCGTGCAGGGCCTGAACACGCGCGTGCCGCTGAAAAACAAGGTCAAACTCATTCCAGTGGGCCATGTGCTCGAACTGCTGGACAGCAAGATGCGCGCCGGTTTGGTCCCGGGGTATAGATCGCCGTACCAGTTCTATGGCGACGGCATCCACATCGATAATGTTGGCTCTTACATTGTGGCCTGCACCTTCTATGCCGCGATCTTCAAAACATCACCCGCAGGTCTGCCGGTCGGAGAATACCAGGCCGGACCGCATTACCACGGCCGTTCATCGCCCATCAGCGATGCGCTGGCTGCGGTGCTGCATGAGACCATCTGGGAAGTGACGGCCAGCCATCCGCTGACCGGCGTGACCAGCGACGAAACGGTCAAGGTGGCCTCCGCTTCGCTGGCGCCGGCGATCCAGGGCGAACCATATCAGTTCCAGCTCTACGCCGCATTCGGCAAAGCGCCTTATGTCTGGAACGTCGATTCGGGCGTTTTGCCGGACGGGCTGAACCTGGATGCCGACGGCTTGCTCAACGGCACGCCCACGGTTGAACCGGGCCGGAAAACCGTGGCTTTGGCCGTGACGGATGCGAACGGCCAAAGCGCGAAGCGCGAACTGCAACTGCTCATCGAACCCGACTCGGCGCCAGAGATTGTAACCGCGCCTCAACTGGCGGACTGCAAGCTGGGCGAACACATGCAGATCAAGCTGGAGACCAAAGGCGGCAACGGCGCCATGCAATGGGCGCCGGCCAAGCGCAACGACGGCTTACCGCCGGGCTTGATGCTGCATCCTGACGGTATGCTCAGCGGCGCGCCCGGCCAGATCGGGCAAACTTCGCCCGCCGCCGAATCGCAGACCG
>CAZOLK010000153.1:0-6524 GCA_964580325.1 uncultured Verrucomicrobiota bacterium | reverse complement strand
GGAAGGCGAACATACCTTTGAACTGACCGTGCTGGACAGCGACCGGGGCAAACCCGAATCCGCCAGCGCAGCCTTCACCTTGCGCGCGGGTCCGCCCGGCGCTGGCGTGTTCCGGGTACGAACCGTTCCTACAGACATCAAAATCAAGGCTGACGGCGTGCTGGACGAACCGTTCTGGAACTTGCGCGAACCGATCGAAAAGCTGGTGGTCGGCGAAAAGACCAATATCAAGGCCACCTTTGACGCAGTGCGCCAAGGCGGCAGCATGTACGTCGCGGTCAAGGTGATCGATCCGGACCGCCACCTGAAAATGGGCGACCCGCCCGAGAAAAACCTGCCCTTCGGCGATTCGATTGAACTGTTTTTGGACGTGTTGAACAACCGTGAAGAGGTCTACAACTACGATGACCGGCACATTGGCATAGCACCGGCCAAAGGCTGGTATCGCACGCTGCTGGTGGCGCCGACCAGTTTCGGCCACACAGGCAAGTGCGTTGAAACCAATGACGGCTACACCGCGGAATTCTGGCTCAATTTCTGGGCGCTAAATTTCCAGAACAAGAATTACCCGGCGGTCATGGGATTTGACCTGGCGATCAACGACGACGACGACGGCAACGGCCGCGACAGCCAGGTCGTCTGGCAGGGCACGGCCGATAACCACCGCGTGCCCAAGTTCGGCGTACTGATCCTGGAAGCGGAGACAGCGGAGCGAAAATGAGCACCGGTGAAAGGGGCTGCCAAGGCGCGAATTTGCAGGAATATCGAACTATTTCGAAATATTCGCAACGAAGCTGGATGGGATGAAGCGCCCCTCGATGGTGAAGTTATTTTTTTGTGGACAGCTTCGATACATCCATGGCCATGGGCATGATCTCAGTAATCCTGGGGTGTATAGCCCGCGGGATAAGGGGTTTTGGAACTCTCCGACAGTGAAGGATTGCTTCTCTTTGTCTGCATTGCTATAGTGCGCCCATGCCCGAACAAAACAACAGCGTCAGCAACACAACACCTGATCCGCGCAAGCAACCCGTGCCCGTGAATCAGGCGGAAACGGCTTCCTATATTCGCACGCTCTGGCGCAATGTCCAGGTCGGCGACGATCCAACTACAACCATCAAACAGCTCCCGGAGCATGCTCACGCAACGACCTGCCAGACCGAGCACGCCATGTTGCGCACCCAGGCCATTGCCCAATCCGACGATCCGCGTCCCGCCGGCAACGTCCAGTACGCGATCCTGCGGATCCTCGGTGAAGGCGGCATGGGCGCCGTGTTCGAGGCGCGCCAAACCTCGGTGGACCGGATCGTGGCTTTAAAAAAAATGAAACCCGCGTCGGTCGGCAAACGCGACTGGTGTGCCCGGTTCCTGACCGAGGCCGTGGCCACCGGTCATCTCGAGCATCCCAACATCGTGCCCATCCACGACATTGCAGTGGATAGCCAAGGCCACCTGTTCTATGTCATGAAACGCGTCCGCGGCAGCGGCTGGAACCGCATGCTGCACGCCCATTCGCTGGAGCAGAACCTGGATATCCTGCTGCGCGTGGCCGATGCTGTATCCTACGCCCACAGCAAAGGCATCGTACATCGCGACATCAAGCCCGAGAACGTGATGCTCGGCGATTACGGCGAGGTGCTGCTGGTGGATTGGGGGCTGGCCTTTGCCGTCAGCGTCGAGGCCAAGGCGCACCGGCTGACCAAGGACACGGCGCTAGCCGGCACTCCCGCTTACATGGCCCCGGAAATGGCGCGCGGCCTGGACACGGTTATCGGCAAGCTCAGCGACGTCTACCTGCTGGGCGCCGTGCTACACGAGATCGTCACCGGCTGCCGGCCGCACCAAGGACGCAATGTCTGGGAATGCCTGGCCAATGCCGTCCACAACAAGATCGTAAAGACCGGCGCACGCGGCGAACTGATGGACATCGCGCTCAAAGCCATGGCCACGGATCCGGCCCAGCGCTATCCCGACGTCAAGACGTTCCAAGCCGCGGTCCGCGATTACGAGGGACATGTCTCCAGCATCAACCTGGCCAAACGCGCCGGCGAACGCCTAACCCGGGGGTTGCGCAGCGGCGACTACAACGATTATGCCCAGGCTGTTTTCGGCTGCCGTGAAGCGCTGCTCGTCTGGCCGCGCAATGTCTACGCGAGCCGAATCCTGACCCGGGCGCTCCACGCCTATGCCGACCATGCCTACACACACGACGACTATGACCTGGCCGCTTCGCTGCTGAACGCCGACGATCATCCCGAACCGACCGGCGAGGAACGCCTGCAACGACTGGCTAGAATTCGACAGGCCCGCAAAGAACGCGACACGCGCAAGCGGCGTCTACGCACCATGGCCTGGACCGTTGCCCTGCTGCTCACGGCGATTTTCGCCTTATTGAGCATCGGCCACGCCCGTCTGCTCGCTCAGAAAAAGCATGTCCAGGTTGCGCGCAACAAAGCGGAAAAAGCCAGGCTAAGGGCCGAACGATTGCTGCAGGAGACCACCTATGACGCCTATATATCCAAGATAGGCCTGGCCGCCGAGCGCATCGCCGCCGGTAACCGTCGCAACGCACGCGCCATCCTGGACCAGTGCCCAGCGGCGTTCCGCGACTGGGAATGGGGACGTGTCGCCGGCTTGTGCCACGAACATACCATGGTCATGACCGGCCACACCGCAGCCGTGACCTGCGTCGCTTATGCGCCCGACGCTTCCGTAATCCTTTCCGGCGGCGACGATGCGCACGCCATCCTGTGGGATCCACACACCGGCCGCCAGCAACACATCATCGACTGCATGGCGCCGGTCGTAGACGTCGCTTTCAGCGCTGACAGCAGCATCTTCATGATCGCTGACGGTAAATGCGTACGCATCTTTGACGCCGCCACGATGACCAGCCGCTGCGTCGTCGAACCGCCGGGCGGTTGCCTGTGCGCCGATCTGGCTGCCGACGGACGCCTCCTGGCCACGGGCGGACGCGGTGCCCGTCTCTGGCACGTGCACGACAGCGCCCTGCTGCGCACGTGCGGACCGGCGACCAACACGATCCTGGACGCAACCCTGTCGCCGGAAAGCACAATGTTGTGCACCGTGGTCTCCCAATCCATGGTCCTGGCCCGAATCGATCTCTATGACACGGACCATGGCACCTTGCTCAACAGCAAACCGATGTACACCCAGAGCAAGATCCAGTTCGCCCACGACGGCCGCCTGCTGCTGGCGCGTCACGAAATAGCGCTACTGCTCCAGATGAAAACCTTTAAATCCACCCTGGACAACAAGTTCGTGGTACACATCAACACCGTGATCACAGGCATGGACCTGTCTCCCGACAACCGTCGCCTGGTCACCTGCGCCCGTGACGGGCCGATCAAGCTCTGGGACGGCCACAGCGGGTCGTTGATCCGCATGATCCACGATCATCCCGCGCCCCTGTCCAGCGTCTGCTTTGCGCCGGACAGCCGTCACCTGGTCACGGCAGGCAGCGACGGCAGGCTGTTGCTCCACGATTGCGAATGCGAACCCGGCGCCCAGCGGTTGGCCGGTCATGACATGATCGTTACGGCCGCGGCCCTTACACCAGACGGACGCCGCGCCGCCACCGGTTCTTCCGACGCCGCGGTTCGTCTGTGGGACACCCGCACTGGAGAGATGACGCGCCTGTTCAAAGGCCATGCATCCCAGATCAACGCCCTGGATTTCTCGCCGGTCGACAACCGGATCTTGAGCGCCGATTGCCTGGGCTATATCCTGGTCTGGGACGCGGACAGCGGCAAGGTGCTGCTGCGACGTAAGATGGCGCCAGTGCCGCTCCGGTCCGAGTTCCGCTTCATGGGCCAGGGCCGCTACGCCATAGCCTGTCAAGGTCATGCTGCCCTGGTCTGGGATACGCATACGGGTGAAACAATGCGCCGGCTGCCCTTTACTTACGAGGCCATGACACTCGCGCCGAATGATCGCAAAATGGCTGTCGGCCTCAGGCGCGCCATCGAAATCTGGAACCTGGACACCGGCCTGCTCGATCGGGTCATACCGCTGGATGAAGCGGAAAACCGCCTGATTTTCACCATGCGGTTTTCGCCGGACAGCCGCCGCCTGCTGACCGCCAGGCAGAATTCCGGACAGGCCGTTTTGTGGGACGTCGCTACCGGCGTGATTCTGATGACCTTGCGCGGCAACTCGCAATCCATACTGGCAGCAGCTTTTTCACATGACGGATCGCGTATTTTCACGGCCGGCAAGGATGAATCCATCAAAGTCTGGGACGCGCACACGGGCCGCGAGATGATCAAGCTGGACGGGCATCGCGATTCGATCATGATCCTGAAAACCGCCGCACGCAACGACTGCCTGATCTCCGGCGGTTTTGACACCACAGCCATTTTCTGGGATGCCGAGCCCTGGCGCGATCAGGATGCGATCGCGCCGCCCCTGGCTGAAATCGACGCCATGTTCAGACCTTTGCCCATCAACTTCGATGCCGCGGTATATGTACACAATACGCTGGACCAACGTCTGCACGGCTCGCTGGTCTGGCAAAACGATGATACAAAACGCAATGCCGCTGTGACGCCGATTCCCGTGGATATTCCACCAGGCGGAACGCGCCGTTTCGCTACACCACCCAGGGCCGGGCCAACATTGCAAGCGAGTTGGAACTTGTTCTACGGCGACCGGCTGGCGATCGTGACCATGCCCGCACCGCTCTCTGAAACCGATGACGGCGCCGCACTCTCCAGCGTTGACGCGATTCCCTCCTGGCTGCGCGAATTCGATTTTTTCAACCTGAAACCCTGCGCAGACCGAGCCGCGCTCGAGTGGAACGTCAGGCTGCGCAATCCATTCGCGAAACCCTTACGCGTCTCATTAAACTGGCACGGACAGTCGCTTTCGGCAACGCCCACGCCGGGACAGACGGTCGACCTGGCTTTCCGGACGCCGCTGGTCCTGGATGCCACCCCACCCATAGGCTCACCGGAGGCAGCAGGTTTCTGGTGCTGCCCGGCCCTGCGTCACGGTGCAACCTGCACGGTGACCTATGCCGTGGGTGCGATCACGGGCCGGGTGGATAAAGCGTTTACCGCCCGTGAACTGGCCCGGGCCATACCCTGCGATGCCCGCGTGGCCCTGGATAACGGCGTCTGGCGCTTTGCCCTGGACCCGGAAGCAAAAGGAATAGAAGAAGCATGGTTCGATCCGAAACTGGACGACACGGCATGGGCTGACCTGCAAGTGCCTGGACATTGGGAAACGGCCCAGTGGCGTGGATCCACCAACCAGGCTGTAACCGGCTTGTTTCTCGAAGAAATCACCTGCAATGCGCCGACCGACAAAACACCATATAATGGCGCCGCGTGGTATCGCACGACCTGCGTCATTCCCGATGTATTCAAAAATTGCCGCGCCATGTTCATGGCCGGCGCCATCGAAGACTGCGACATGACCTGGATCAACGGCCGGCTCATCGGCAAGACCGACGCCCAAACCTCGCCAACCCACCACCAGGATCTGCGATGCTACCCGATTCCCGACGATCTGCTGCGCATAGGCGCAACCAACCAGATAACGGTCATGGTCTGCGATCAGCAGGAAACCGGCGGCATTGCCAAGGGGCCGGTGCGGTTGGTCGGATTCAGGAAATGAGGAAAGCCAATAGCCAAAGGAGAATCCTGCCCGTCAGGTCCTACCTGTCCGACAAGTCCGACCTGTCCGACCAAATGTTTGTAGTCCAGGCTTTAGCCTGCCAGAATCGTGATGAAAGCGTAATGCATTGCAAAACAACATGGCGTTGCTTGCAGGCACGAAGCATTTGGCAGGCTAAAGCCCAGCCGCTAGCGCCCTTTCGTTTTATGTCACGGAAGCCCCAGTTTTTCACGCTGTTCGTCGGTTAGAACCAACTTGGCACACTCTGTTTTCCTTCCCATATCGCTATCTCCAGTTTTTGAAAACGGAAGATACGTAACGGGGCTTTTTTATCAGGCTTTTAATGCATCTAACTACGACCAACTTGGCCATCCGCTAATGGTACGATCTTTACGCTGGGGAATGTCAATATTTAATGAATTTCGTTCCAGGGACCCCGCAAATACAGCACTTCTCGGGAACGGCTTTTTCTATATTGCCACATACCGGACACAGGTAATAAAAGACTTCTTCCGTATCGTCGATATGATCCAAAGCGTCCTTGTACAAACCCGCGTGCACTTCTTCCGCTTTCATGGCGAATGTAAAGGACATGACGGCTGCCTTGTTGCCTTCTTCATCCGCTGCCTGGAGAAAGCCGGGGTACATCTCTTTATACTCGTGCGTTTCACCTGCAACGCCGTCTTTCAGATTGTCGGCGGTTGAACCGACTTTACCGGCCACTTCAAAATGCTTCAATGCATGTATGGTTTCAGCGTCCGAGGCGACCCTGAATAATTTTGCCGCGTTCAGTTTTCCGTCAGCCTCGGCCTTTCTAGCGTAGGCTAGGTATTTCCTGTTCTCTTTCATAAATTTCAAAGCCTTTTTCTTGAATAACCCTTTGA
>CAZOLK010000152.1:0-12722 GCA_964580325.1 uncultured Verrucomicrobiota bacterium | reverse complement strand
GATCCCGTGCCACTCGCATTCCGGGCGCTCACCCAGTAATACCAAAGCGCATTGGCCGCGGCCGCGGCATCGTCGTAAAATAGATTGGTCGTGCTGCCCAGGTAGAACGAACCCGTGCTCTGATCCACGCTGTTGCGGTACACGCGGTAGGTCGCGGCCTTGTATACCGCGGGCCACTCGATGCGGATCCTGTCGCTGAACGCGCCATCGCTCGCGGCAATCCAGGCCGGTGCTTCAGGCAGCGGCAGCAGCACATGGAAATGACGTGTCGCGGTCCAGGATGAGGCATTGGCCGCGTTGGCGCCGTCCTCGATGCGCATGCGCCAGTAATAGGTCCGATCATCGGGCAGCAGGCCCAGGCCCACCTCGTTGGCGCCCGTGGCCTCCAGTTGCCGGGCAGGGATCAGACTGTTGTACAGGCAATCGTCGAACAAAGCACTTTCGGCGACTTGAAGCCGGTAACGCAGGAAACTGTTGCTGCTGTTCAGGGGCAGGACCGTGCTCCAGGACACAGCGACCTGCTCATCATAGGTGAAAGCGGCGCCGTTGGCCGGCAAAAGGGGCACGGGCGCACTATGATAGGTCACGGAAATGGAGCCGGCCTGGGCCAGGAAAACAGCGGTATCCTCGACCATGTTATTGTCCTGCTCATCCGAGCCAAAGGCCATGCCGAACCGGTTGCCCCGGACCAGGTCGGGCAAATGCCCGCGCAGCAGGGCCACATTGGTTTCCGCGATTGCATCACCACTGCCGGTGGAGTGTTCCAAGTAGGTGTGGTCATGGTCGTCGATGCCCAGGTGGTTGTATTTTGACTCGGCATTGACATTGTTAAATGTAGCATAGTCGACGCCGAGCACGGCCGCGCGCGGCGTCTTCTCGGTTTCAGCGATCCAGGAATTTTCCAGGCTGTAACCGAGCAAGGTGAAGAACGCGTCCTCAACAGCCACGCCGTCAGCTACACCGACCGTGTTCCACCAGACAAACCCGCGATACCAGGTATTCCACAGCGCGCCGTCGTCGAGGCCGAACCGGGCGCTGCCCTGCTCCTCGAATCCGCTGACCGTATCGTTCTCGATGCAGCCGGCATCGGCCACCGGGCACTGGATGGTGTAGGAATAATCTTCGCCGCGGAATCCGCTGTCACTGCTGCTGAACGAACTGACCGCCACGCTGTTGCTGGCCTTGATCCAGTACCAGTAGACCTGGCTGGGCAGGGCGTCGGTATCGCTGAAGCGGTTGACTGCCGTGGAACCGATGAGCTGCGCGGAGCCGGAATTGTCGGAGATGTGGCGAAAGACCTGGTAGCCGGAAGCCAGGGTCGATGCGCTCCAGGTCAGGTAGATACGGTCCACATAATAGCCATCGCTGGCAGCCAGGCCGGTTGGTGCGGAAGGTCCGGTTTCAGGCGGATCGACCTGGAAATCGCCCGTGGCGGACCATGTCGAATGATTGTCCGGGATCGCGCTGTCCTCGACGCGGATGCGCCAGTAATAGGCGCCGCCATCGACCGGCGCCAGGTTGCCGTAGCTACTGGCATTGACCAACCGGTCGAAGACCAGATTGTCGAATCCGATGTCGCGGGCCACCTGCAGGCGATGGCGCAGGTAACGGCTGAACGCCGAGGCCCCGTTCCAGATCAGGTCAACGGTGGCGCCGCTGCTGAACAGGGCGTTGTTGGTTGGCGAACGCAACGCTGGCGCACCGTAATAGGTGACGGTCATGTCGCCGGCCTGCGCCGTGCAGACCGTGCTGTCGTCGCCGCTGTCGCCAGCCGTGTTCTTGGAGTCGAAGCACAGGCCGAACCCTTCGCCGTTGATCAGTTTCATCAGGTGTGCGCGCTGTATGGGCACGTCAGGCTCGCTGTAGCTGCTGCCCGGGTTCGCGGTCACGTTGATGTATTTCGGGTTAGAGACGTAGAGGTCGACCAAGTCGTCGTATTTGCCCTCGGCATTGGCCGCGTTGAACGCGGCATAGGATTCCTGGATGTTGACCGCACGTGGGAACGACCAATCGCCGTCGGTGTAGTCGTACTTGGTGAACCCGAGCGAGGAGATCAGCGCCTGGTCAATAGCCACGCCGGAAGGGATTTCGGCTAGGTTCCACCAGATCCAGGCCCTGAAATGTTCATCGCGCTGAGGGTATTGATCGTCGAAAACGCCGAACCGCGGCTGGCCGATGGTTTCCCAGCCATCACTCAACCAACCGCCGTACAGATGCTTGGACGCGCCCTGGTTGATCACGCCGCACACCACGTTGCCGCTGGCCACGCGATAACCTGAACCGGACGGGCTGAATCCACTGGCGCTGACGCTATTGACCGCTTTGACCCAGTAGAAATAGGTTGTACCGGCCACGGCACTGGCGTCGTCGAAACGGTTCACGACCGTGGCGCCGATCTGAACGGCGGAACCGGATACGTCTGCGGTGTGGCGCCAGACCGTGTAGCTGCTAGCATTGGTGACGGCGTCCCAGTTCAGCGCAACCTTGTCCACATCCATGCCATTGCCCGCGCTCAACCAGGCTGGTGGTTGCGGCGGCTGCGGCGACAGGACCTGGAAGCTCCAGGATTCGCTCCAACTCGACGCATTGGCGCCGTCGCTGGGATCTTCGGTGCGCAGACGCCAGAAATAGGAACCGCCGTTGATGGGCGTATAGCCCTGGCCGGCGGCGCTGACCAGGCGGTTGAAAACGTTGGTGGCAAAAACTGCGTCGCGGGCGATCTGAAGACGATAGCCCAGGTTGTCATAAGACGGCAACACGTGGTTCCACTGCAGAGGCACGCCTGTGCCACTGGTGTAAACCGCGCCGTTGGTGGGCGAAACCTGTCCCGGCCTGCCACACCAGGTGACGGTCAGGTCGCCTGATTGCGCACGTAGGATGCAGGTGTCGTCCGGCCCGGTGGAACCGTCGTCGTCGGTTATGAATGCCATGCCGAAATAGCCGGAACGGATGGTCGACAGATGCGCGCGCGGGATGGTCGCGGTATAAGTGTAGGGGCTGCCCGGATCGGAACCGCGGTCCACGTAGAGCGGGCTGGTGTTCCAGATGTCGAGGTATCCGTAGCGCGTGGACCAGCTGGCGCTGTTCCAGGAGGAACGGCTCTGCGCGATCCGGGCCGCACGCGTGCGTTGCCAGCGCGCCCGTTCCAAATAAGACCAGCCCAGCGATTGGAGCTGGGCCTGCTCGATGGCGTAGCCGGAGAATCCGGAGGTCTGCCACCAGAGATAACCACGGATGAGATCGTCGCTGAACGCATCGTCGTCGAACCCGAAACGTGGATCGCTCCAGGTATCGTCGTCTTCATCCACGGCGCCGTCGTCATAGACACTGTAGATCGAGGCGCCGCTGCTATTGCGGAAACTGCGGTCCGAATCGCTCAATCCGCCGTTGCCTTGGCTGTTATTGGCGCGCACCCAGTAATAATAGGTTTTGCCAGCGGTCACGCCCATATCGTCGTAATACGTACCGGTCGCACCCTCGGCTGTGCCGATATACGACATGCCGCCGCTGTCCGGCTCGTCGTTGCGGTACAAGTAATACCGCGACGCATTGGTTGCGATGGCCCAGGAAACCCGGATGCGATCATTGTACGTGCCGTCTGAGGCCGCGACCGAACTGGGGATGCCGGGCAGGGGCGGCGGCAGGATGGTCAGCGAACGGGTCGACGACCAGGACGAATAATTGGCGTTGTCCAAACCGTGCTCCACGCGCACGCGCCAGTAATAGGTGTCTTCGTCGTTCAGGGTATACGTGTGGCTGGTGGTCCATTTGGACAACGTGCCGTTGTACAGGGTGGTGGAAAATCCGGACGCGGTCGAAAGCTGCAAACGGTAGATCATGTTGTCGCTGCCGCTGATCGCCGACGCCCACTGGAAGGCCACATCGCCGCTCTGCAGCGCGGCGCCGTTGGCCGGTGAACTCAGGGACGGCGCGAAATAGTAATACACGGTGAGGGTGGTTCCAGTTCCGGCCAGCACGCAGGTATCGTTACCTGTATCGCCGCTCGTATCCGTAACCATGGCCAGGCCGAATACGTTGTCCGTGATATCGCGCAGATCGAGCAATTGATCGGTCGGTATGGAAGGGCTCGCATAATAAGGAGTCACCTCGGAGCCGACGTCGAAAAAACGCGGCGTCCTGGAATAGACGTCCAGCCAACCGAAACAGTCGCTCAACGACCCATTGAAGTAGGTTGTATAGGACACGGCGATGCGCGCGGCTCGGGCGCGCTGCCAGGTGCCGTTGTCATAACCGGATTTGCGCCCGGTCCAACCGAGGTTGTTGATCACGCCGCGGTCAATGGCGGCACTGGACGGCAAACTGGAAACATCCCACCAGATACAGGCCCGGTAGATATCGTTAGCGATCGGCCAGGTCCAGTCGTCGAATCCGAAGCGTGGGTCAGCATACCAGGCATCGCCGTCTTCAATAGCTTCATCCCACCATATAGGACAATTGACCGATGCGGCCGGCCCGGTCCGCGCCAGGCAAACCAGCGCCGCTAAGAGCATACAAAACAAAAGATTTTGGGTTTTCATCCTGACCACACTGCTCCCATCTAAAGTTGAGTTAAAGCGATCTGTAATAATGTACCCCAAGATTACGCGAGCGGCAAACGAAGGATGTTAGAACGCGGTTAATTTTGCGTTAGAGCTGTGTGTATTCGGTGAAAAGCACGTGCTGTGGCCGCCGTATCGCCCGGCACTGATGCGTTTCAACTCATTGCGCTACGGCACGTTGATGCCATTCCGGCAATGGGTGGTTGTGGAAGTTTGTGTGTTGGTGGGTGACGACAAGCCACGACCGTGTGCACAGCCAACGGCGCACTCTCCTGCTCAACCATTTGCATTCACCTGGTCAACCGCCAGATGGAATTCCAGGGCTGATGCTTTTGAAAAATAAGGCGGGCTTACGCTTCGCCTAACAGCTTGCCGCGTGGCTCGGATTCGGAAAAATCGCGCACCACTTTTGCCGGGTTGCCGGCCACGACGCAATGCGGGGGCACATCGCGGGTGACCACTGCGTTGGTTGCCACTACAGCGTGATGCCCCACAGTTACCCCTTTCATGATCACGGCGCGATGGCAGATCCAGGCGTGATCCTCGATGGTTACCGGCGCGATCTTCTTGTTTTCCATGATATCCGCCAGGCGCCGGTCAGCCGGATGCCCGTCGCAATCCATGATCACCGCATCCGGTCCAAACAGGACGTGTTTGCCGATGAAGACTTTCTGATACGAAACGATCGACGTATGGTTCAGCGTGGACCAGGTTTCCAGCATGCCGCACTGATCCGGTTCCGCGCCCCAGCGGATCAGCGAGATGCGCGACGGGCCGCAGGGAAACGGGTTGATGCCGGTGGAAAGAATGCCGATGTTGCCGTGAAAAATCAGGCGTCCTTTGAACACGCCGATAGCGAACTCCTGCCCCGTTTTCTTGGCATAAGCATCGCTCAATGCAATTTGCGGAAGGCCGGCAGCCCAGAAACCCTCGTCGATCCGGGCGCCGATCTTTTGCATCATTTCCACATTTTCCGCATTTAACTTATCCAGCTCAACCGGATCTACGCCACCATAATGAAAACCAGCCATACGATCAATCTCCTTCCACGCTATCATGTCATGTTAAAGCTCTATTATGAACGCAAGCTTCCATTAAAGTCAAAGAGAAAGTGGCGTCATCGGCGGGTCAAAAAAGAATCTTGTTCCGGTTGTTTTTTTTCTTATAATACTTGTTTGTCTCAGAATAGAAACAAGAGGAGAAGGTGTATGTTGAAAACCAATGAGGCTCAGTTGGTCAAAATGGCGATCCAGGGGCAGGTGATGTATACGCGTTGCTATGGTTGGGAACCGACGAACAGCGGGGAAGTCGCCTTTCTGCCGGCTGTCGGCGGCATCACCTACAACGTCAAAGTAGGCGACAGCGCCTTTGGCTGGATGGCGGATCATGTGGAGCCGGGGGTCAGCATGACCGCCTCGCGCGAAGGCCTGGACCGCAATCCCAATAAATCTTTCAACGCCTTTTCCTGCCTCGGCAACAAAGCGCGCCTGATCAATGGCGAATCCAAGGGCCAATACGGCGTGGTCACCGGCCACCATGGAGGTTTGGAACATGTGCTGGTCGATTTTGCCGATCATGTGCTGCAAACCATGACCGAAGACGACAAGGTTTTGATCGAAGCATACGGTGCCGGGCTGCGGCTTACGGAGCTGCCGGACATCCAGCTCATGTCCCTGGATCCAGGGCTGTTGCACAAAATGAAGCTGAACATCCTGCCCAAAGGCTGCCTTGAAGTGCCGGTCGTGGCAGTGATTCCACCGGAATTCATGGGTTCGGGCATCGGCAGCCTGGACAATTACAAAGGCGACTACGATATCCAGACCCAGGACCGGGCCAGCATCGATAGACTCGGCCTGGGCTGCTTACGTCTGGGCGACCTGGTAGCGCTCAAGGATCAGGACAATCGCTATGGTTTCGGCTTTCGCAAAAAAGCCATGTCCATTGGCGTGGTCATCCATGGCGATTCTCACTTGACAGGGCACGGTCCTGGCGTACAGGTCATCATGACCGCGTCCAGAAGCATCATCGTACCGCGCATCGACAAGCGCGCCAACCTGGCGGAGCTGCTGAAAATCGGGCGTAAACGCCGTGCCCCACGGCGCGGCAACGCTTTGTAGGTGAACGGTTACGAATGTCCAATATCCAACAAGGAATGTCCAATATTCAACAAGGAATGTCCAATATTCAAGGTGAGATTGGCTTGAGTCCGGCCAGGGTTCCCCCTCTATTTTGCAAAATAAGCTTGCCAAATGCTGTTGGAACGGTAAAAAGACATCTCAAAAAACGCTTGAAATTGAATGGTAAACTTGATTAAAGATAATAGATGAAGGAGCCCGAAAGATTATGGATATACCAGAAGATTTGATGTACACGGAGACCCACGAATGGGTTAAAGTCGATGGCAACACAGTTACGATCGGTGTCACCGATTTCGCCCAGAACCAGCTCTCTGACCTGACGTTTGTCGAATTGGCCAAGAATAATGGAAAAGTACAGGCCGGCGACGAACTGGCTGTGCTTGAATCGGTCAAAACCGCCTCAGAAGTTTACGCGCCGATCAGCGGCAACGTGATCGAAGTGAACGGCGCGCTTGAAGACACACCTGAACTGATCAACAGCGATCCCTTTGGCGATGGATGGATCTGCCGCATCGAGACCGACGAAACGACCGACATTGATACTTTGATGAGTCCGGAGCAATACGAAGCCTCGCTTCCGGACGAATGACGGCAAGGGGGATCGTATGTAAGCCCATGAAAGCCCGCGCCATCTTTTTTAAACATGCCATGAGACATTGCGAAGGAGTTGAGCTGCAAAACGCCTTGCACTACGCACGGCTGGCGGACGAAATACCCGATACGGTCCTATTTCTCCAGCATACACCGGTAATAACGCTGGGCCGCCATGCGTCACGCGAGCACATACTGGCTTCCGCGAACAGCTTACGCGAACTGGGGGTCGATATTGAGCAGACGACGCGCGGTGGCGACGTAACCTATCACGGCCCTGGCCAATGGATCATGTACCCGATCATCAAACTGGACACCAACAGCACAGGTGTGCGCGGTTATATGCATGACTTGGAGGAAATCGCTTGCCGTACTGCGCAATCCTTTGGCGTACAATCCTTTCGCCGCAAAGGTCTCAACGGTGCATGGACTGCGGCTGGCAAGCTTGCGGCCATTGGATTGCACATCCGGCGCTGGGTCACGCTGCACGGCCTGAGCTTCAATGTTTCAGTCGATATAAAACGCTTTAATTGGATTGTCCCCTGCGGTTTGCAGGGAGAACCGGTTACCTCGCTGGCCGATCTGCTGGGCTGTGCCTGCCCGGCCATGGAGGATGTCGGTACCCGTTTGGCGAAGCTTTTCGGCCAGATTCGCCAACGGGAAATGGAAATTATCTTCTGCGAAAAGTCGGCTTTGGATGCAAGAATCCGCTTTACGACTTGAAAGTGGACGATGAATATGCGATATTGCAATGTATCAGATTGGGTAGGTTCCTGTTTGACATATGTTAACAGGCGCTATAAGATATTGGGTTGCATAGTATACATTGCCTGATCAAACAACCCGAGATTGAGGTTTGTTGCGGATTGACGCGATAAAATGTTAATGCAAAACAAGAAAGCAAAAGCGCCCTGGCGATCTGTCTCCATAGGTTGCATTTCTATTCTTTGTTTTCCATACTTTCTGAAGCGCAAGACGTAACAAGAAAAAGATCCGGGTACAAGCAATCGGTAGGTTTAATCATGAGTATTGCCATAAAAGGTTACAGAATCACCGAAAAAATCGACGAAGGATCCATGGGCGAGGTTTACAAGGCTAAACAGATTTCCCTGGATCGTTTCGTGGCGATCAAAGTATTGCGGCATGAATATTACAAGGATACTTCGGCCATCGACCAGTTCAAGCGGGAAGCCAATTCCATTGCCCGCTTAAAACACAAGAATATCGTTCAAATCTATGAAGCTGGCCAGGCCGATAATTTGTATTACTTTATTATGGAATACGTCTCGGGATACGATCTGGCCCAACTCATCAACCGTGAAATCAGGCTCAGCGAGGAAAAGACCATCTTTGTCGCCGAATCCATTGCTCAGGCCCTGGATTATGCCTGGAGCACGGTCGGACTCATCCATTGCGATCTGAAACCGAGCAACATTCTGATCGATGGCGACGGTTTTGTCAAAATAACCGATTTCTCCGGGCTGATGAAAGCCCTGTCCTTTGCCCATAAGCAAAAGGATTCCGATGTGATTATCGGTACGCCGAATTACATGTCTCCCGAACAGGTTCGCGGCGTCCAGGACCTGGACTATCGGTCCGACATATACTCCCTCGGCTGCCTCATGTACCATCTGGTCACCGGTATCATGCCGTTTGGCAAAACATCGCCAAGGGAAGCGATGGACTGCCAGTTGACCGATTTCCTCGAGAATCCCAAGGTGCTCAACGCCAACGTGTCCTCTTTCTTGGCTGCACTGATCGAGAAAATGATGATCAAGGACCGCGATCGGCGTGATTTGAATTGGAAACAGGTGCTGGACGATGTCAACCGAGTCAAAAATCAGAAAAAACCGCGCGGCACCCTGTCAAAATCCACGATCACAACCATCAAAAGGCTGGAAGATGCAGAAAAACCGGCCTTGAAGGTGAAAGAGGCCCCAATAGCCGTGGCGGCGGAACCTGTTCCGGTAGCGGTTAAACCGGTCATGATTAAAGAAAAGAAAGGAAAAGACGTGGCGCCCGTTAAATCATCCACACCCATTGGCATGTACCTCAAACCTCTTGTGCCCTTTGTCGTCATCCTGCTCCTGCTGGGTGGCGCTTATGGTTCATATACGTATGTCCCCAACGTACGCAAGTTTTTCGACCAGCTCTTACAGGGCGAAGAAACCGTGATGAACAGCCAGGATGCGGGTCCGGAAGACGCCGTCCAACTGGCTCAGCAAAACAATGCGCCAGTATCGGAACCCGATAATTTCATGGAGCCGGACAACACATTCACTGAACCTGAGACCAATGAACCCGACGAACCGAATCTGGTCGAAGATGAACCCCAAGACGACGGTTCAAACGAAAATATCATGTCTTACCTGAATGTCATGGCATCGATCCTGACCAAGGCCAAAAATGGGGATCACGCCAAATCGATGCGCGAGTTGAGTGCATGGCTGGAAAAACATCCAAACCACCCCTATGCCGCCAACGCCCGTAACGAACTCGCCTTGCTGAAAGAAGCCGTCCAGGTGGTTGACGCCATTGAAGGTCAACGTGAAAAATTGGAAGGCCGGGACTTGACCGGCAAAGTACCCAGGGGGTCCAATCTCTACGGCAAAATCATCAGCGTCAACAACGGCGTCATCACGGTCATCGAGAAAGTCGGCGCCGAAGGCATTGCGCAAAAGAAGCTCAACCTGGGCGAATTGTCCAAAGGTGAGATGGAAATGGTGGTTAAATTAACTTCCAATCCCAACGACATCGAAAAAAACCTGGCCACCTTGATGATCGCCAAAGGCGATATCGAAGGATCCAAGCCTTATATGATCGATATGGTTAAAGGCGGGCAGAATGTCGACGCGCTGGAAAGCTGGGCACGTGGCCGTAAAACCAATGTCAAACGCTGCAATGCCACGCTGGCCTTGAAGCGGGCTAAACTCGACGTTAAACGCAATAACGTGCGTTCCGCGGAAAACTTTCTCCAATACGCCAAAAACGTGATTCAAAACGATAGCGATATGGCCGTAGCCATGGATGACGTGGAGCAGGTTGAAAGCAGTATCAACAAATTGACGCGCCAGAAAGAAGACCGGTCGCAAAAGCCTGCCAAACCTGAAATCGACGAACGCAGAATCGAGGCGATTCTGGATTTGTAAGGCCACGGCAATACCTTCTCCTATGAAAATAGTTTGTGCGCAGAGCGTGTTGTATGGCCAAGAGGCTTTTGGCACGCTCGGTGAAGTGACGGTCTTACCGGATCGCGATATCAGTGTCATCCATGTCGAACATGCCGATGCACTGATCGTGCGCTCCAAAACCAAGGTCGACAGCTCCCTGCTGAAACACAGCCGGGTCAAGTTTGTTGGCACAGCCACGGCCGGTTTCGACCATTTCGATCTGGACTTTCTCAACCAGGCCGGCATCGCCTGGTCCGCATCCACGGGCTGCAATGCCAACAGCGTGGCGGAATACGTGATCGCCGCACTGCTCTATCTGGCTCACACCTATGCGTTCGACTTACGCGACAAGTGTATGGCGATTGTCGGGGTCGGCGAAGTAGGCCGTCGGGTGGCCGCCAAGGCCCGGGCACTGGGCATGACCCTGCTGCTCAACGATCCTCCGCGTGCGCTGACCGAACCCCGCGGCGAGTGGCTTCAGCTCGAGGCTGTTCTGCCCAGAGCCGATATCGTGACGTTTCATGTGCCGCTCAACCGGCACAAGCGCTTTCCAACCTGGCACATGGCCGATTGCCGCTTCTTCGCCCAGATGCAACCCGGCGCCATTTTCATCAATGCTTCCCGAGGCCAGGTGGTCCAGGAAAACGACCTGATGCATGCAGCATCACGGCATTTGTTCGAGCATCTCGTGCTCGATGTCTGGTGCGATGAACCTTACGCTTCGCAGAGCTTGCTCGCGACAACGGATATCGCCACACCGCATATCGCCGGCTATTCATCGGACGGAAAACTGCGCGGCACAGAGATGGTCTATCGCGAATGCTGCCATTTCTTCGAGCAGGAGCCCACCTGGGACAGCCAGGCCCTGCGGCCCCCTTCACAATGTCCTGAAATTACCCTCGACGCACGGGTATTGAGCACTCAGGAAGCCATCTTTGAATGCGTTCGCGCTGTTTTTGACATCAAAGCGGAATCCGAACGCTTTCTCAGTGGTTTGAGTGACGATCCCAAAGCCAATGTGACCTGGTTCGAGCAATTCCGGCGCGATTATCCTGTGCGTCGCGAGTTCGACGGTACAACGGTCAGGCTGAAAAATGCCGATATTCAACTGGCCGATATGCTCTGCAAACTCGGTTTTAACCTGAAAGCACCTTAATGCAAACCATCTGCTACGACCTTTCACTGCTGGCGTTATGCTGCACGCTCATATTTGCCACGGGATGTGCGACAACGCCGAAAAAGGAGGTCGACACCCCACTGACGCCCGATGAAATCAGGGCTTTTCTCAAGCGCGGCAAGGACTCCAATGTCTTCTGGATCCGCTCCTATGCTTCACAAGACGGTTATTGTTTTGAAAACGCCGACCGCATAAAAGGCCGCGGGCTGGCCCGTATCTCCTATGTTTTCTCGCGCCGCGAAAACCGACCGATCATCCGGGTGACCCCGCACTTCGGTAAACCATTGACCGCGCTGCTCGATACCACCTCACGCAACAGTTGGGTGGATATCGCGAAAACGTTTGACTGCGATCTGGCCCCTATCATCCCACCCGGACACCGTCGAACACCGCTGCACCTGACCAACCAGGTTCCGGGCTACCTGTCCGTGGCTTCTGAACTGATCTTTGACTCCATACGCATGGACGCTGTCATCCTGTGCCCGCGCATGGCCAATGGACTGGGCCCGCTGTCGCGCGGTGCGGAAAACATCGACTTGATCTTGGGCAACAACATCCTGCACGCGTTCAACATGGTGCGCATCGATGGCCAGGATCGCTCCCTGGTCTTTTCCACCGTCCCGCAATACTCGCCGCAGGAAGATCATTTAATCACGACCCTGCCCACGGAATGGTCCAGCGGAGCGCTGACCGTTGACGGCGTAATCAACGGCAAGCCCCACAAAATATTGCTGGACACGGCCGGCGACTTTGAGCTGGCCATGGACCCTTGCGTCTTCGATATGGTGCGCCAAGTCAGCATCGGCGACCTGGTCTTCCGCCAGGTCAAAGCGGTTTCTTCTGAGGAATTGGGGTTGAGCCTCGACATGCCCAGGATAGGTTCCAGGCTGCTTTCGCGTTTTGTCCTTGTACTGGACAACACCAAAGATGTACTGCATGTGGAAAAACCGCGCACAGTCAAACTTTGAGCAAAAAAAATCAAAGTTTCTTATTGAAAAGAAAAACAATATCCGTAAGATCATATATCTCTTAAGCGGGGCGAGATAGCTCAGTAGGTAGAGCAGAGGACTGAAAATCCTTGTGTCGC
>CAZOLK010000151.1:0-12770 GCA_964580325.1 uncultured Verrucomicrobiota bacterium | reverse complement strand
CCGGGCTGCCGCGCAACTGGAAGGCAGCAAAATATTCTGCAAGGATGTGCTGCACGCGGCAGGCGTACCCACGGCTGCTTCCGCCGCGTTCACCGAAAGCGCACCGGCCTGCGCGTATGTGCGTGAGCATGGCGCACCGATCGTGGTCAAGGCCGATGGCTTGGCCGCAGGCAAAGGCGTGTCGGTTTGCGCCACCGAGCAAGAGGCCCTGGAAGCTATTCGCGATGCCCTGGACCGGGACCGGTTCGGTTCCGCCGGTGCGCGGATCATGATCGAAACCTGCTTGAGCGGTCAGGAAGCGTCGATCCTGGCCCTGACCGATGGCGAAACCATTGTGCCGCTGGTTTCCTCCCAGGATCACAAGCGCGTTTTCGACCAGGATCAGGGTCCCAATACCGGCGGCATGGGCGCATATTCGCCGGCCCCCGTGGTTCCTGACGAACTCTGGCCGTTTATCGAGGACCAGATCCTGCGCAAAACCCTGAATGAATTGCGCAAACGCGACATGGTCTACCGTGGCGTGCTGTACGCCGGCCTGATGATTACCAACCAGGGGCCCCTGGTGTTGGAATATAACTGTCGCTTCGGCGATCCCGAGATCCAGGCCGTGATCATGCGCTGGCAGGGCGATCTGCGTCCTGCGCTGGAAGCTTGCGTGGATGGTGGTTTGCATGCCGGACTGGTATCCTGGCGCCCGGAGCATGCCGCCTGCGTGGTCATGGCTTCGGGCGGGTATCCGGGCGCTTATCAAAAAGGCTATCCCGTAAGCGGGTTGGACCAGGTCGCGACCATGGAGCATGTCCAGGTTTTTCACGCCGGCGCCAGCCTGCGGGGGCAGGAGACCGTGACATCAGGCGGCCGGGTGCTGGCCGTCAGTGCGTTGGGCCGGGATTTGCCTCAAGCTCTGGATCGAGCTTATCGGGCTGTTGATAAAATCCATTTTAAAGATGCACATTACCGTAAAGACATTGGCACAAAGGCGTTGACAGCATGACCAATAAAACAAAACATATCGTCGCCGTGGTGATGGGCAGTAAATCCGACTGGCCTGTCATGGAGCATACCGTCAACACGTTGCTCGAATTCGGCATTGTTCCCGAAGTGCGTGTAATTTCAGCGCATCGCACGCCGGAGGAAGCCACGGCGTTCGCCTCCACCGCGGCGACGCACGGGATCAAGGTGATTATTGCCGCGGCAGGCATGGCCGCCCACCTGGCCGGCGTGCTGGCTGCGCATACCATTCTGCCCGTGCTCAGCGTACCACAGAAGGGCGGCGCCCTGGATGGGTTGGACGCTTTGCTGGCCATGGTGCAAATGCCCAAAGGCGTGCCGGTCGGCACCCTGGCGCTGGGCAGGTCCGGCGCCATCAATGCAGCGCTCATGGCGGTTCAGATCCTGGCGTTGAGCGATGCGAACCTGCGCAAGAAATTTCAGAAATACAAACGCGATATCAAGAAACAAGTCCTGGAGGCGGACCGTGAGATTCAGATGGAGGCGGAGAAGAAAATATGAAAAACACCGTTTGCTTTCGTGTCGGCATGACCGGCTTGCTCCTGCTGGCCCTGCTGCCGAACATGCCTGACGCGGTCAGAGGCGAATCCACCAATGTATTGCAACTGGTGGATGAAGCGTCACGTCTGCTGCGCGAAAATGGATTGAAAGCCGATCCCGTGCTGGCGGTGCGCCCCCTGTTGAAGAGTATGGTGCTGCAGGCCGATCTTGGCGGTATGCTGATGACGGAAGCGGAAAAAGAGCAG
Source organism: uncultured Verrucomicrobiota bacterium (assembly GCA_964580325.1). Lineage (GTDB taxonomy): Bacteria > Verrucomicrobiota > Kiritimatiellia > CAYTQP01 > CAZOLK01 > CAZOLK01. The sequence continues at coordinate 11,013 of CAZOLK010000151.1, read as the reverse complement.
CACGTATTGCGCAACCAGGGGTATGTTTCCACGGTCGGCATCCTGGTCGAGAACACCAACACCTATCCTGCTATTGCGCGTATTCTGGACGATAGCGTAAAAGATAACCCGCTGCTGGCGTGCGGCCGTCAATTGCGCTGGATCGATGCTTCGTCCGCCAGGTATGTCGATCCCGCGACCTGCCAGGACCTGTTGACCGGACCGACCAACAGTATGGCGACTTTGATCACGGCGGACAGCGCCGGGCAGACCTTGACCGGCAAAGTCAACCGCGTTTTCCAGCCCATGCCTGCGCTGATCTCGGCTGAACGCATGCACCGAAACATCGGCTATATCAAGTTGCGCGGTTTGTACGGCGACGCTGCCGAAAAAGCGACGTCCAGCCTGAAGCAATGGGATGCCATGCCTGAGCACATAGGGGCTGTATTGGACCTGCGCGGCGCTGGCGGTACGGACTTGGCTGCGGTCCGGAGTATAGCCGGCCTTTTTTGTGATTGTGGCACGCTGCTCTACAGTTTGCGGGCCAACGGAAAGGACGCGCCTGCCCAGGACGTGAAGAGCGAGACTGATGCGCAGGTGAACCATCCGCTGATGGTGCTGATTGACAGCAATACACATAGCGCCGCCGAGGTGTTGGCCGCCTGCCTTAAGGACAGTTGCCGGGGCACGCTGTTGCTGGGCGAAGTCAGCAAGGCCGATCCCTGTCTGCGCGCCTTCATTTCGCTTTCTTCCGGCGACTGGCTCTACATCGCCACCCGAACCCTGACCACAGCGAAAACCACTTACCAGGGCCTCCAGGGGGTGACGCCCGACCTTGAAGTGGCCGAGAATCGCTATGAAAACTACAAACCCGCGAAACGAAGCGGCAAAGACAAGGAAGCGGAAGAAGATAAACGCTTACGGCGCAGAATAAAAAATGATAAGGATCTCGCCCGCGCGGTTGACATTATTCAGGGGTTGAACGCGCTGAATCTGCACAAATAGAAGGTTCTGGATGGAGGACAAGATGGGATGACGCAAAAAGGTCATAATATTCTCTTCGTATGTACTGGCAATGCCTGCCGCAGCCCCATGGCGGAATATATTTTTCAGGCGCGCACAACCAGTCAGCCGGCATGGCGGGTTGCATCCGCCGGCCTGTTGGCCATGACCGGATCGCCGGCCAGCCAGCCGGCTATCCAGATTTTAAACGAAATCGAAATCGATCTGACGCCGCATCGCAGCCAGATGCTGACCGAATCGCTGTGCGCCTGGGCCACGCTCATCGTGGTCATGACATGCAATCACCAATTGGACATCCATGAACGCTTTCCGCGCTATGTGGAAAAGACCGCATTGCTCAAATCGTTCAGCGTTGCCCATGACAACCTGGATATTTCCGATCCCATTGGACAATCCGTTTATGTTTATAGAAAGACGCGGGACGATATTGACAGCGCTATTTCGGACCTTATTCTGCATCTGGTGGATCTGGATGCAAAAAAAGCAGGGCAGGAACAGGAGTAAATCGTGAGAATAGCCATTGGATGCGATCATGGGGGATTCGAGCTTAAAGAGTTCTTGAAAAAGAGTTTGAAGTCTCGCGAAGTTTCGGTGGAGGATATGGGTTGCTGGAGCAAGGAATCGGTGGATTACCCGGATTTTGCCGCCAATGTTGCGCGCAAAGTTTCCGAAGGCGACTTTGAACGTGGGATTGTCGTGTGTACCTCGGGCATTGGCGTAAGTATTGTGGCCAATAAGTTCCCCAATGTCAGAGCAGCGCTCTGCCATAATGTGGAAGCAGCCGAACTTTCGCGTAAACACAACAACTCCAATGTGTTGGCCTTGGGAGCCAGTACGGTGACCACGGAAGAGGCGGTGCAGATTCTCGAGGCCTGGCTGCAGAATGCGTTCGAAGGCGGCCGCCATGAGCGCAGGGTGCGCAAAATCGAGCAATGCCGCACCAGCCTGTGTTTGCCGCATGCCGTTAGTCAATCGGACCCGGAAGTGTCCGAAGCGCTGCACGGCGAGTATAAGCGCCAGCAGGTGAGCATCAACTTGATCGATTCCGAGAATTTTGTCAGCCCCGCGGTGCGCGAGGCGGTTTTCTCGTCTTTGAACAGCAAGTATGTCAATGGCTATCCGGGTAAGCGTGGTTATCCCGGCTGCGAGTTCATCGACGAGATCGAGCGGCTGGCTATTGACCGGGCCAAAATGCTGTTTGGCGCTGAACATGTCAATGTACAGCCCTACAGCAATTCGATCGCCAACATCGCCGTATTGCTGTCGATTCTGAATCCCGGCGACACGATCCTATCCATGAGCATCAAGGATGGCGGTCCGTATTCGCTGGGCCATCCGCATCATCTTACCGTACGTCTGTTCAACGTGGTTTCCTACAGCGTCGATGCGGAAAAAGAGTTGCTGAACTACGATGCCATCCGCGAATTGGCCACCCAGCACAAACCCAAGCTGATCTGCGCCGGGTCGCACACCTATTCGCGTATGATCAAGTTCAAGAAGATGCGTGAGATCGCGGATATGATCGACGCCTACTTGATGGTGGATATGGCTCAGATGGCCGGTATGGTCGCTGCCGGGTGCTACAGCAATCCTGTTCCGCTTTGCGACTTTGTCACCGCGTCCACCCATAAAACCCTGCGCGGTCCGCGGGGCGGCATGATCCTCAGCCGCAAGAAGTTCGAGGCCGATATCAACCGCCAAATCTTTCCCGGCTTGCAGGGCGGTCCGTTGATGCACGTCGTGGCCGGCAAGGCCATTGCGTTTTCCGAAGCCTTGAAACCGAGTTTCAAAGAATATCAGGAAAAAGTCATTCATAACGCGCAAGCCCTTGCCGACGCCCTGGAGCAACTCGGTTTGCGCATCGTGTCTGGCGGCACCGATACGCACACGTTCACCGTTGACCTGGCAACCCTGGAAATGCCGGCTAAAAACGTGATTTTGAATCTGAAAAAATCCAACATTCTGGCCAACAAGTGTCCCATACCGCGCGACCCCGCGGATATGACCAACGTCTCCGGGCTTAAATTGAGCACGGCGGCCATCACTACGCGCGGCATGCAATCCGAGCATATGCCCCAGGTCGCCGATTTTGTGCTCAAGGCACTGGACAAAAAGAACGACGATAAGACGCTGAGCAAATTGCGGACGAAAATCAAGGAATTCATGGAACAATTTCCCATCCCCTGAGTTTATATTTTTAATACAAACGTCATTTATGAAACAATCAGTAGCTGAAAACGAAGAAGGCGTAGACCAGGAGATACGGGATCGGGAATTGATCGCGCGCGTGATCGAAAAGGACGATCCCGAAGCTTTCGGCGTCCTGATCCAACGCTACCAGCGTAAAATCTACGCCTTGATCTATAACATGACCAGCAACCACGAAGACACCGAGGACCTGGTTCAGGTGGTGTTCATCAAGACCTACAAGGCGTTGAAAAGATTTCGCGGCCAGTCCTCCTTCTATACCTGGATCTACAGGATCGCCATCAACAATACCATTAATTTCATCAAAAAACGCAAACGCAAAGCGGCATTGAGCATGGACGACATGGATCTGGGCCTTGATCGCGACCCGGATTACGTGGAATTGTCCTCGCGTTCGAATCCATTAAAGGAAACATCCATTTCAGAATTGCAGGAAAAGTTGAACAAAGCCCTGAACAAGTTGTCGGATAAACACAGAATGGTTGTCGTTTTACACGATATACAGGGCATACCGCATGACGATATAGCCAAGATGCTCGGATGCTCTTCGGGTACGTTGAGATCGAGATTGTTTTATGCAAGAAAACAACTGCAAGTCGAATTGAAGGAGTTTGCTCCATGAAATGTCGGGAAGTTCAAGTCTACCTGGTGCTGGACCCCGCTGAGTTGCCTGCTCAGGTTGTCATCCACCTCGAGCACTGTGATATATGCCGCGCTGAACATGATAAACAGCTCTGGATCCGGCAATTGATAGCTTTGAAAAGGTTTGAACAACCATCGGAGCAAAAGCTGGACCAGTGTTTCCAGGCGATTCAAACGCGATTGAAAGAAGGCGAAAGCGAAGTCGAATCGCAGAGCACGGCCATTTTCCTGACCCATCCAACAATGCGTACGGCTCTGGCCGCGGCATGCCTGATGTTGATCGCCTACAATGCCGTCATTCACATGAGCGGTTCGGAACAGGATGGCGCGCCAACCGTGGCTGCGTGGCAACCGGCGGAACCCATCGGCAAAGGCGTCATCGACAAGGATGTACCTATGCTCGCATCCACCAATTTCATCACCTTTCCCTGGGATTATCGGCCTATGGGCACCAACCTGCCCAAAGGAAATCCTAATTACGGTACGCAAAAGTCCATCCCCGTAAGTTATTCGGTCGGACAGTAAGATCTGATTGCGGGCGACGATAGCGATTGACGAATCCAACTCAATGGGATGAGCTACACCTGTTTTCGGATTATCACGCGTACCTCGCCACCCGCTGCCATCCCATGGTTGCGGAATGCGCCCGCTCCCTGCTCCTTGCGCGTCCTTACGCCTTGCATCCTGTTTCCTTACTCCTTGTCCCTCGCCCTCCTCGCTCCCTCCACTTGTCGCTTGCTTCTTCAGAAGGCGTGTGCTAAGCTACCTCATCGCTTTTTTTTATGATCATTGAGGTATTTTTATGGCACGTTTCATCATCAAAGGATGCAATCGCATTTCCGGTACATTCCGGCCCGCAGGCAATAAAAACGCCGCTTTACCTATGCTCGCCGCTACGCTGCTTACGGATCAACCCGTGTATTTAACAAATGTCCCGCAAATTACGGACGTTAAAATCATGCTCGAACTGCTCGTTGACCTGGGCGTGCGGGTCGAGGAAGATAAGCATGCTTTAACCCTGTGCGCTGAGAATATCAGCAAGGTTGCCGTGCACAAGGAATTGTACAAGTGCATTCGCGGTTCGATCCTGCTGGCCGGACCGTTGGCTGCGCGCTGTGGACAGGCTAAAATTTATCAACCCGGCGGTGACGTTATCGGTCGACGCCGGCTGGATACCCACATCCTCGGTTTACGCGCCCTGGGCGTCGAGATCGAGCTTAAACCCAGTTTGAAATCTTTCCGCCTCAAAACCAAAAAGTTGTGCGGCGCGGATATCATCCTGGACGAGGCCAGTGTAACCGCTACCGAGAATATCGTCATGGCCGCCTGCCTGGCCGAGGGGCGCACTACCATCTATAACGCCGCCTGCGAACCCCATGTCCAGGACCTGTGTCACCTGCTGAATAAGATGGGGGCCTGTATATCGGGCATCGGCACCAACCTGTTGACCATCGACGGCGTGGAGCGGTTGAACGGCGCCACCCACCGCATTTCGCCGGATTATATCGAGGCCGGCAGCTTCATCGCCGCTGCGGCCGCGACCGGAGGCGTACTCAAAATCCCAGCCAAAGATGTGGAATTCCTTCGTTTTGTCGAACGCGCTTTTCAGAAAATCGGCATTCGCTGGAATATAACCGGGAAATACCTCACGCTGCCCAAGAAGCAGGAACGGACCATCGATGTGGATGTGGGCAATGCTGTACCCAAGATCGAAGACGGCGTCTGGCCGGCTTTTCCCTCGGACTTGATGAGCGTGGTGCTGGTGTTGGCCACCCAATCCCAGGGCAATATCCTCTTTTTCGAGAAACTGTTCGAGAGTCGCCTTTATTTCGTCGATCACCTGATCGACATGGGCGCCCAGATCATTCAGTGCGACCCGCACCGCGTTATGGTCAGCGGTCCCAACAAGCTCCACGGTGCACGGCTGACCAGTCCGGACATCCGTGCTGGCATGGGCATGATCATTGCCGCGCTCTGCGCCGACGGCGAGAGCATCGTGGAAAACGCCGACATGATCGACCGCGGCTACGAAAACATCGACTTGCGCCTGCAAAAACTGGGCGCGGATATTGTGCGTGATTGAGGGGGCGAGTGGGTGGTGAGCAGCGCTGATGCTTGATCTTCCTGTATGCGTGTTTTGCGGCGCAGATCAGTCAAGTTCTCGGGATTTTTCAATAAACAATATTCCGTTTTCTTCAGCGCGTCAACATCACAACCGTTTCTTATTCCATCTCCGGCATGCCTACATGGCTTGACAGGCCGAGAACGACTTCCCGTAAATTGTGGTGTTTGAGTTATTGACAACCACATATAGCGCTTTTTTTCGTGTCTGATGCTTCGCTAACGGCTCTCTAACGAAAAAAATACATTTATATCCTGTAGCGGCGCAGTATGATATGAGTTAGGCTTAAAAAAAGCGTTTGACAGCGCATCCACAATATGTTGTATTATTAAATCCATAGGCAAGATAAATATCGCAACATATTGTTGTTGTCAACAAGTTATTCACAGACGGTTTATGATAACTCGATAAGCTATTGAAAAATAAGGGTAAAGAAAATGATGGAAATGCGCCAAGATACGACAATTCAGGATGATGCAGGTTCGCGCCTGCCCAACGAGCAGACTGTACATAAACTGATGGCCGCTTCGGCGGTTAAAACAGGCGAAGAGCGTTCGCCTTCGTTTGCCAGTGGTTGTCTCAAAATACCGCGTGTTTTCAGCACGGCAGGCACTTCGCCTTTTGACGAGGTGGACTGGGAGTTGCGCCAGGCCGGCATCAACGACGACAAGGGGCAGCAGATTTTCCTGCAGGAAGATGTGGAAGCGCCCAAGAACTGGTCCATGCTGGCCACCAACATTGTTGCTTCTAAATATTTCTATGGCTCCGTCGGTTCGGACAAACGCGAAAATTCGATCCGTCAATTGATCCACCGTGTGGCCAACACCATCACCCAGTGGGGTTTTCGCGACGGCTATTTCGAGTCGCGTGAGGATGCGCGCATTTTCTATGACGAGTTGTCCTACCTCTGCCTGAACCAGTATGGGTCCTTCAATTCGCCTGTCTGGTTCAATTGCGGCTTGTATCATGAATACACTATTGGCGATGGCAGCGCACTGGGCAGTTTTTATTACGACATCCACGCCAATGCGGTCAAACGCGCCCCGTCCCAGTACGAGTATCCGCAATGCGCGGCCTGTTTTATCCAGTCCGTTGGCGATACCATGGACGACATCATGGAACTGGCCAAGGCCGAGGCCATGCTGTTCAAGTTCGGCAGCGGTACGGGCACGGATCTGTCGACCATCCGCAGCACCCGCGAGAAGTTGAGCGGCGGCGGGCAGCCCAGCGGCCCGCTCTCGTTCCTCAAAGTCTACGATTCCATTGCCAGCGTAATCAAGTCCGGCGGCAAAACGCGGCGTGCGGCCAAGATGAACTCGCTCAAGTGTGGACATCCGGACATCAAGGAATTCATCGAAGCCAAAAAACTGGAGGAGAAAAAGGCCTGGGCCATGATCGAAGAGGGCTATGACGGCAATTTCAATGGCGAGGCCTATGGCACGATCAGCTTCCAGAACGAAAACCTGAGTGTGCGCGTGACGGACGATTTCATGGAGGCGGTCATCAAAGACCGCGACTGGCAGACCTATTGGGTGACCGATCCCGCTGAGCATGGCCCGACTTACAAGGCCAAAGAACTGATGCGCCTGATTGCCGAGGGCACCTGGATTTGCGGCGATCCGGGCATGCAATACGAGGATACAATCCAGCACTGGCATACCTGTAAGAACAGCGGTCCGATCAATGCCAGCAATCCCTGCAGCGAGTACATGTTCCTGGACAACAGCGCCTGTAACCTGGCTTCGCTCAACCTGTTGAAATTCCGCAAAGCCGATGGTTCGTTCGATGTGGAACGGTTCAAGTCGGCTGTGGATATCTTTATCACGGCCCAGGAGATCGTCGTGGACAACGCCAGTTACCCCACGGATAAGATCACCCAAAAAAGCCACCAGTACCGCCCGTTGGGCCTTGGGTATGCCAACCTTGGCGCATTGCTGATGTCGCTGGGGCTGCCTTATGACAGCGACCATGGCCGCGCCTATGCCGCCGGCATCACCGGGTTGATGCATTTTGAAGCGTTTTCCCAGTCCGCGCGTATCGCGGAGCAGAAGGGACCGTTCGAGATGTATGAGGAAAACAACGATTGCATGCTGGACGTGATCCAGCGCCATCGCAAATCGCTGCTCAAGGTCGAGGGCTGCCCGAACAACATCCTGGACGCGGCCGTCAACCAGGCGACCGAGGCGCTCCAGTTGGGCCGGACCAATGGTTTCCGCAATGCCCAGGTCACAGTGCTGGCGCCGACCGGTACGATCGGTTTCATGATGGACTGCGATACCACCGGCATTGAACCCGATATCGCGCTGGTCAAGTATAAATCGCTGGCCGGTGGCGGCATGCTCAAGATCGTCAATCGCACCGTGCCCATGGCACTCAAGCGACTGGGATACAATACCGAGCAGATCCAGGACATCGAACGCTTCATCGACGAGCACGACACCATCGAGGGTGCGCCGCACCTGGATGAGGAATACCTGCCCATTTTTGATTGCGCCTTCAAACCCAAGAGTGGCGAACGTTCCATTTCCTACATGGGTCATATCCGGATGATGGCAGCCGTTCAGCCGTTCCTGTCCGGCGCCATCAGCAAGACGGTCAACATGCCCAGTGAAGCGACCGTGGACGAGATCATGCAGACCTATATCGATGCCTGGCGCCTGGGTCTCAAGGCTGTGGCCATCTACCGCGACGGCTGCAAACGCAGTCAGCCGGTCAATACGTCCAAGGACAAGAAAAAAGAGGGCGTGCTGACGGGCGGCAACGGTTCCAAACCGCGGCCTATCCGCAAGCGTATGTCGGCCACGCGGCGTTCAATCACGCACAAGTTCGATATTGCCGGCCACGAAGGTTATCTGACCGTGGGGCTATACGAGGACGGCAGCCCGGGCGAACTGTTCATCACCATGGCCAAGGAAGGCAGCACCATCGGTGGTTTGATGGACTCGTTCGGCACGGCCATCTCGCTCTGCTTGCAGTACGGCGTGCCGCTCAAGACGCTGGTGGCCAAGTTTACCCATTCGCGCTTTGAGCCCAGCGGCTTTACCAAGAACCCGGACATTCCCATGGCCAAATCGCTGATGGACTATATCTTCCGTTGGTTGGGCCATGCGTTCATCGAGAAGAAGATCCAGTTTGAAAAACCGGTCATGAAACAGGCCGAACCGGGCCGCGAAGCCACCACCGGCAGCGAGGAGAAAGACTTGCAGACCGTGACCGAAATGGCTGAGGGCATGGACGCCAATCCGGCGCGGATCGACGAACAGTTCAAGCATTTCATGGAAGACGCTCCGCTTTGCGACAACTGCGGCTCTATCACCGTGCGAAACGGTTCGTGCTACCGCTGTTGGAACTGCGGCAATTCGCTGGGTTGTTCTTGAGTATTGCGCATCAAACTCCAGCCTCCAGGGGCGGGACGCCCCTGGTAGTAGGGGCATCTTGCCCCTGAACGTTCCGGAAGCAAAGGCTGGTAGCACAACGCATGCAGGTCCAGGGGCGGCTTTGTGCAAGCCATATTCACGACCCATAGCTTTGTTTCCATATCGATCAATGGCTCAAACGGTCTGTGATAAAAATCTTGCATTTGTATATTGAAGGTCTGCTCATTTGAACCTTTCGTTTTATGTAGCGTTCGTAGTCCAGGCTTCAGCCTGCTTCCGGAAGCAACGGCTGGCCTACACAATCGGGCTGAAGCCTGGACTACGAACCTTATGCAATAGGAAGCAGGCTGAAGCCTGGACTACGAACCTTATGCAATAGGAAGCAGGAACCTTATGCAATAGGAAGCAGGCTGAAGCCTGGACTTATTAATCAATCTGGCGACTTCGCTATTGCGTGTGGTTTCTCCACGACAAAAAAGTTTTGCAGGCACAAGGCATTCGGCAGGCTAAAGCCTGGACTACAAATGTAATCCTACCTCTATATCAGTTAAAATCCACGGCATAAGGAAAAGCCAGAAACACGCAAATAAGGGTAGAATGCCTTCCCTTCATTCAGCCGTCACGGCCAGCCGCGTTCACGCTCTGCTGCCTTTTTGTCCCATTGCGGCACGATGGTGGAGCTGAATTCGGCTTTGGCTTCCTTTAACGCTTTCATGTCCAGGCCTATGTAGGCTTGAGCCTTGGCTTTGGTGGAGATGTCGGGCATGGGCACTTCTTGCTTCACGCCGTGATTTTGGAGCACGCGCGCCAATAAGCGCCTGGCTTCGCCCGCTTTTTCCATGGATGTGCCCAAGATGCGGCTGATTTCCAGCGAGGCGTGAAACGAGGCTCCGTGGGCGGCTACGGCGTAGTCCCACCGCCATTGGGCGTGGCGGATCCGTTGCAGTGCCGGCGCCATCTCCGCTTCAGTCGCCCCGTTGGTCCAGGCAGCCTGGGCCTCGATGTGGGCTTTGACCAGCAGGTCTTCGGTCAACATGTGCACCTGATACACGCGCTCTTGTTTGGCGTAGACATTGGCGCGCAATTCGTCCTCGCTCTGGCGATGGCAGATCTGGCACGAGCGGTTGATGTTGTTGAGCGGGCTCTGTATGTGGTGGTCGGTGTATTTGATGCCGCCCTCGCTGATGTAGGGCATGTGGCAGTCGGCGCAGGATACGCCCCGTTTGGCGTGGATCCCGTGTTTCCAGGTCTCGTAGCCCGGATGCTGTGCTTTGATCATGCGTGCGCGGCTGAGCTGGTGGGTCCAGTCGGCAAAGTCGTATTCGTCGTAATAGGCTTCCATATCCTCCACGTTCTGGCCCTTGTCCCAGGGGAAGGTCAGGTAGTTGTCCGCGCCCTTGAAATGGTATTCCACGTGGCACTGGGCGCACACCAGCGAGCGCAATTCCTGGTGCGTGGCCTGAGTGATGTCTTTGCCCATGCGCCCGTAGGCCTCCTTGAGCGCCGGCCGGGTGATGCGCAGGTTCTGGGTCTTGGGATCATGGCAGTCGGCGCAGCCGATGGGGTTCACGATCTGATCCCCGCACGAAGCCCATTGGCCTTTATAGAATTCGGCGATGCCGACCTTGGCCATCACGCGCGGCACGTCCGGGCTTTTGCAGC
>CAZOLK010000150.1:5605-12826 GCA_964580325.1 uncultured Verrucomicrobiota bacterium | reverse complement strand
CCGGCCCAGCGCGAGGCCCATTGCCGCGAAGTCTTTTCCATCCAGACCACGGGCTTGACGCGCCGACTGCTGCATACGGGGCTGAAAAAGCTGACTCTCGGCATCTCTGGCGGCCTGGATTCAACCCTGGCCCTGCTGGTGGCGATCAAGGCGTTCGACATACTGGCCTTTCCGCGCGACGGCATCATTGCGGTGACCATGCCCGGGTTCGGCACCACGGCCCGCACGCGCGGCAATGCCGAGCAACTTGCCGAAGCACTGGGCGTCACCTTGCGCATCATCTCCATCGACAAGTCCGTGCGGCAGCATTTCGCCGACATCGGCCATGACGAAGCGGTGCATGATGTCACGTATGAAAACGCGCAGGCCCGGGAGCGCACCCAGATCCTTATGGACATCGCCAACCAGGTTGGCGGCCTGACCCTGGGTACGGGCGACCTTTCCGAGCTGGCCCTGGGCTGGTGCACCTTTAACGGAGACCACATGTCCATGTACGGTGTCAATGCCGGTATACCCAAAACCCTGGTCTGCTTCCTCATTGAATGGGTCGCGACCAGTGAATTCTCGGGCAGGGTCACGACCATCCTCAAAGACATCTGCGCCACGCCGATCACGCCGGAACTGTTGCCCCTGGGCCGTGATGCGCAACTAGAGCAGAAGACCGAATCAGCCATCGGTCCGTATGAGCTGCACGACTTTTTCATGTACCAGATGTTGCGCCACCATTTTGCGCCACGCAAAATATTTTTCCTGGCGCGCCAGGCATTTGCCGGAGCTTACACCGATGCGGAGATCCTGCAATGGCTGCGCGTGTTCATTCGCCGTTTTTTTGCCCATCAATTCAAGCGCTCGACTCTGCCGGATGGGCCCAAGGTCGGTTCGGTGGCCTTGTCGCCGCGCGGCGATTGGCGTATGCCCAGTGATGCCGACGGCGCGCTCTGGCTGACGCAGCTCGATGAGTTGGATTTAGATCCCGGGATGACGACGTGATGTGCCGGCCCAATCGCGATTTGAGCGGGCGACCGGTTAAATCTGTTTTGTGATTGTTTTATATCAAGGTCAGTGATACACTACTATCCCATTTATATGGATGATGCATACACTAATGAACAATCCGATCCGCGCGACCTGGAGCTGAACCGGTTGCGTAAGCGGATAGCCGATTTGGAGCAGGTTGTTGCCGGTGCAGACTATCTAGAGAGTTTGTGCCATCGTGATGACATGGTTCAGGCTGCTAAAATGATTGCGCTCGGAACGCTGGTTTCGGGTATGGCCCATGAAATCAACAATCCCACCAACTTCATCACCATCAACGCACCGATTTTGAAAGACATCTTTAAGGATATCGAACCGGTTTTGGACGATTACGCCAGGACGTATGACGATTTTGAGCTATGCGGCATTCCCTATGCCGAGTTGCGTGACGAAATCCCGACCCTGTTTCGCGGCATCGAAGAAGGCGCAAAGCGTATCCGAAATATTGTCAGGGATTTACGAGATTACGCCCGCCCGGATTCGACAACGTTCGCCCAGGTTCAGCTCAATGATGTTGTGCGTGCATCCGTCAACTTGATGAGCAATACCCTGGCCAAAAAAACTGATCGACTGAGTATTCGTTATGGCGAGGACGTACCTATGATCAAAGGCAATGCCCAGAAGTTGGAGCAGGTCATGGTCAATTTGCTGCTGAATGCCTGCCAGGCTTTACCAAGCAAGCAGGCCGCCATCGAGATTCATACCCACCAAGCGGAACAGAGCGAAGTGATCGTGGTCATTGCGGATGAGGGGTGCGGCATCACGGCTGAGAACATCAGCCGCATACAGGACCCCTTCTTCACCACCCGCCGCGATGAGGGCGCCATTGGCTTAGGGCTTTCCCTGTGCTCCAGGGTGCTGGCTCAACACCATGCACACATGGTTTTCGAATCGCGTGAAAACCAGGGAACCCGCGTATCGCTCCATTTTCCGGTGTTGTAGAGGGTTGAGTTTGGAGTTAGGAGTTTGGAGTTGGGGTTGGGAGTTAGGAGAAAGGTCGTTAGTTAGGCGGCTTTGGTCTTGCCGTTGTTCCCACTGCTCTTGGTTTCCGTCTTTTTGGTCTCGGTTTTCTTATCCGTGGATTTGCTTTCCGTGGTTTTCGATTCGGAACTTTTGGAATCCGTGCTCGACGATGATTCTTTGTCTTTTTTGGCCTGGCTCTGGTAGCTGTCGCTGCGATAGTCGGTCTGGTAAAAGCCAGAGCCTTTGAAAATAATGCCGGCACCGGTACCGATCAGCCGTTTGACTTTTCCCTGGCACTCCGGACATTGCTGGAGTGGTTCGGCGGTGATACTCTGGAAGAACTCGAAAGTATGACCGCATTTCTCGCATTCATAATCATAGGTTGGCATGGTATTCCTCGCTTTCTTACTAAAATCATTCCGGTTTTCCGCTGGACACGACGACCTGAGTCGCGCGCAGCACTTTATTGTGTAAACGATATCCCCTGCGCACTTGGTTCATGACCTTGTCATGGGGGACATCGGGTGAAGGCAGGTGCGAGATGCATTCGTGCACCTGCGGGTCAAATTCCTGCCCAAGCGCTTCGATCGGCGACAGGCCGGATTTACCCAGTTCGGTCAGCAACTGGTTGTAAATCATTTCGAATCCCTGCAATACGTCCTGATGAATGTTGTGGTTGCGTGCTGTTTCCAAGCCCATTTCATAGTGGTCCAGAACCGGCAGCAAGCCTTCGATCAGTTTTTCCGTGGCATACATGCCAAATTCGGAACGCTCTTTGATCATGCGCTTTTTATAGTTGTCGAAATCGGCACGCAGACGCAGCATTTGCTGTTGAATTGGCTCTTCGTCCACCTCGACCGGCGCATCTGCTTTGCCTTGTGTGGCGGCTGCTTGTTCCCGCGCCTCTTGGCCATCCTCAAGGGTCAATTCAGGCGTTCCATCTTTACCGTCAAGTGGTTGGTTTTCCTGGTCGGCATCTTCAACCGCGACGTCAGCATGCTGTTCCATTTCTTTGTTTGTGTTGTGGTTCTTTTGTTTCGACATGGAAAATCAACCTTTCCTCAAATCCACGTTTCTCATGCATTGCTCATCAACTGCTTTGTCCTAAACCATAAATTCATAATAATGACAAAACTATAGCTCAAATGAAAGCAGAATATGTGCCATTTTTTGTGCTGATTGCGTAACGTGCTCGTAATGAGTATGAAGGGCATAGGTGTTCCTGCTGTTCGGGTCTTCTTTTGCGCCAATGTGACGCGATTATCGCTTGGGGTGAGACACTGCTGGCCCATGCGAAAGTGGATCAGAAATAGGGGAATAAGGTTGTTTTTACCTGTTTTCATAGTATATTTCTGCCACAGCAGGATTTGAGCGGGAGAAAAGAGAGAGCATGAAAAAAGGGACGACAACAGCGCCAGTGGTAATGATTGTTGACGACGAGCAGCGTACGCTGGAAGGTTTGGCCATTCTCATGCGGCATCGCGGCTTCAAGCAGGTAGTGACCGAGTCTGATCCGCGCAGGGTCATGCCCATGCTGGCAGAGCGTTCGTTTGCTTGCGTGTTGCTGGACTTGATGATGCCACATATTTCCGGCGATGAGCTGCTTCCGCAAATACTTGCCGAATATCCTGAATTGCCGGTTATTGTCGTCACCGGCAACGACACGGTGGACACCGCGGTGCGTTGCATCAAGCACGGGGCTTTCGATTTTATTGTTAAGCCCGTGGACTCGGATCGGCTTTTGACCTCTGTACGCAATGCGGTCGGCGCCATTCAACTGGAGCGGGAAAACCGGCGGTTGCATGACTACATGCTTTCCAATCAACTTGAGCAGCCTGATGCGTTCAAGGATATCATTACCCGCAGTCCGCTCCTGATCAAGATATTCCAATACATCGAAGCTGTTGCGGTTACGTCCTATCCGGTCTGCGTGACCGGCGAGACTGGGGTAGGCAAGGAGATGATTTCCCGCGCAACCCATGTGGTTAGCGGTCGGGAAGGGCCATTTGTCCCGGTTAATGCAGCGGGGTTGGACGAAAACATGTTTTCCGACACTCTGTTCGGCCATCTCAAGGGTGCGTTCACCGGGGCGGACCGGGATCGTGAGGGGCTGGTGGCCAGGGCTGCCGGCGGCACGCTGTTTCTTGATGAAATCGGCGATCTTGGCCCTAATGCCCAGGTCAAGCTGTTGCGCCTGTTGCAGGAAGGCGAGTTTATGTCGGTCGGCGACGATACTGTACGGCATGTCGATGCGCGCATTATCGTGGCTACCAACCGGAATCTGCATGACTTGCAGGCTAGAGGTAAATTCCGGATGGATCTGTACTATCGTTTAGCCGCCCACCACATCAGCATTCCGCCTTTACGTGAAAGACGCGAGGATGTGCCTTTGTTGATTGCGCATTTCATCGAGCAGCATGCCAAGAAACAAGGCAAACGCGCTTCCGCGGTGCCGCACAAGCTGCTCGATCTGTTGCGCCAGTACCCGTTTCCGGGCAATGTGCGTGAGTTGCAGGCCATAATCATGGATGCCGTGACCCGGACCAGGAGCGGGCGGCTTTCTCTGAACGCGGTGCGGGAGAAAATCGCGGTTGTGCATGCACTCGCGGAAACAGAGGATACCATGTCACTGGCTGAAAGCAACGGCATGGTGTTCCCTCCGATTTTGCCCAGCATCAAGGAAGCGACCACCGCGCTGATCCAGGAGGCGATCCACCGCGCCGGCGGCAACCAGACCATGGCCGCCCGCATGCTGGGCATCACTCAGCAGGCGTTGAGCCAGCGTCTGGCCAAGATCAGAAAGCCCGGCCGTGGAGCAGGGTGCAGGGTGCAGGATGCAGGCGGGCGACGATGAAACCAACGCAATGGGCAGAGCCGAATAAATCTACAGCCGAAAATGGCGGGACTACGAATGTTTTATTGATCTCCTGCTCGTTTTAGCACAAGCTGAAGGTCGTTGAGCATGTGCGTGGCAAAGCCGGCTTCACAGTAGCTGAAGTAATAGCGCCACATGCGTTGTACCCGCTCCGGGTAACCCATGTCGAGCAGTTGGTCGTGGTTTTGTTCAAAGCGTTCGCGCCAGGTGCGCAGCGTTGTCGCATAGTGTGGTCCGATGTTTTCCACGTCGTCGACGATCAAGCTCGATCCTCGAGTCATGGCCTGGGTCATGACTGTCAGCGATGGCAGCATGCCGCCTGGGAAAATGTAGATCTGGGTCCAGTCTGGTGATTGACGGTAAGCTTCGTAGCGCTGATCTGGGATTGTGATCACCTGGATCACGGCTCGGCCGCCCGGCGCCAGCGCTTTATCGCAGCAGCGGAAGAAGGCGTTCTGATGCCGATGCCCAACCGCTTCCAGCATTTCGATCGAGACAATCCGATCATAGGCATCGTGCAGGTCACGATAGTCGCGCACTTCAAACGTCACTTGGTCAGCCAGGCCTGCTTGCCGTGCCTGTTCCGCGGCGAATTCGCATTGGCACCGCGAAAGCGTAATTGATGTGATCCGGCAGCCGGTCTGCCTGGCAGCCATGATGGCAAAACCGCCCCAGCCCGATCCGATTTCCAGCACATGGTGTTCCGGCCGGATATCGGCTTTGCGAAGAATCATCGCGATCTTGTTGACCTGGGCCTGGTCCAGGTTCGTGTTGGTGTCCTTGTAATAGGCGCAGGAATACATCATGCGCGGATCGAGAAACAGGGCGAAGAAAGCATTGCCAAAATCGTAATGGGCGCTGATATTGCGCCGGCTGCCTTTGCGCGTGTTGTCGCGCAGCGCATGGGCCAGGCGTCGGCCGACCTGGCGCAGCCAGCCCATGCCGGCCAGCACTTTTTCAAAAGCAATCAGGTTGTCGGCCAGCACCCGCATCACACCCGGCAGGTCATCCGAGGTCCAGCTCTCATCGGTCCAGGCCTCGCCGATCCCTACATCGCCGTGACTCAGCAGGGCGCGGAAAAAGGCGTGGGAAACAATACGCATGCAGGGCGGCTTCTCTTTCCCTGAGTCATAGTCGGTCGGTCCGTAGATTCTGGTCTCGCCTTCGGGAAGGACCACGCGCAGCCGACCGCGCTCGATATGGCTGAACAGGCGGTCCATGGCACGCAATCCGGCTTTTTCCAGGCGGGTGGCTTCGCGCCGGATCAGCGTGTGCGCATGGGTGGCATAGGGCCGGCTGGTCAGGGCCAGCTTTTTGCCGTAGTACAGGCGAATCGCTTCATAGGTGATGCGCGGCATGGCCATGATCGCGGCAAGCGGACGGCGCGCCAGCAGGTGGCATAGGGCGTTGCGCTCCATGGGCAGGGCTTGGCCGCTCCAACTGGCTTTGAGGACCACGTTCCCGTTGCGCCACAGGTCCACGCGTATGTCCAGCGCCGCGCTCAGCGGACCGAGACGGAAGGCGTATTCGCCGCGCATATCGTTGAATGGCGACACGTAAAACTCTTTGGCGTTCCGGAACGTAGCAGGCCAGGTCAGGTTGTTTCCTGAGCGGCCCAGCACATAGACGTGGCATTCGCTGAAAGTGTTGTGCACCTCAGCCACGACGCAGCGCAACCGGCCCTGTCCATCCAGTCCGTAGTAGAAACTGACCGGGTTGAAGACATAGTTAAAATAGCGCGGTGTTGTGACCAGTACGATCTTTTCCACGGCCTGCGCTTCTTCGTGCTTGCCGGTCAGGGTGAAGTATTTTTCGCGTATGGTCCCGGGACCCGGTAGGTAGTCCCGGTCGTACAGGCTCAGCAGATTGAACCGGTTGTAGCCGAATCCCCAAATGGAGCGGTCAAGTTCTTCCAGTTCGTCCAGGTCGACGGCCAGGGCAAACACCGGATAACTGAATCCGTGGGAGACCGGCGTTTCGCGATGATGCCAAACCTTTCCGAGATAGAAGTGTGATTCCATATTTACGTCTCCGGCGCAACGTCGAATCGGGCTGCCACCTGGTGCGCGGACCAGACCGCATCTTCGTGGAAACCATAACGCATGTAAGCGCCGCAGAACCAGGTGTTGCGCGTACCGTTCAGTTCGCGGATTGGTTCATGGGTGCGCCAGGCGTCAAAGGTGTACAGCGGGTGGGTGTAGGCCATGCGTTCGATCACACGTTCCGGGGCCAGGGGCTGGCGCGTGTTGAGCGTGGTGAAATAGTGCTCGACCGTGCGCAGATCCTGGAGCCGGTTCATGTGATAGGTCATAGACAGGACCGGACTGTCGGCTTCGTCCTGTTCGCGC
>CAZOLK010000150.1:0-5595 GCA_964580325.1 uncultured Verrucomicrobiota bacterium | reverse complement strand
TGATATGCTCTGTGTAAGTCCAAAACATCTATAAGTTTGAGTTCCAGGAGGCCCAGGCGCGGCGATTGGGCGGCATGACCGACGCATCGCTGTGCAGCACGGTCTGGTTGTCGTTGTACGACCACGCACCCAGCAGGCGGCATTCGTCGTCGGACGGATCTTCCAGCATGGCTAGGCTTTCGTTGGCATGGGCTGCCAGCACGACATGATCGAAGCGGCGCGGTTCCGCGCCTTCGACCGTGACCAGCACGCCGTCCGCTGTGCGACGGATGGCCCGTACCGGCGTCGCGGCCAGCGCTTTGCCGGGAAACGTCTGCAGCAGTTTGCGCACATAGGTGTACGATCCGCCGCGGATCGTCTGCCAGCGCGGCTGGTCCGTGGCCTGCAGCAGACCGTGGTTGGCGAAAAAGCGCAGAAAAGTTTTTGCCGGAAACGCGCCGAAACGCATGCCCGGCGTGGACCAGATGGCGCCGCCCATGGGCAGGACGTATTGCTCCACCGTGGATTGCGGAAAGCGTTCGCGCGCCAGCCACTGGTCCAGGGTCAGGCTGTCCACACTGGGGTCGTCGAGTGCTGCCCTGCCACGTTGGAAAAAGCGTCCGATCCCGCGCAGCATGTGCCAGTAGGATGGCCGCAAGGCATTGGCCGGCTGGGCGAACAGGCCGCGCAGGCCATTGCCGCTGTAAGACAAACCGGTTTGCTTGTCTAAAAAACCGAACGACATGTCGCCTGGGATCCGTTCCACCTCTAGCTTGTCCAGCATGCGCGTCAGCAGTGGGTAGGTCCCTTTGTTCATCACAATGAAGCCCGTATCCACGCAGGTTCCGGCATCCGGACCAGAGGTAAGGGTCACGGTGTGTATGTGTCCGCCGAAGTCCGTTTCTTTTTCGTATAGCACGACGCGATGGTCGGTCGAGAGCAGGCGAGCGGCAGTCAGGCCGGCAGCGCCCGCGCCGACAACCGCGATGTCGAGTGAAGCGCTCATGAGGTGCTCCTTTTATTCATCAGTACTTGGGTCACAAACCAGGTGTCGCCGTCTGCATAGGCGAACAACTCTTCGCAGGCCATCAGGAACAGGCGCCAGCGCATCCACCAGCGCATCCGGTTTTCGCTGCCGTAAACCTGGTCGATGATGGGCATCAACGTTTTGCGCTGCCGGTCAAGGTTGTTCAGCCATGCACGCAGCGTGCGGGAATACTGCCGGCCGTTGAATGACCATTGCCGTTCAAGCAGAACATCGCGCTGGAAATAGAGCAGCAGGTCGTGCGAGGGCATCATGCCGTCAGCAAAAAAGTGGCGCCCCATCCAGTCGTCCTGCTCGAAAAAATAGGTCCATTCGCGATGGCAGAAGACATGAATGAACAGCTTGCCGTGCTGGTTGAGGAATCCGGCTGCCCTGTGCAGCAAGGCGCCCCAGTTGCGCATGTGCTCGAACATCTCCACGGACACGATGCGATCGTAGGCGCCGGGTTCCGTGCTGAATTCGTTCATATCCGCGGTGGTGACGCGCAGGTTGACCAGGTTGCGTTTCCGGGCACGCTCCTCGATGAACGCGCACTGGGCGTGGGAATTGGATACAGCATGTATCCGGGTGTTGGGAAAATGGGCGGCCAGCCACAACGAAACCGCGCCCCAACCGCAACCCAGTTCCAGGATGTGCTGACCGTCAGCGATATCGGCGCGTTGTGCGGTGACGCGCAGCACTTCCTCCTCGGCCTGTTCCAGGGTGGTGTCGGCATTGGGCCACAGGCAGCAACTGTATTTCATGGCCGGACCGAGCCAGGCCTGGAAAAACGCGGTGGGTAGTTCGTAGTGCTGGGTATTGGCCGTGTCGGTGGAAAGCGCGACAGGCGCTTTGTCCATGTCCTGGAGCCGTGCGGCCAGCGCGTCGTCACGGGCAGCCACACCCCTGGTGCGTTGGCGCAGCCCCTGGGCCAGGCGCTGGCGGATGCCCATGCGTAGTACGGCATCAGGCAGGCGTCCCGCTTCAGCCAGTTCAATCAGGTTCATGATTCGTCTCCTTGGGAAACCAGGGTATGAAAGGACTCACGGTTTTCTGATAGTCAGCATAATCCGACCGGCTCGAAGCGGCGTGGCGCTCAGTTTCGGGAAGGCCAGTGACTTTGACCAGGAAATAAAGCATCAGCAGCGGCGTTAGCAGGCTCCACCATCCGGCGCTGTAGCCGATGGAAAGCAGGGCATAGGTCCACCAGTGCATCCATTCGAAGAAATAATTGGGATGCCGCGAATAGCGCCATAACCCGATGCGGCAGGTGGCGCCGCGATGAGCAGGGTTGGCGCGAAAACGGGCGAGTTGTGCGTCAGCCAGGGATTCACCGGCCAGGGCGATGGCAAAGCAGATCACGGCCATCCAGGTCCAGGGTGTTGCGAGCGGCGCTGGATTGAACATGGCGGTCAGCAGACACAAACTCAAAACCGCACCGGCCAGGGCCTGGATTTGGAAAAAGCCGAAAAACCAGGCATGGGCGCGGGCTCCGGCCCGAGCGCGCAGCCGTTGGTAGCGCGGGTCTTCCTCGCGATGCTTGCGCACGCGACGCACAATGACCCAAGTCAAACGCAGCGACCAGCAGGCGATCAGCGCAGCGACCAGCAGGCGGCGATAGGGCGTGGCATCGAGCAGCAATCCATAGCCTATGCCTATGCTACCGAGCGAACCAGCCCATGCGGCATCGACCCAGCCGGCATTGCGCGTGCGCAACTCGACCAGCCAGACGCCAAGCATGACCCCGACCACAAACAGCCAGGCCCAACCCAGAGCACCAAGCGACGCGCTGAACGTCACGGAGTGTCTCCATGCGCCTTGAATTCCTTAATACATGTAACAGGAAGCCTCATTGCCCGTATACTATGAAAGACAGGTGAGTTTGTCAACGATCTATCGCCTGGACATGGCCGGCGACTGGTAGCAGACCGTGCGGAACCTAACACTTCAGGGCCTGGCCAGACAGATCGGCTGCGGTCGCGCCCACCGGCGCTGCGCGGTTTCATGCGTCATGAGGATCAAAACTTCGACGCGTTGTTGGACTACTCGTTTTTGCCGTGCATCCGCCGTTGGACGTATGGGGGTGAACGGCAATTGGAGTGGGCCTGCTGTCAACCCCCACGGCAGCGTGGTCTGGGGCAACACACCCACGCTGGCGCACGCGCTGCAAGGCTGTTCTGCTTAACAAGCGGTGTCAGTTCGGTACGCATGTGCCTGCCACGCCTTACGGACCCTTGGTCTTTGTGGTGGCCCAGGCCGATCTGACCCGAGTGCCTTTTATCCTGAACTTCCAGCGAAAAATCGACGACCTAATTCCGCAACGCACAATATTTTATATGCTGGACATGTTGTGTTTTAAACATATTATGGTTCCCATGTACATTCAAGTTGTGCCCAATAGAAATTCGAAGCCCTGTATCCTTCTTAGGGAGTGACAGAGAGGGTGGGCGTGTTATCAAAAAGACTATCGCCAACATTACCAATTGGCCTAAAGCCGTTATTTTAAAGGTGGGCGGGCATCAGTCCGATGCAATTTCAACAGGTCCTTACCCTTGAGTATACCAAGCGGAAACTGGCTAGGTCCAGCAGCCTGCTCGATGCGGGATTGGATGCGGGGCTGTCAGGTCCGAGCCGACTCCACGATTTATTTGTTTCGTTTGAAGCGATGACGCCTGGTGAATATAAAAGAAAGGCAAAGGGTTTGACCATATCCTATGCTTTTGGCGGAACGCCTTTTGGTGATTGTTTGCTGGCTATGACTCAACGGGGGATTTGTCATCTCGGGTTTGTGACCGAGCAGATACGTTCCGAAGCGATTGACCGGTTGCATGCCATGTGGCCGGGCGCCTTGTTCAAGGAAGATACACAAGCCGCGCAGCCCGTTATAGCGAACATATTCAGCAGTGACACGCACAGGCGGCAGAGATCTTTTCATCTGCATCTCAAGGGCACGAACTTTCAGGTTCATGTGTGGAAAGCCCTTCTGGACGTGCCTGAGGGTTGGGTGGTCAGTTACCGGGATATGGCCGCATACATCGGGCGCCCCAGGGCCATTCGAGCAGTTGCGCGTGCCGTGGCCGTCAACCCGGTTGCGTTCCTGATCCCTTGTCACCGGGTGATTGCCCAATCCGGTCGCATTCATAATTACCGCTGGGGTTCGTCACGGAAAAAGGCCCTCATCGGGTGGGAAGCAGCAAGGACCGGGCAAGTCGTCTAATGGATCTCATTTGAACGTAAAGTCATGCCGCACGTCTTTATACTCTGCGCCGGGTTCGTTTTTCAGGTCTTCGAAACGCGTGGCAAGCATCAGGCCTGCTTCATCTGTAGCGGGAAACTGGCCGTGGGTGATGGTTTCGATTCCGTCGATCAATCCTGAGTCGGCCAGGAAAGCCGTACGTGTCGCTTTCAACGCGAACGGCGGCTTGCCCATGGCGCTCTGCAACTGTCGGCACTCATAGATCACCGTTTTTGCGCCATGCTCGCCGTACTGAACGCGCTCTCTTTTGGCGCCCTTGCCGAACCATTCGCCGTCCGTATTGAAGCCGGTCTGATCAGTTCCGTTCTCGGCAAGGGTCACGATCCGGTTAGGTTTGATTGTGCTGATGCTGAGCTTGACATGGTCAGCCATGGGGCCGTGGGTTTCTTCGTAGAGCGTATGTTCGGTGCCATCCACATGCCGGACCACTTTTGCGATCTTTTTGAGGTCCGGGTTTAGATTGATGTCCAGAGCCTTTTTCCGCGCATTACCGGAGGTACGCGGCGTCACGGCCGATTGCGAGGACGCGGCATTTTTTTGCGGCGTTTTGTCGCCGGCGGCATGTTTTTCCGAACAACTGGTCAGGCAGACCAGGATGGACATTGCTGGCGTAATAAATAGCAATGTTGCATGGTTTTGTTTTTTCATCGGTATGATTTCTCCCATGGTTTTGTACCTGTCGATCACTAGATTAGAGCAAACCTGTCAGCATAAATCAAGCATGTATTGGCGCTGCTTTTCAGATGTACGAAGCAACCAGGAACCGGCATACTTCCGGCGCTTATCGGCGGTCTGATGAGAAGGCCGGCAGGAAGAGCAGCCAGGGAAAGGTATCTTTTGCCGGTTTGACTTCTAGTGTTATGATATGTGGCGAGGTGCCCATGCCGATCTTTTCCTGGGTTATGCACCAGACCGCGTAACTGTAAATGCCGGTGGATAAAGGCAGTATTCTTTACCGTTACGTCGATTTTTAAATGGTCTCCGAGATAAATTGCAGTCGTATAAGCTCAGGTTGTATGTGCCTGGTCTGGTAATGGTACTTGGACGGATTCCATGACATGGCGCCAATCTGCAGTTCATAGCTGGCGTAGGTCATGTCGTACCAGATGGTGGAGCCTGTATTCTTGACGGTTACGGTTATCGGCAGGCGCTTGTTGAGTTCGATGCTGCCCGGGTCTGCAAGTCTTCCGCATCCGCTTCCCCCACGGCATGGACGCCAACGAATACGCCAACAAAGTCCAACCCGCCGATTAACAGCGCTAACCTTGTCCGTGGTGCAGCAGGCCTTGCGGATCTGCGAAGCGCGCAGCGGCTCCAAGACGACAGCGTTACGTCC
>CAZOLK010000149.1:0-12845 GCA_964580325.1 uncultured Verrucomicrobiota bacterium | reverse complement strand
GCTGGCCGGCCAAGACCAGGCGTTGAACCTGCTGGACCGGCGCTTTTTCAAGTTGGATGCCGGCAACAATGAGCTGTTCCGCGCCATTAACCAGCCGGAAGTGCGCATCGGTTTTGACGAGATCACGGCAGCCCTGGCCGCGACGTCTTGCGACTATTGTCTGCAAACCTGCTTGTTCACCGGTATGGCGGACAACACCACCGCGGAAGCCCTCAGCGATTATATCCGAACCGTGGGCGTTCTGCATCCGCGTGCGATCCTGCTATACACCGCATGCCGCTACACTGCCGACGCCCGAGTGGAACCGCTCGAAGACGAGCGCCTGGAAAAACTGGCGCAGGAGATCGAACAACGCAGCGGCATCGCGGCCATCCCGTTTTTCGCGAAGCATCGGGAGGATAACGTCCACAACCGGGATCGGCTGGCGAAACTATGGCGCTGATCCGTCCGATTCCTGGATCACCCAATACGGCGCGGCAGGTTGCAACTCGATGGGCAGGCGTTCGTCCACGCCCCGGACCGGTTTGCCCAGCGGCCGGCCCTCGATGTCCAGCGCCTGGGCCTGTAGTTTCCCGACGAGTTGGCGCTTGAAGGTGATCGTTCCTTCCACATTACGCATGCATACACCGTAATCGTCAAAATAACGGCGCGGCCCGAGAACCTGAACCAGGACTTTATCCGACGAAGAGAGCGGCTTGTCGTCCATGCTCACCACCAGGATCGCGGCCCTTTCCGCGGAGCAGACGATATCGATGTGCCCCATCTGGAGCAGGCTCGCTTGCGCCAGGTTGCCGACCGCGCCCTGGGCTTTCTGGCTGTTGACTGTGGCATAACCCTGGCCGTAATTCCAGACCACCTCCCTGCTGACGCTGCGGATGATGCCGGATTGCTGTTGCAAACCGGTATCGACAGGCGTGTGGGCAGATTCATCTATGTTGCGTGAAAAGCTCCAGGTCACCTTGCCTGCCAGGAAATCGAACGGGTCCAGCGCAGCCGGTCCACGCACCATTTCGCCGGTCGCGTTCACGTCATGCAGTTGACAGGCCTGTTTCAGGTCCAGGTTGAAATGATGCATCTCGGCGCCTTCGCTGACGCTGCCCTGGCGGAACATCAGGCTCAATGCCGGAAACGCGCCCAGCCAGACGGGGCATACCGGCGGGTTATAGGGCGCACCAACCGTTTCGCGCAACGGCTCGCGCCAGCCGTGCAGGAACATCGCTTCCGCGCCGGCCAGGGCGGCATAGACCGTGGGCAGGAACAGCATATCGGACGCAAATAACCCGGCGCCGGGCCCAAGGTCGCTCAGGGTATAGGGCCGCCCAGGCATTGTAACATGACGCGGCATGGGTGTTGCGGCCGGCTGCTCAATATCATGGGTAACCGTACCGTGCAGATCCAGGGTATCAGCCGCCATCCGCGTATACATGTCCAGCGGCTCCAACCAGGGATAGGCCGCGTTGTTGCCGGCAACCGCACACACGGCGCCGCGATAGCCGGTCTGACGCAACAGGCGCAGCATGGAGGTGAAATAGTCGCGCTGCACACCGACCAGGTACTCGACTTGATCGAAATGGCGCAACCCCGGCGGATGCAGGCCGGCAAACGCTTTTGGACCGAATGCGCTCGTGGGCAGCAAGGTCAGCAAGCCCTGATCCGGTTGATCGGCCGGCCACGTTGCGGCCGGCGGCCCCCAGGTATCCAGGGCCTTTTGCAGGGACCCGTACTTGCGTGCGCACCAGACCGCAAACCGCTCTTCCAGGTAGCGCAACGGTTCGCCGGTCAAGGTTTCGCCCGGTTTGAAATGAGGGGCGAAAAGCGAATCGTTGACAGTGATCTCTACGCAGGCCAGGGCCGGATCTTGTGCGGTTGTAAGCCCGGTATAGGCATTGGTCGCGGACAGGAAATGCTGGAATAGCCGGCGCTGGGCGTTTTTCATGGATTTGTGGAAAAAAGGCAACAACCTGCCCGGCGCGGTTCCGGCTACGGGTGCGTCCGGAATGGCTTTCAGGTTTTGGGCCGTGATCCAGGCCGGATCGAACATGGCCAGTCGCGTATAGATGCCGCGTTTTTTCAAGGCAGCCATGAAATAATGCAACCGGTCGCACAGCTTTTTATCCAGGCTGACCAGGTTCGGTGCCGTAACGTCATGGACCTGGCCTACGTAGCGCACGCTATTGACGCCATGGCCGGCCAGCCGTTCCGCCAGTGCATCGAGCCGTTCATTGGACGTCATCAGCGTGGCGGGATAAACCTGCACGCCCCAGAGCCGCACCGGACGCTTACTCGTCAGGTAGGCGTAAACCTCGTTCATGGCCCGGATGCATCCTTCCTCGCCGGCTTGTGGCTGATTGAGATCGCGCAGGTAAATGGGGGAATCGGGGGCCACGCCGGTAGACAACGGCCAGGCAAACCAGCCGTGCGGCGCCGCGGTCTGCTGCGTGACCGACTGTTCGGCGTCAGGCTTGAAATCGCCGTCCGTCAACAGAAAGCAATCCAGGGCTACAACCGTGTTGGTCCCGGTTTCGAGCCATTCGACCTGCAGCGTGCGCTGCCCCTGCTCCATAGCGACCTGTCCGGCCAGGCGCCAGGAAACCGTGATCCACCAGCCGCGCAAAGGCACGGTGTGGACCGGTTTGACGTCGGCATCCAGTATTTGCCAGGGCTGTTCATCAAAGCGCCAGCGAAAAGCATTGTCCGTATCCCAGCCGCGTACCCATAGGCGATAGCTTCCATTGCGCGGGACATCCACTTTATAGTGTGCGTAGCGTTTGCGGTCGGAGAACCGGCGGTCCGACTGCAACCAGCCTTTTTCGGACAGCACGGCAGCTTCCTCGGCGTTGCGCGGACCGTACTTGAAACAACGCTCCAGGTTATCGTCCACGGGTTGCTCCGCCTCGATCACAACTTCCACGGGATTGGTTTGGGCCTTTGCACCGCTTATCGCGAGCACTGCCAACAACCAACCGATCATCCATTGCCGTATCTGTTCGCGCATCATGTGTCCTTCAGTCTGAACCGCCGTTACGATAAACGGGGTGTGCGTCAGGGTGGCCAGCCTCACGCGCAAGCGTGTCGAACAGGTTCACGCCAACCGGTCCTCCGTGACGGGCTACGATGTCGCGCGCCCGTTCGAATCCTCCATCACGTTGATCAATGAAATCTACGCGCAGATCGTCGGTGCGTACCGCCAGTCCGCCAATGGACAATGGGCGTGGCGCGATCTTTCGCCTGGCCAGGGCCGAGGCAATAATGGACGCGGCTGAGCGTGGCACTGCGAAATCGACATCTTTGGTAAATTGGTGCTCATCTGCGGGAAGCATGGTCCACATCGCTACGCGACCAATGAGTGCAAAAGGTATGTTCACTTCGCGCAACAGATCGCAGGCAAAGCGCGCAGATGGATTTGGATCAAACGCCGGCAGCCCTCGCGTAGATTCTGGACTGTTGTTGGTTTTGCTGTCTTGCTTCCCACTCATGCCGACAACTCTACCATGGGCATGGGGTCAAAGCAAACTGAAAGGACAGGCCACTTTTCATCGGGTCGCATCTTCGAAATCCGAAGCAGCCTAAAGGCTCGACTAAAAACGCATAGATTTATGGATTTCCTTATATTTCGAGTTTTTGCAACACCACTGGATGGGATAGTTGGCTCTCAAAATGGCATGTTGTTTTCTGTGGGCCATTAGCCGGCTTACACCTTATTTAATGGGCGTGTTATACCATCGGTTTGTTGTTCCAGGCGCGCGAACATTGCTCGATGCTCAGGTTATGCGCGGAGTTGCAGAACTGGCAGCGCACGGTCAGGGGCTCTCCTGCTTTGACAATCTGCATGCGCTCGGGGATCGGGATGGCGCGCAGGATCGCGCCCATTTTTTCCAGGTCGCAGGTGCATTGAAAACGTGGGGGCGGCGCGGCGCGAACAGACAAGCCCGATGTCAGCCCTGCGCCATCCAGCAAAGCCTTGGCCAGCATCTCGAAATACACATCAGCTTCGTTGGGCCGGCTCATCAGGTCACGAAAGGCAGGTTGCCCCATTTCGCGCCGCAAACGGTCAAAAAGCGCCGGGTCAGTGCCAGGCAGCGGTTGCAGCATCCATCCCTGGCAGAGCGATACCGGATGGACCGGGTCCGGGCGAAAAGCGATCATCGCGGTGATGCCGGTTTCAATCTGATCGCTGATGCAGGCATGATAGGCCAGGTCGCTGACCGGATCTTGCAGCAACACTTCGGTCGTGCTGGTCTGCAGCACCTTGTCGTCCCGCGAAAGCATCACGCGCAAACTTCCTTTGTCGCCGTACAGTGCGTCCACATCTTCGACCGTGCCCTTGATGTGCCTGGGCGAGATAAAACCGCGCAGGCACCCGTCTTGGCCTGTATCAACCAACAAGGTGCGCAAGGTGCCTTCATAGGTCCACAGCAGGTTCACCCGTGTGCGCTCAGGTTGTACAGTGGCGTAGAGTTGGGCCGCGGTCAAGGCGCGTCCCAGTAAATGCGCGCTGACCGGATCGCAATCGTGACGCACCACGGCTTCGTCAACGCAGCGCGTCGTGATGCAGTAAACAAAAGCGCAATTCAGATCGTCGAAACGACCGAACATGGTCTGGTCGGTCGATGTTGCGGGCAGGGGTTGGTAGGGACCGGTCTTCATTTACCAGACGTAGTTGCCGCTGATGTCGAAGCGCGGAACGATAAGCAGGTCTTTGGGGCTCAGATCGTCCAGCTTAACATCGCGATGCCGGTTGGCCTGCTCCAGCCAGATTGCCCTGGTCTCGTTATTGTATACCGTGGGCAAGGCCGCGATGGAAGCCAGTGTTTCGCCTTCGCGCTTGACTTCATAATATTCGAATTTTCCGAGCAGGCTCTCATCTATCTGGAAACGCAGGTCCGCGTTGGTTTGGATCAAGGTCTTTTTGCGCTTTGTCAAACGGGCCACCTCTTCGGTCAACTGCTTGATCTGTTCGGGAAAGGACTCGATCGCCGCCATGCGCTCATTCAAGATGGTGCGCAGCTTTTCAATGGTTTTGCGCTGTTCCTCGACGATCCGCGAGACGCGCTCATAGTCCTCAACCTTGTGCAACATGCTTTCCAGCCGTGTGGTGCGCTGAATCAGGATGCCCGATTCTTCATCGTCGTCCCGCTTCAAGCGCGCCACATCCCGCTCCATTTCACGTATGCGCCGAACCAGGTAGTCGCGTTCATCGGCTGCGCGTTTCATTTCTTCCAGCATCTTCGGTCCTGGCGTCACCAGATCGTTGGTCTGCGCCGATATGCTGTAGCACACCATGCATACCATCCAGGTCAGCCAAGCTGGCAGGCTCTTCCATAGCGTGAATGCTTTCATACCCGTCGCATTAGCAGACTGCGTGCCATGGATCGATCTTTTTATGGGGCACGTAAACGGTAAAACAGGCTGGCGGCATTGGTGGGCATGGTGCCTTGCCACTGGAGCGTATTCCCGGTTGTCGTCAAATTGGTCACCTCCTGCCAGGGGGAGGCGGCTATCAGGTTCGTAGCCATCTCGATGATGTTGGTCCGGTCGCTGCACGCATTGGTGACGGTCAGGTTAATTGTGCCCATGCTGATGGCAATGGCGCTGATGACAGGCGGTAAATCGTATTCGACGATCAACATGGCTGGTTGCCCCATTTCGCGCGTGGCGAAAAAGCCTTCGTTTTGCGGGTTGGATTCAACGTTGGCCTTGAGCAGACAGCCGTAATTGGTGGCTTGTGAGGAAACCCAGAGGCGAACGTCTTTGGTCAGGTTCGTGCCCTGGAACGAAACCGGACCCGGCGTGAATACCGGATCTGAAAACGAGGCCGCGGCTTGGTATAAACCGCCGGTCCAAGAACCGCTGCCAAAGACCGGACTGCTCCAGGTCGCTTCCCCGCTGGTGGCGGATGTGCCGGTTGCGCCGGTCCCGCTGCCTTCGCCCCAGGCCTCGTCAAGGCGGTGGATGCTGTATACGGGAAAAGCGGTGATGTTCACCTTGAGGCAGGTGATTTCCAAGCGTGCGGAACGAATGACGGCATCCGCCGGGATAGCGCTCAAATCGAAGCGCAGCAACCCGCGCTGCACCTGAAAATTGCTGTCAGCGCCGATCACCAGGTTGGTGTGAGCGCCCGCATTGTTATCCGGATGACCGGCCAGGATAAACGTGTCGGCCACAGCCAGGTTGGTGACCACCGCGCCATGGACAGACAGCAAACCCAACATCGAAAACAGGAACAGCAGCGATAATAGATAACCCAGACAGCACTTCTTTTTCATAGCGTCGATCTTTTTCATGCGTATATATATTAACTCAATTAAAAAAACATAAATTACAATGATTTCCAGCCTTCTGCAAGTTTTTTTTCTGTGGACCGCGGTCTGACCCATGGGCTAGACTGTGGGCATGAAGAAAAAAGGTAGACCGCGCAATCCTGCAAAGTATCTTGTTCCTGTGCTCATGACGCTGCTGGATATGACCGTGACTCTGCTCGGGCAACCAGGAGCCTATTGGCGCAATTACAACAACGCTTTGGAAATGGCCCCGCATTTCGACTATCTTTTGCAACAGCACCCCGTGGCTTTCCTGGCCGGGGTACTGGTCTGGATACTCGGCGGCATGGTCTTGATACGTGTGCTGCCGGGCGTACTTTCCCTGGTCATGGCATTGACCTTATGCCTGGGTCATGCGTTTGGCGCGCTGACTTGGCTGATGTACGAGTTCCAGTACAATTACTTCTTCCTGTTCGTTTACTTTCCGCTCCTGGCCTTTCTCGTCATTGTAATGGTCCGCGCGGAAACGACCAACCACGAGGAATCTGATCCATGACCACGAAAAAATCGCGAAAATACGTTGGCGCGCATGTTCCCATCGCCGGAGGTCTGGACCATGCGCCGCAAAACGCCGACAGGATCGGTGCTCGGGCGTTTGCCCTGTTTACCCGCAATCAGCGCAGTTGGAAAAGCAAGCCGCTCACGGAAGAGGCGATCCAGGCCTTCAAGGAGCAGTGCGTGCGCTTGAAATTTGCGCCGGAACACATCCTGCCCCATGACAGTTACCTGATCAACCTGGGTTGTCCGGATCTGGAGAAACTGGAAAAATCGCGCACCGCGTTTCTGGATGAAATGCAGCGCTGCGAACAACTGGGGCTGTGCTTCCTCAACTTTCATCCTGGCGCGCACCTGGAGCAGATGAGCGAAACCGCATGTCTGGCCCTGGTCGCCGAATCTGTGAACCAGACCCTGAAGCAAACGCGGGGCGTGACCGCGGTCATCGAAAATACAGCCGGCCAGGGGAGCAACGTGGGGTATCGCTTCGAACACATCGCCGAAATTATCGACCGGATCGAAGACAAATCGCGCATTGGCGTCTGCTTTGATACCTGCCACACGTTTGCCGCCGGCTATGACCTGCGCACACTGGAAGATTGCGACCGGACCTTTGCCGAATTTGATCGCGTCATCGGCTTGAGCTACCTGAAAGGCATGCACATCAATGACGCTAAATCGACTTTCGCAAGCCGGGTTGATCGCCATCACAACCTGCGCGAAGGCAACCTGGGCGAGACCGTGTTCCGCTATATCATGAACGATAAGCGGTTCGACAACATCCCGCTGATTCTGGAAACCAGAGTAGAGGACCTTTGGCCCGAGGAAATCGCCTGGCTCTACAGCCTGGAAAAACCTCGATCGAGGCGTACGGCAAAGCGAGCCGCAACCCAAAGGTATTGACCACGGAATTCACCGCAATCTCCTTATTCACCTATCGTGTTTTGTGTGTGATACCCAAGACCAGCCCATAGCGAGGACTATCACATGGATCAAGATAAATTAAATTAATTAATTCAGGCGAATCGCGAAGGCGAGTGGCCAGGCCAGTGGCGATTCGCAGTGTCATGCTGTCTGCGCTTATCCTTCCTCACCTGGTAGGTTAGAGGCGAAGCACGGCCGGACGGTTCACTGTTGAGCGGCCAGGCGCCGCACTTGCTCCAGGTAACGGGCAATGTGCGGGTGGTCTTCGAAAACCTGGGCCGCTTCGAGCAGTTCCAGGGCGTGCGTATAACGCTCGCGTTCCACCTCGATCTGGGCCTGCCGGATCAGGGCACGGTGCTCGTAACCGGGCAGGCGGCTGGCGCGCTCGAAGGTCATCAGGGCCTGGTCCAGTTGCTTTTTATCATGGTAGGCGTTGCCCAGTAGTATCAGCACGTCGCCGGACAAGGGATTGCGCTCCAGCAACTGGCGGTACAGGTCCATGGCGCGATCCTGGTCGCCGCGCAACGTGGCCAGTTCACCGCTCAAGCGTAATAACCTGGTCGTTTGTTCGTGGTCCAGCCGGCCTTGTTTACCCAGCTCAGCGGCGCGGTGCAACAGGATTTCGGCTTCCTTGTCCCGGGTTAGGATGAGCAGCCCTTCGCTGGCGCGCAGCAGATGCGGGATGGACGGTTTTTCCCGTTTGAAGGCTTCCAGGTAGCGTGTCACCGCATCGGTCGGCTGCTCGGCATGCAGGTATAGATCGCCCAGCAGGGTCAGAATTTCCGCGCTGCGCAAACCCAGCCGCACCGCTGTTTCCGCGGCAATGACGGCTTTATCCGGTTGATCCACGGCTATTAGCGCATTGATGCGCAGCATCCACAATTCACTGTCCATCGGCCGGCTATGGAGCAGTTCCTTGAGCAGTCCCATGCCTTCGCGATAGCGCTCCTGGCGCAGCAGGCACTTGGCCAGGCCGGCCAGCGCATCGCTGTCGCCCGGGCGCAGGAGCAAGGTCTGGCGATAGGCGTTTTCGGCCGATACCGGTTGCTCGCGCAACAGCAGGGCATGACCGAGCAGGAGCAGGATGTCCGCATTGGCCTGGCCGTCGCGCACCAGGTTGCGGTAGACCGCGATGGTCTTTTCGGGTTGCTCGCGCAGCAGGTAGACACGTCCCAGGTTCATGGCGGCCCGGCGGAAGAGCGGCATTTTTTTTAAAGCAGCTTCGTAGGCAACGGCTGCGCGGTCATAATCTTGGGATTGGAAATAGATGTTGCCGCGGGCGAAATCCAGTGCCGGGCTGCACGCGGCCAGGTCTACGGAACTCAGCAACTGGATGGCGTGGGTCAGGTTGCTGCTGGCCATGGCTGCCTTGAGCAGTTCGGATTCCTTGCGGGTGACCGTAGGCGCGAACGGGTCGGCAGGCGTTTCGGTTTTATCGGCACCATAGCTCGTGCAAGGCCACCATGTCGCGAGCAGAATGATGGCGGCGGCCAGCATGATTTTTGTCGATGGAATCAAAGGAATCGAAGAATTCGAAAGAGTCGATGCCTTCGTTTCACTCGATTCTGACGATTCTATCGTAAAAAGAGCTTCATTTATCATTTTGTAACTCCCAATTGCCAACCTTTCAATCGAGTGAAAACTGCACTTTCTGGCGCACGCGTACGGCCACGGCTTTGTTGCCGCGCTGGCCGGCTTTGAATTTCCAGCGTTGAACCGCGTTGACGGAGGCCTGATCGAACACGTCGCTGGGCACGGATGACACCACTTTAATGTCGCGGGTAGCGCCCTGGGCGTCAACCACGAATTCCACGATGACATAGCCCTGCTGCCGGCGCATCCTGGCACGCGGCGGATAGACCGGCTGCAAGCGCAGCAGCGGTCTTGGCGGTTCGTCCAGGTCTTCCAGTTCAAACACCATGTTCCTGACTTCATCGACCAGGTTAGGCGTCGCGATCTGAAAGCCCAGGTCAAAATCGCCGCCCACATCGCCCAGGACCATGTCCAGTTGCAAGGCGGCGCGCAGTGCCGGCAGTTGTTTGCGCGGTGCGTCAAGTTTAGGACGCGGTGGTTCTTTTTTGACTGGATCCTGTTCGCGCTGGACTTTTCGCGGCGGCGGCGGCGGGGGCGGCTGGGCAATGAACTCGACCGTGCGCACGGTTCGGTCGCGGTTCGGCTGTTGAGCCAAGCGGCCGATGGCTGGCAGCAGTACATAGATGCCCAGCGTGAAAATCAGGGCGCCCAGCGTGGACAGCAAGGTCCAGCGCGGCGGCTGGGCACCGCGTGGTACGTGGGTGTGTGTTTGTCGAGGTCCCATGAGTGTGCCGTTTCCTGGGTTATTCGCGCAGCGCCGCAATGCCCACCTGCTGGGCACCGGCCAGTTTACACTCGTCGATCACGTCCACCAGCGCACCGCTGCGCGATTGGCTGTCGGCCATGATCAGCACCGGCGCCTGGCGCTGGCGCAACTGCTGGGCCACGACCCCGCGCACGCTGCCCAGGCTGATTTCGCGGCCGCCATACACGATGCGGCCGTCCGCGGTCAGCGCGATCATGATGCTGTTCTTTTCCATATCGCGCGCCGATACGGCCCGCGGCTGCTGTACGTCCACGCCGGTCTCTTCGACAAATACCGTGGTGACCACGAAAAAGATCAGCAGCAGAAAAACGCAGTCGATCAACGGCGACATGTTGATCTCCACGCCGTTGGCCTGGCGGTTGACCTGGATCCGTTTCATGACCAGTCTCCGTCAGGCAGCAGTTCTTGCATGGCAGCGCCGGCCTGGCGCATGACCCGTTCCGCGGCGACCATGGCTTCGATCTGGTTGATCAAACGCCGCAGCCGGGCCAGCCCGAAGACGCCCGGGATGGCGACGACCAGGCCGAACTGGGTCGTGATCAGGGCTTTGCGAATGCCGTCGGCTACGTGATCCACGGTGTCGCCGCTGATACGGGCCACGGCCGTGAAAGTCTCGACCATGCCGATCACCGTGCCCAGCAGTCCTAGCAGCGGGGCAACGGCTGTGAGCGCGGCCAGCACCTGCATGGTCGAACGCACCCGCGTCAGTCCCAGCCCCGGCTGGTTCTGCATCCAGGCCAGGGTAGCCGGATTGCGCAGCACGGCCGCCATCCAGGTATGCAGGCGCAGCACAATGACCCAAATCGCCACAGACACCGCGGCAATAGGCGCCAGCAACGGGCCTCCGGCGAGCCAGTAGGTCAAGGTGTTGGCAAGCAAGTCGGTCATGGACTCGGCTCTCCAACGGTTGCCGCTTTGCGTGCGGTCCGCTCGGAGGTCAACCAGGCCGCGGCGTCTTCCAGCGCGGCCACGGCCACGCGCACGCGACGCGCCAGCAGTGCATGGACAATCAGCACCGGGATGGCAATGGCCAGGCCGAACTGGGTGGTCAACAGCGCCTCGGAAATACCGCCAGACAGCATGCGCGCGTCACCTGTGCCAAAGATGGTGACCAGCTCGAATGTATGGATCATGCCGGTGACCGTGCCCAGCAGGCCCAGCAACGGCGCCACGCCACCGAGAACAGCCAGCGCGCCCAGGAAACGCTCCATACGCGGCATACAGGCGATGATGTGTTCGTGCAGAATCTCCTCCAGATGTTCGCGCCGCAGATGCGGATGTTGTACCGCGGTTTTCAGGACCATGCGCAGCGGTGGTCGCACCCTGGCCGCGATTCGGTCGGCTTCGGCCAGGTCGCTTGCGTTCAGGGCTGTCAGTAGTTCATTTATGGCCTTGGGCGCGTTGACTTGCATACAGGCCAGGTCCAGCAGCTTGGCCAGGATCAGGGTCAGCGCCACAACCGCTGCCGCGGCCAGCGGCCACATAATAAAACCGCCTTTCTCAAACTGTTCCCACAGCGTTGCCTGGGCCTGGGCCACTTTGAGCGCGTCCCCGCCGGTCACGTCCAGTGGCACGGCTTTTGCCCGGCCTTGCATCACCAGGCTGGCGCACTCGAAAACGTCGTCTTGTGGCAGGTCGGTATATATGCTCGGCAGCAGGCTGCCCATGCGCGTTTGTGACAGTCCGGCCGTCGATTTGTCCGCAGTGCTGAAATAGGCCAGCGGACCCAGCACCGCGAAACGGCCCTGGTGTTCCAGTCCTTGCGCATCCAGCGCCGCGCCCTCGAGATGCATGCCGCCCACTTTCATCCTGTTTCGGGTTTCGGCCAGGTCGAGTAAATCCGCGGCAGCCCGGACCAGATTGTCAGGTGAAGCAATGTCCGTGGTATATAGGGTGACATCCGCCAGTTTCGTCTGTATCCAGGCATGCTCCGCACGATGGGCGCGCGTTTCCATAGCGCGCCGGTATTCCTGGATCATGCCGCTGGCAAAGCGCAGATCTTCCTCCAGTTGTGCCACTTCCGCGGCCAGCGTGCGTTGATCCTGTTCGCTCTGGCGCAGCAGGCGATGCGTGCGTTCGCTCTCGCCGCGCTTCTGGCGCAGGTTTTCACGCGTCTGCTGCACTTCTTTTGCCAGCGGTGTCCGCTCGCGATCCACTTTGCTACGCAGGTCATTCAGGGCTCGGGTGGTTTCGTCGATTTCGGCGTGCGTTTTCAGGATGGCCTGGTCAATGCTTTGCGTGGCGTCGCTGCTTGGTTCCGCGACTGCGCTGGCGCCAACCAAGACGGTGATGAGTATATACAGACCATGTCGACAGGTCATGGCGCGGCCTCCTCGTCGGGTTCCGGTTGTGCGCCGTCATCCTGGTCAAGGGCCAGGGGCAGCCGGACCAGGGCTGCCGGCTGGGCCCGGTTAAAGACGTCGATCGCCATGCGGATATCGGCGGCGAGATCCGGTTGTGCATGCCAGGTCCAGCCGGTTGCGCCGGGATATCCCAGCGCGGCCCAGGTCTGGTCCTGCGACACGGCAAAACCGCAGGCCAGCCCCAGGTAGAGCACATCGACCTCGCGTCGCGCCGCCGGACCGGTGGCGATCAGTTCGCGGGTCACGTGGAGTTCGTTCTGTAACGCTTCCAGTTGAGCGTAGAGTCCCAGCGCGACTTGCAGACGTTTGGTTGCCGGCGCTTGCCGCGACTGCTCTCCGGCGCTGGGCAGGGCGCTGAACTCTTTGGCCAGGCCCTCGGCAAGC
>CAZOLK010000148.1:0-12900 GCA_964580325.1 uncultured Verrucomicrobiota bacterium | reverse complement strand
ATCATTCTAATTTATGTGGGACGCCATTCTAAATTATCTTGGGACACTGCACACCGTTTACGCTTGAGTTTGAAGGATTGCATCGAAAACAAAATGGGTCCGCTTCAAGGCATGCGTCGCGCCTGATGCGGCCGTTGCCGGGAACCATTTCAATCTTTCAGCAGGTAGAGGTTGTCGATCCGATCGTGTTCTTGCCGTTGCCGATGACGGTGATGTTGAAGAAGCCGACATTCTGCAGAAACGCAAAATACTGAGGCAGATAAGCCGGGTTTGGCTTGTCCATATAATTCGGCTGTATAAATTCTTTCCATGTATGGCTGCGCAATTGCCATTCCGTGCTCAGATCCTTGCATTGCACTGTGAACTTATCCGGCATGTCTCGGGTTTTGCCATCGTAAACGAGTTCAAAAATGACCTCATGCCCGCTGGCCTGGCCCAGAATCATAAAAGCAATGCCCTTGTAGGCTGTCCAATCGGATAATTTAAAGGGATACACGCCAAACCAGGCCATATTCATGTTGTGAGCGGTATTGGTGATCGTATATTATATTGCGTATATAGCACGTGATTGATGCCGGTTTCGTCTTTCCGGATCGAGGTTTTAATGGTTTTAGGCGGGCTTTTGTCCCAATACAGTTTGTATTTCCTTACTTGTTCATCGAAATTGAGCAGGCAAACCGCTTTGTTGGCAGCTTCCATTTGTTAATGAAGTTCGGAAGTTCCGAATGGAACATACTCAACAGTTTAATGCCGATCTGCACATGATCTGTGAGGATCTGCGGCGATATGAGACCACTCTGGGCAACCGGGTTGTCAAATTCTCTCCCCGTCGGATTCAGCCAACAACACAACGGAGGGTATCCGCCGCTAGTGCGCCGGAACCCTCGATTTGAGCGTTCGCAGGAAGAGAATGAGGAGATTCCCAGGCATACCGATCCACAAGAGCTTGTCCGACGGCGAGTTTGTTGAGCGGCAATGCAAACACCTTCGCATGAGCAAACGTGTCGCATGGATTCATCTCGCCGTAGTCATCGCCTTCTGCGTCCTGATCCCAAAGTTCTTCAAGCTCTTTTCCGAATTCACGGACAACATGCCGGATGATGCGCGCAAGCTCGCATACACCGGCCTGCAACTGGGACTCATTTTCGGGCTGATGATTTCTGGGTACATTGTCAAAGCAGCGGAGGCCGTTGTCCGGGGCTTCAATCTCTTCAATTTCAACAACGAAATCCTGCGAACCTCCTCATAACCTTTCTTCGGAACGACCTCTCAACAGTTCTATATAAAGCCGCTACTTGGAAAAAAAGAACGGTATGGCACGGTGATTAAGTGGCTCAATTTTGATGAGCAGATGTGGTCTAGTTTTGATGAGCGCTATAGGGGAAGGCGTAGGGAGCAGGGAGAAGCAACCTATCGCTAAAAAAATCTGTGTTCTATTCCTTGTTCTTAAAGCGCGCTTTCAGGCCTGATCGCAACAGGAAATAAGTGGGAATGCCGAATATGAAGATATAGCTGATGTTATCAAAGTCTTGCAAAGTCATATCGGCAATGATGATCAAGCCGGTTATGAAGCATAGAAAAAATCCAATCAAGATGCGGGTCGAACCGGGTCTTCGTTGTTGTTTAATGGTATGACCACATCGTGCGCAGACGGATTTATAACCACGACAATGAACGGCATAGATAATGCCGGGAATGACGTAGAGCAGGCAGAGGAACAGAAAAAGGAGACAGCTTCCGCGTGTTTTTTTGACCAATTCTCCTTCAAATCCGCAAAACGGACATGTGTGAATGTTTCGCCCCGGCGTGATGTACTTCCACTTCCGCACGCCTTGTTGTGCTCGAGGTTGCTCGGCCAATAGTGCTGTAGCGGCATGTCCGCCGCTCAATGAAGGAATGATGATCGCGGTCTGGCAGCAGGGGCACTTGATCTTGTCGCCTGCATGCTCGTCTGGGGTGGGATAGAGGGTGTTGTTGCAAGCAGGACAGCGAAAAACCAGTTCCTTTTCCTGGGCGGAAGATGTTGGCGCTTGCGATAACGCAGTGGTGTGATCGTTGCGTTGGTCGCGTTTTTCTTTTTTAACGCGGATTCGGGTTGGCGTATCCAAAAGCGAGAGGACGATGTCAAAGTTAGGCGGTCGAAAAGTGTAATTGTCATCCGTGCATTTTTCCACCAGTTCATTCAAATAAGATGGCACATGCTTGCGATGTCTCAGCTTCGAGTTCAAGGTCCCATAGAGTAAAAAGGCAAGGATTCGGCCAAACGCGTAGATATCCGTGTGCGGTTTGGTTTCATGGGCCGGGAGGCTTTTTTTCTGTTCCGGCGCCGCGTAATCGGATGTTTCCGAAATCGTGCGTCCCAACACGCTTTGGTGCGTGCTTTGTTCCGGCGAGGTTGCAAGTTGCTGTTTCAAAACCAAACCAAAATCAATGACCTTGATCCGCGGCTCGGCATGCTGTTGCCCGATCAACACATTTCCGGGCTTCAAATTGCGATGCATGATGTTGGCTTTGTGCGCGGCTTGCATGGCCAGAGCGATTTGCCGAGCCAGGATCTCCACCTCGCGGACAGGGTATTGTTCATTCGCGGGCGCGGATTTCAAACTGCGTCCTAGCCTCTGCCCCTGAAAGTAGTCCAGGACCATGTAGGGTCGTTGATCCTGTTCCAGTGCATAATCGGCGCTTCTTGCCCCAATGATGTGGGGATTCTGCAATCTCCACAAGATGCAGGCCTCATGAAAAATATCTTTGATGTCACGATCAAGATGTTGCTGGTGCAATGTCCTGACAATGACGTGTTGGCCCGTATGCTTGTCCGTGCACAGAAAAACCACACCCAGGCCGCTGGCGCCAAGAATTCTTTGGGGATCGAATTTTTCCCATGGAAACAAGTGGTAACGCGCGTGATCCATATTTGCGGCATCCATCACATAGCGCAGGGCTTTATCCCATTCCCTGGCTTCCAGCGCAGCCAGGTGTGCATTGTACAAGGCCTCCGCTTTACCGGTTTCCGCACGGCAATAACCGGCAACCGTGGAAAAACTAGCTTCCGCTTTGCCGTATTGCCCCACGCAGACCTGCAGGCGGCCAAGCTGGTTGAGCAATTCGGGGCAGCGGCGCTGTGTTTCGGCGTCCAACTGCCTGTATTGATCCAGAAAACGGCCTATTAAACGACGCTCATCTTGCGTGCGCATGCAGTCGCTATGCTCCTCGCGGATAGGGCCATGCAGTGGTATGTGCTTTTTTTTCAATGCATCCTGCACGAGTTTTTGCAGCACGACGATTTTCCGGTTCGTATCGTCGGCCATATCCGTAATTTTGTCCAATTGACCGAATAGCTGGTCGAAATGGCCATCCAATTGTTCGCAGATCTGATCCAGTTTTTTCCAGGTATCGCTGTGGTGGCGACTGAGTTCACGAAGAGCGGTCAGGTTCAATTCATCAGCCAACTCTTCGCATTTGCGCAGCTCCTGGCGAAAGAAAAAGGCGAATACAGCGACTAACAGAGGCGGTTGGTTCTCGCGCGAACGCGCGATCAGTCGGCCCAGGTTGGGATACCCGTCCTCCAGTTCCGCGGCCAGATTCCGCACCGCTTCATGGGCTGCGTCGAAAATATTCCGCTGCGCCAACGGCCATCGGTTGACTTCATCGTAGAGTGTGTCTAATTCAAGCTGATCGTCCAGTCTCTGTTTTTGCACCTCCTGCCATTCTTTAAAACAGTCCTGACGAAACGCTTCGTCTCCGACGTATTCTGTCTGAAGCACCTTGTCGATCATCCTGGCCAGATCTTGTGTATCCGCCTGTTGCAGCCATTGCGCGGCCCTTTGAACAAACCGTTCGTCGCCCAAAGCTATGCCCATGGCCTGCCAGGAACGATCAAGCGCACGCCTGATAGCGTTACGCAGCGCTTCGGTTTGCGAGATCAATCGCGATTGGAGATAGTGCGAGGCTACCTCGCCCACATCCCCAATCATCTGGCGCAGGGTAAAACCCACCAATTTTACAATGCAACGCTTGATGCTCATCCTATCAGTCCATTCAGCGTTGGCGCGCCAAACACACGCGAAAACCGATGTTGTATGTGTAAGCGATGGACCGGAGCCCGGACCGCGCCGAGGTGCGAAGGCCGTTGGCGGTGCTGAACCAATGCCCGCCTCTTTTTACGCGATACATGGTCGGATCCGCGTTCAACGGATCAACCTTGACGCGCTTTTTATAATAATCGGTGTCGTAGTAGTCCAGGCACCATTCTTCAACATTTCCACTCATGTCGTATAAACCGAGTTCGTTGGCTTTCCGCTGACCTACAGGGTGCGGCATACCGTTGCTGTTGTCATGATACCACGCCACGTTCTTTGCATCCCGGCCTCCGCTATACGGGAACTTGATGCTTTTGGGACCGCCGCGCGCCGCATATTCCCACTCCGCTTCAGTCGGCAACCGGTAAGCATATTCCGGCGGCAAGCGTCCTGCCCCGATCTCGCGTGCGGTCAATTTGCGGCAAAAGTTGTTCGCCATGTTCCAGTTTATGTTTTCCACGGGATGTTTCGCGCCGCTGAAATGACTGGGTTCGCTGCCGGCCATGAGCGCTTTCCACTGCTCTTGCGTTACCTCGCAGGTGCCCAGCCAGAAATCATGGTGGATGACCACATCGTGCTCCGGGTTTTCATTGGAGATGCCGTGGTTCGAACCCATGCGGAAAGGCCCTGCGAGGACATGGACGAAATCCATGCGAATGTCCGGGGCCAGGATCACATAGCCTGTTTGAATAGGATTGACGATGACTTCCGGCTTTTTGGCAAGAGCAGGTTCAGGATCGAGCGTGCTGCCGAGACAGACGCGAAATCCCAGCGTTTCATTGTGGAAAGCCTTGCCTGAGGCATTGCGAAAACTCACCCGACAAGCTGCGGCGACGCTTTGCCAGGAGCCGCCACGAAATACGCGTGTTTCATCTCCATCAGCAGTCTTGTTGACGGGATTGATCCGCCTTTCTTTTTTCTTGTAGAAATCAGGGTCGTAAACGTCATAGCACCATTCGAGCACATTGCCGCTCATATCGTGCAAACCGAGTTCATTGGCCTTTTTGCCGCCAACGGGCGATGTCGCGTTTTGTTTGTGCCAAGCCACCGCTTCGCTGTCATCGCTGCCGCTGTAAAAGTATCCGCAGCTCTTGAACCCGCCGCGGGCGGCATATTCCCATTCTGCTTCGGTGGGCAGGCGAAACGCGCATCCTTCCGGCAATTGGCCTTTTTCGCGTTTGATGGCCGTCCATTTGGCGCAAAACGCAACTGCATCATGCCAACTGACATTTTCCACCGGGTGTTTCGCGTTCCGGTATTTGCTGGGATTACTCGGCATTAGCACATCCCACTGTGCCTGGGTCACCTCCAGGACACCCAGGTAAAAATCGCTGACATACACCTTATGCGCCGGCTTCTCATCGGGCTGGCCATGGTCCGAGCCTATGCGAAAATGGCTGCCTTTCACTGGGATAAAGGTCATGAAGCAACCTTGTTGAATTTCAATCAGCACTGGTTTTTCCGGTTTGATCACGCCGAGACAGACGCGAAAACCCTGGGCATTGCTTGTGCTTGTCAGCTTGTTTTTGTCACGGGTGGTTGTACGCGCTCTATGCAATACGTCGCGCCAACTGCCGCCGCGCAACACATGATCCGGTCCGTGGTCGAGATAAAGCGGATCGCACGAACTGGTGTAGAATGCGTAATAAGCTTTTTCATGGAAAGTATCGTAGCACCATTCTTTCACGTTCCCGCTCATATCGAACAG
Organism: uncultured Verrucomicrobiota bacterium; assembly: GCA_964580325.1. GTDB lineage: Bacteria > Verrucomicrobiota > Kiritimatiellia > CAYTQP01 > CAZOLK01 > CAZOLK01. The sequence continues at coordinate 7,113 of CAZOLK010000148.1, read as the reverse complement.
GCCAAGTGCGTTCGGCTTTTTTGCGGCTACCGGGTGTGTTTCCCTGCTGTTCGCTTGATGCCAGGCCACTGCGTCCGGATCATCACTTCCACTGTAGCGATAAGTATGACGCTGCGTACCACCTTTGGCCGCATATTCCCATTCCGTTTCGGTAGGTAAGCGATATTCATACTGAGGCGGCAAACGACCGACTTGCTTTTCGCGCACTGTCAGTTTTTCGCAGAATTTCCCGGCCTGTATCCAATTCACGTTTTCCACCGGCCGCATGGACCCACGAAAGGCACTAGGATTGTTGCTCATCAAGGTCAACCATTGTGCCTGGGTCACTTCGTGCCTGCCCAGCCAATACTCGTGACCGATGGACACATTGCGCGATGGCGTAAGCCAGCCCATACTGAACGTTCCGGTCTTCACATGCATGAAGGCCATGTGGACATCCTGGGCCAATGGCAGTAGTTTCGCGGGCGCGATCTCAACTTGTTTTTCTTTTTCCGGCGCTTTGCGGTCTTCTTGCGTGACAGGCTCCTGTGGCGGCGTTGCCGGAGGATCTGCCTGGCGCACTATTTCTGGGCCGAGGCAGACGCGAAAACCGATCGCTTCGGCTTTGTGGTCGGCGACGGCGCTCGAGCGTGAATCCAAACGACACGCTTCGGCCTGGCTGTTCCAGCCTCCGCCGCGAAGTACGCGATGCGAGGATGCCGCGAGATGGCAGGGGTTGGTGGTTCCGATCAATGTGGCATAGTAATCGGGTCGATATGTGTCCAGACACCATTCCCATACATTCCCGCTCATGTCGTACAAACCGAGTTCATTGCGTTGCCTCAAAGCGACGGTCGAACTACTACGGCTTTTATACTTACCGACATCGGCGAGACGGTCGCTGCCGCTATATGCAAACCCGCGCGACATTAAACCGCCGCGTGCGGCGTATTCCCATTCCGCCTCGGTCGGCAACCGATAAACACATCCAGAAGGCAGACGTTTTGCCTTTTTTTCGCGTTCAGTCAGTTTGCGGCAGAATTCCATGGCGTCATGCCAACTTGCGTGCTCCACCGGGTTATAATCGCTGCGTCGCTGACCGCTCGGACCGTCCATCAGAGCCTTCCACTGCAATTCTGTAACCTCGCGTGCACCCAACCGAAACCTATTGCCGATCCAAATCCTGGACTTTTTACCAGCATTGGCAACCCAGAAGTGTCCCGGGGATAGGTCCACGAAGAGCATGCAAGCTTTTTTCGGCAAATCCAGACGGTGGTAGAGGATCTCGTGTTTCTCCACGGTTTTTTCGGGCGTGGTCGGCTTTGCGTCCGGCTTGTTCACCTGCTTGGCCTGGCGTTTTTTGAGTTTTGGCACCGTTTTCTTCTTTGGCTCCGGCTTCAAAAACTCCAGGCTCAGCAAGCTGATGAACAACACGATTAAAAAGGCATTGATGCCGCGTTGCCATTTTCCGCGCATGCTCGACCTGTTGGCAGGCCGTGTAGTGTCTTCATCTTGCCCATAGTGGGCAACCTGTTTTGGGCCAATGCTGCTCATAGCGGACGCTGTTTGACTGGGGTCATAGAGCAAATCGAGGGTATGCCCGCGGCAACCGGGGCAGTGCCGTCTGCCGAAAACATGGCGTTTGGCGGCAAGGTTGAACACAGCCTGGTTGTCGAGTGTTCCGCATTGCGGGCAGGCAAAACTGAATGCCTCCTTCAAACGTGTGTCCAGGCTGAGTGGCGCGAGGTTGGGCACCGCGACTTGCAGGGCATCGCGCATGGCGTTGAGCAGCGTCGGCCACTCCTCGAAGGTAAGGCGCAACGTCGTTTTTCTGACCATGGCGTTTTGGATGAAAGCCGCAAATTTGCTCTCGGCAGCGTCATCGGATGGTTTTGCCGTTGAAGTTTTTGCAGCCTGCTGCTCATGCGAAGCCGGTTTCTTTTCGTCTTTTTCAGCGGTTGGGAGATCCAGCAGCTTCAGGATTTCGTCAAAGCTTTTCGGTCGATATCCTGGCTCGTCGTCCGTACAGCGGTCCACCAATTCGTTCAGATGGGGAGACACGTTCTTGTAATGGCGCGTTTTCCAGTTCAAGGTGCCGTACAGAAGATAACCCAGCATCTTGCCGAAAGCGTAAATGTCCGAATGCGGTCCTATCTGGATGTCGGGGCGCAATCCCTTTTGCTCTGGCGGTGCATAGGAAATGGATCCCGCAATGGTATGGCCAAAGACGCTGTGTCTCTGGTCATAGGAGGCCGGCCTTACAGCCGGCTTCAACGCCAAGCCAAAGTCAATAACCTTGACTTGCCAGGTTGCGCCGTCTTTTTTGACCAGTACATTGCCGGGCTTCAAATCGCGGTGGATAATACCTGCGCGATGCGCTGCCCGTACGCCTTCCGCAATTTGTCGAGCGATCACCTTGACATCGCTTTCGTCAAGGCGTTGTTGTGCGCGGAAATCCGCCAAGTTTTCGCCGTCAAAATAGTCCAACACCATATAGGTACGCTGTTCCGCGCCTCTCACGTAATCGGTGCTGAGCGCACTGATGATATTGGGGTGCCGCAGGTTCCACAGCACGCCGGCCTCGTGAAACAGATCGTTGGTTTCACGATCCAGGCAGTCGTGGTGCAAAGTTTTAACCACGACGTTGAGTTGCGTGTGTTTATCCATGCACAAAAACGCCACGCCAAAGCCGCCGGCCCCCAGAATTCTTAACGGTTCGTATTTTTCCATTGGAAAAAGATGGAACCGCTTCGGGTCCAGATGATCGGCTTTCAGCAGGTGCTCCAATGCTGGTTCCCAGGCCTTGGCTTCCAGGGCGGCCAGGTGCGCATTATACCATTCTTCCGCTTTGGCCGGATCCTCCATGCGATAGTCGGCTACCTGGCGAAAACTCGTTTGCGCCTCGTCATAGTCACCTGCGCAAACCTGCAAACGGCCCAGGTTGTTCAGCAGTTCGGGAAACAGCTGCCGGGTCGCGGAATCCAATTGCCGATACTGCTGCAATAAGTCATGCACCAAACGGCGCTCGGTTTCGGTATGAATGCAATGGCTGTCCTGACCGCGTAGCGAACCTTGACGCGGAATGGATCGCTCGTCGAGCATGGTTTTGATGAGCTTTTCGAGTTCCTGCACTTTCAAATGGGTATCGCTCGTGATGGCGTCAATGTGGTCGATGTGATCGAAAAGCCGATCGAAATCCCGATCCAGTTTTCGGCAGACCTGATCCAAACGCTTCCACGTAGAACGATGCTGCTGGGCCAATTCGCGCAATGAGGTCATGTTCAGTTCATCGGCCAGCTCTTCTTTTTTGCGGATCTCGAGGCGTAGAAAATAAGCGAATGCGGCAGCCAGCAGCGGAGGTTGTCCGAGCTGCTTCATCTGAATCAGTTGCCCCAGGTGCGGGTAGGTCTTGCTCAAATCTCCGGCGGCATCACGGATCAAGGCATCGGCGGCCGCAAATACATCATGGCGACTCAGCGAACAATCCCTCACGGCCTGGATGAGTTCTTCATGTGCATAGTCAGGGAGCGTGAACACGCTTTGATCACGTGCGTCCCGCCATTCCTTAAGACAGGCCTGGCGAAAATCCGGCGTCGCCATGGATAAATCCAGGGTCCCTGAATTGAGCAACTCGTCAATAACACCAGCCAGAGCTCGGTTATCGGCAGGTTGCAGCCATTGGCTCGCACTTTGGACAAAGCCATCTCCAGCCAATGCCATACCAATGATCCGCCATGCTCTGCGATAGGCGGAGCGCAGGGCCGCATGTAAAGCATCCGTTTGGGAAGCAATACGCGATTGGATGAATTCGGTCGCTTCCATGACCGTATCCCCCATGGCTTCGCGCACGCCGAAACCAATGAATTTAAGAATAAAATTTCCAACGTCCATACGTTTAAGTATAGAGCGTAATAATGAAAAAACAAATGTCAGGATTGAAAAAAATAATGCGTATGCCGGATATATTTCCTCTTTTTTTCAGGCGCTATGGGTCGGTTGTCGGCAGCGCTACTCCCAACCGGTGGCACCATTCCTTCATCCTCACGACAGTTTGGTCGTCCAGGACGTGTTGGCGTGCGTAACCAGCTTATCCCATTCCATACGTCCCGGCAGCATCGGCCCTTTTGAGCCGGCGGCCAGTGAGCTGGAGAGCACGTAGCCGACCATCTCGTCCATGAGTTGGGCGTAGCGTTTTTCGCCGACCATGTAGGCCAGCTTGATCGCCAGGATGTGTACGTTCTGGCCGCCTTCTTTATCCGCGTTGGTCGGCTTTCCGGCAGCGGTCAACGTCTCGATCCAGAGCAAAAGTGCTGTGCCACGAAAACGGTAATGGGCTTCGCCGAATGGCAGAATCGTACCGCCGTCTTTAAATACCGCGGCGCGGTTGGTGGCGTTGCCGTCTTTGTCGAGAAACAGGGGTTCGGGCGCCCGATGGTTGGTGGCGGCCCAGCGATGGACCGTGCCACTGGCCGCGGCCGCAACCGGCCTGTCTCAGGGCGGTCCAATTCCTTGAGCAGGTTGAAAAACACGGGCAGGCCATGGGTCGTGATGCCGCATGCCTGGATTCCCACCTGGACCTTGGCCAGTTGTTGCGCGTGGGATTCGTCCGACCCGCGCTTCACCAGCAGCGCTGTACAATAATCGATCAGGTTTTCAATTCTATGGTCATTTTCATGTCCTCGATCCGGTTCGAATTTTTAGATTCAAGGATGCGTCACTCATCATACCAGTTGAAATGGTTTTTAGGACTATTCCGGAATTTGTCCTTCGGTCATTATTCCTGCAACTCCTGCAGCGCTTCTTCTTCTCCCAGGTAATAGCGGTCCTTGACGCGCATGTTCAAATCCAGTTCATAGACCAACGGCACGCAGCGGGGCAGTTTGAGTTTGACGATGCGGTCGTCAGAGATGCGCTCCAGGCATTTTACCAGGGCGCGCATGGTTTCGGCGTGGGTTACAATCAGCACGCGCTTGCGGCCTTTGATCGTGGGTGCAATAACCGTGTTGAAGTAGGGCAAGGTCCTGGCGACGGTATCCTTGAAAGCTTCGCCGCGGGGCAATTCCTGTTCGGACAGCATTTTGTAGCGAATGTCGCGGCCTGGGTAGCGGTCGTCGATGGGATCCAAAGGCGGCGGGGCTTCGGCATAGGCCTGGCTCCAGCGGGCGACATAGTCTTCGCCAAACTGTTCCTGGGCGTCAGCCATGCTCAGGCCCTGCAGTTCGCCGTAGTGGCGATCATTCAGATGCCAATCCTTGAACACCGGGATCCAGACCAGGTCCATCCGGCTCATGGCCAGCCAGAGCGTGCGCACGGCTCGTTTGAGCAACGAGGTGAAGGCCATATCAAAGGTGAGTCCGTCCCGCACCATGTATTCTGCGGCGCGCACGGCTTCATCGATGCCGCGCCGCGTCAGGTCTACATCCATCCAACCGTTGAATCTTTTTTCGCGCAAGCCAAAGCACTGGCCGTGGCTCATCAAAACCAGCTTTCTCATGGGATCACTTTTTCTGCTTCGTTGTTTTTCGGGAAGGTTTTGGGAGCAGCGGCTTTGCGCGACTGCTCGTTGGGCGGCGAGATAGGATCCAGGCGCAGGTCGCGCATGGAATGAAGCGCGCCGAAATCGCCGCCGCGCATGACGCGACCGCCGTCCTTGCGCTTGAGCCCGAATCGTTTGCGATGGCGCTTGAAGATATCGTCGACAAAATCTTTACTGCCGATCACAGCGCCGTCGGTTAGATAACGCAGACGGCATCGCAGCAACTCGGCGCGGCTCAACTCGCCGCCTTCATCGAGGACCTGACGGATGTGATGGATATCCACGGTTTGTCCGCGATTGCCCACTTCAAGATTCTTGCGGTAGGCCCGGTTGACAGTTCGCCAGTTCGCATCATCCGGCAGGCTTTTCAGCATGGTTTTATAAGCCTTGCGTGCGAGTTCCGAGCCAGCGACTGCCTCGGCATAACCACAGAACGGATAGTCGCGCGGATCGCCCACCAATTCCGCGCGCACGCCGTTGAGATCGATATAGGCCGCGATCATGGACAGGGCTTCTTCCGCTGGTTCGACCACCACGCTTTTAAAACGCTCTTCCCATAAAGTGCCGCGGCGACTGTTCCGGCTGTTGAACCACTGGGTGAATCGCTGCTTGATGACCTTGACGAATTGCGACAGGTCGAACATGCGTTTGACATACCGCTCTTTTTCCACCTTGGCGTTCGCGGCCATCCCATGCTTCTTCAAGTAGTTCAGCCAATCCTTCAATTTAATCACGGCCTCCTTGCTGTAGATCTTGGACAGGCGCGCAAAAAACTCGCGGTCCGAAATGGATGTGGGCTGCGGGACTTCGAGTAGAAGGTGGAAATGGTCGCTCATGACCGCATACGTGATGACCCGGATGCCGCAAAAGCTTTCATAGTTACGCAGGATGTGTTGGAATTCGCGTTTCGCTTTGTCATCCAATAGTCGCTGCCGTTGAACCACCCGGCTGACACAGTGATAATAGGCTTCTCCGCTTTCGACCAGACGTGCTATTCTCATAATTTCCGTTTCAGAGTAAATATGTTTATTTTTTTGCTTGTATTAACTATAGTATGGGCGCGAATGTCAACCAAGAACATGTCCCTATCTAAATTCGTCCCGATCTTCGTGCTCTCTCATCCTCACCCGATCTTGCTTAACGGGTGCTATATATAAAAAAGCAAGAATTTAAGGTAACCGTTCACGGAACCGAGCTTCACCAGAATCGACCACAAGTCGATCAATTGCTGCACCACCAAGATCGGAGCTTCGTCGCGAGCTTTGTCGCAAGCTTTGTCGGTCTCCTCGTACTCGGCCTACTCGAGGGCAAGCACGGCGGATGACAACGGCGTAGGCGATAGCGAGCGGAGCGACGGTCAGCATGACTAAACATTACTGCAAGAAAGCCTGGTCCCTTCTCCCTTCCGCGCAGATGAGGCATCGGCGGCGTCGGGTCGAGGCCGTTGCAGGTTTCCCAAGCATCGCCCATGCCATCGTTGTCGCGGTCCAGTCCGGGTCCCTGGTATGATCGAGTTGGATGACCAGAGGCCAGTATTGTCCGGTTCCGTGGCAGGCGTGAGCTATGCGCAGGGAAAGAATTTCCTCTTCATCCAGGGC
>CAZOLK010000147.1:0-12918 GCA_964580325.1 uncultured Verrucomicrobiota bacterium | reverse complement strand
GGTCATGCTCACCGCCGCGCACGAGTCTGGATTGCAGCCGGCATCTTCACCAGAACTATTAACTGCGTTTTCGCGGTTTCACTGCGTGGATGCAGGCGCCTTCCACGTCGTGGGCCGCTTCCATCCAGATTTCCGCGAAAGTCGGATGAGCGTGGATGGTGTGGCCCAGTTCCGTGGCCGTCAGTTCGGCCCTGATCGCTACGCAGGCTTCGGCAATCAGGTCTGTGGCATGCGGGCCTACTGCCTGAGCGCCCAGGAGCAGGCCGCTTTGCGCGTCGGCGAGCCATTTGACAAACCCGTCACTTTCGTTGGCTGCCAGGGCTTTACCCAATCCGCGGAAATGATACTTGCCCAGATGTACATCCCGACCCTGGGCTTCGGCCTCTGCCTCGGTCAGCCCGACCACGGCGACTTCGGGCATGGTGAAGATGACGCCCGGGATCACGGTTTCGTGAGGACGCCGGCTATGGCCCAGGGCGTGTTCCACCGCGTAAACGGCCTGGGATGTGGCTACATGAGCCAATTGCATGCGACCATTGACGTCGCCGACGGCATAGATGCCCGACGTCGCGGTCTGGCCGTATTCGTCGACCTCGATGGCGCCCTTGTTGTTGAGCGTCAGGCCTGCGCGTTCGGGGTGCAATCCATTGGTGACCGGGCGACGGCCAATGGCGGCCAGCAAACATTCGGCGCACAGGGATTGGCCGTCGTGCGTGCCGCTGACACCGCTCTCGGCAGCCTCGATGTTTTCCAGCGCATGGCCGGTCAGGATTTCGATGCCCATGTTGTTCATGCTCTTGCGCACTTCCCGGCGCGCGTCACGATCCAGCAACAGCAGAATGTCCTCCAGCAACTCGACCACGGTCACCTTGACCCCGAACGCCGCGGCCAGGCAGGCCAGTTCCGAGCCGATATAGCCGCCGCCGACCACGATCATGGAGGCCGGCAATTTGTCCAGATCCAGGAACGCACGGCTGTCCATGACCTTCTCGTGGCGCGGCAGAAAGCCGGGCATCACCGAGGTGGAGCCAGTGGCGATCACGATTTTATCGGCCTTGACCCGTGTCCGGCTGCCGTCCGCGTTGTCAATGACCACGCGGTTGCGCGCTTCCAGCGCGGCCTGTCCCTGTAGCAGGGTGACCATATTGGCTTTGAGCAGTTGGGCCACGCCCTGGCCAAGCTGTGCAACGACTTTGTCCTTGCGTAACTTCATGGCCGCATAATCAAAACTGACCTCGCCGACCTGGATGCCGAACCGCTCCGCCTCTCGGATGTGGCGGTACATTTCGGCGCCGGCGATCAGTGTTTTGGTCGGGATACAGCCGATATTGAGGCAGGTCCCGCCCACGTGTTCGCGCTCGATAATGGCCGTGCGCGCTCCGAGCTGGGCGGCGCGGATGGCGGCCGGGTAGCCGCCCGGTCCAGAGCCGATGACGATTAAATCAAACTGTTCCATAGGGCGATGTCCTCAAGTTTAGCTTTGACGGCATTGGCGAAACGGGCTGCGGCTACGCCGTCAACGATGCGGTGGTCGGAAGAAAGGGTGATGTTCATGATCTGGCGCACGACAATGGCGTCATCGCGCACGACCGGCTTGGCCTTGACGCTGGACACGGCCAGGATCGCGGCTTCGCCCGGGTTGATGATGGCCGTGAAGCTCTCCACGTTCATCATGCCCATGTTGGAGATGGTGAAGGTGCTGCCTTGCATCTCGTCCGGTGCCAGTTTGCCTTCGCGCGCCTTGACCGTCAACTCGGCGGCGCAGTCATGCAGTTCGCGCAACGAAAGCACGTCCGCGTCGGCGATAACCGGCACAACCAGCCCGTTTTCGAGCGATACGGCCAGGCCCAGATGGACGCGGCTGTGCCAGGAGACGTTGACGCCATCGGTGGTGCTGTTCAGCGCTTTGAACGGCTCCTCCTTGAGCGTCAGGGTCACGGCTTCCAGGATAAAGTCGGTCACCGAATAGGGCAGACCGCGCGCTTTCAAGTTTTTGCGGAACGCCATCAGGTCGGTCATGTCCACGTCCACGGTCACGAAGAAATGGGGCGTGGAGGTAAAGCTGTGGGTCAACCGCTGGGCAATGACCTGACGCATTTTGCTCATGGGCTTCGGCTTTTCGCGTACAGCCATCTGAACGTCATGTTCCAGGATGCGCGCGCCGTCACCCGATTTACGGATGGTCAGGATGTTCAGTTGCGCTTTGGCTGCCAGTTGCTTGGCAGCCGGCGAAATCTTGATGTCAGCATACTTGCTCTGCTCCAGGAATGCGACGATGTCCTTTTCGATAACGCGACCTTCGGGACCTGTCCCCTGGACCTGCACGCCGTTGACGACCTTTTCGCGGATCAATTTACGGGCGCGCGGACTGATCCGGCGGCGTGGCGGTGCGATAGCGGGTTGTGTCGGCGCCTGGGCCGTCAGCGTTGCAGCAACCGCGGTCGCGGTCGTCGGCGCCGCAGGGGCCGATGTGGGCGTGGTTTTTGGCGCATCGGCCTTTTTCTCCGCCGGCGGCGCCACTTCCGGGATTGTGTCGCCGGGTTCACCGAGAAACGCGACCGTGGATTGGACAGGAACGCTCACACCTTCCTGGACAAGGATCTTGAGCAACGTGCCGTCCTGGAAACTCTCGGATTCGAGTACGGCTTTGTCGGTTTCGATCTCAAAGATCACCTCGCCTTTTTTGATCGTATCGCCTTCCTGCTTGTGCCACTTGACAATGGAACACTCTTCGACGGTCTGCCCGAGCTTGGGCATTAAGATGGGTTTTGCTTCAGCCATGGGGTGCGCTCCTTAAATAATGGTCTCGGCCGCTGCCAGGATATCGTTGGCATCCGGCAGGAACGCGGCTTCGAGAATGTGCGATTGCGGTGCGATCCCGTCGCGGGCGCCGACGCGCCTGACTGGGGCGTCCAGATAATCAAACGCCTGTTCCTGAATATTGGACACGATTTCGCCGGTAAAGCTGCCGATATGCACGGCCTGGCTGACCACGACGCAGCGGCCGGTCTTACGCACCGAGCGGAGCACGGTTTCCATATCCAGCGGCACCAGCGAGCGCAGGTCCACAACCTCGGTGCTGACGCCTTTCTGCTGTAGTGCGTCAGCGGCTTTGAGCGCGTCGTGCAGGGCCGGGCCCCAGGTCACGATGGTCAGGTCGTCGCCCTGGCGCTTGACATCGGCCTGGCCCAGCGGCAGCAGATATTCCTCTTCCGGCACAACGCCCTTGGCGCCGTAGAGCAACTGGGCTTCGATGAACATGACCGGGTTGTTGTCGCGGATGGCCGATTTGAGCAGACCTTTGGCATCGTAGGGCGTGGCCGGATAGACCACGTACAGGCCGGGGATGTGGGCGAACATGGTCTCCAGCGTTTGTGAGTGCTGGCCGCCATAGCCTTTGCCGCCGCCGACCGAGACGCGGTAGACCAGCGGCACTTCGATCTGGGCGCCGGACATGTAATGCCACTTGGCCGCCTGGTTGCTGATCTGGTCCGAGGCCATCAGGGCAAAGTCCATGTACATCAACTCCGCCACGGGCCGCAATCCGATCATGGCCGCGCCCACGGCTGAACCGCAGATACAGGCCTCTGAGATGGGCGCGTTGAAGATACGGTCGCGACCGAACGTTTCGAGCAAACCTTTGGTGGCTTTGAACGCGCCGCCGTAATCGGCCACGTCCTCGCCATAGAAAATGACGCGCACATCGCGCTGCATTTCTTCGAGCATGGCTGACTTGATTGCGTCGCGATAGGTGATGCGGCCTTCGGCGTCGTGCTTGATCGCGGGCGGTGGGTTGATGATCTCGACCTTGGCGTATTCTTCGGGCACGGTCTCGCAGAAGCTGTCAGTATACATATACTTGATCACGTCGCAGGCTTCAGGGTCCGCCGCCTCGGCGGCACGGATGGCGGCACGCGCATTGCGGTCGATCACGCGCTTTTCAACCGCTTCGATGCCGGTTTGGTCCAGCACGCTGGCGTCCAGCAATTCCTTTTTGAATTTTTCGATGGCGTCGACCTCTTTCCAGGCTGTTTCCTCGTTACGGGTGCGGTATTCCAAACGCGGATCGCTGAGCGAGTGGCCGTAATAGCGGTAGGTGCTGACTTCGAGCATGACCGGACCCTTGCCTTCACGACAAAGTGCGGCGGCGCGGGTGACCGCTTCACGCACGGCCAGCGGGTTCATGCCGTTGACCACTTCGGCGTGCATGTTGTTATCGGCGAAACCAGCGGCGCGGCGGGCCAAGTTGGCTACGCCCATGACCTCGTTGTCGGCGCGGCCGGTCATGCCATAGTGGTTGTTCTGGATCAGGAAAATGATGGGCGGGCCGGCCTTGTGATCTTTGGCCAGATGATTGACGAACTGGACTTGGGCCGCCCAGTTGAGTGATTCCAGGACCACGCCGTTGGCATAGGCGCCGTCGCCGGCGAAACAGCAGACAATGTCCTCGCTGCGCAGGTAGCGCAGGCCCATGGCAGCGCCCGTGGCAATGGGCACGCCGCCGCCGACAATGGCGTTGGCGCCCAGATGGCCGATGGAGAAGTCGGCAATATGCATGCCGCCGCCGCGGCCCTTGCAGTAACCGTCTTCCTTGCCGAACAGTTCAGCTGCGGTGTGGTAGACATGGTCTTCGAGCGTGTCCTCAAGCAGTTCCTCGCGCGTGGCGGCTTTGGAATTGGGGACGCGGCTGCGCAGGTGATCCTCGTCCATGCAAAAGATGGCGGCCGTGCCTTTGGCCATGCTGTCGCCATGACCGCGGTGCGTACTGGTGATTTTATCGTGCAGGTTCAGTGCGCTGCAGGCGCCCACGGCCACGCCTTCCTGGCCGATGGAGACATGGGTCGGACCGCGGTAATTGAAATCGGCCAGTGGTTCGTATGCGCCGGAGCGCAGCTTGACGATCATCTCTTCCAGTTCGCGGACCATGAGCATGTTTTCGAACATTTCGACGGCCAGATCATGGGTCAGTCCGCCTTTTTCCAGTTCGGCTTTGAGTGACCCCTGGTATTGGTAGGCCGGGATACGGCCGCAATCGATTTCCATGGGGGTGAAATCGGGGCGTGAATCACTGAGGTAGTTGGGCATAAGACATTTCTCCTTAACGTTGTGTTACTGCTAATGTACTAAGTTTGGGTTGAAACTAAACGATGACCATGTCCATTCCTTGTTTTCTGAGCTTTTTCAGCATGGCGCTGTCCGCCAACTCGTCCGTAATCAGGGTGAGGTTCTGGATCGAACCGGAGTTGGCAAAGGACACCTTGCCGATCTTGGAGTGATCGGCCAGGATAAAGACCTCCCTGCTATGCTGCATAACCAGTTCCTTGGTATAGCCTTCGGCCGGGTCCGTGGTGGTCAGCCCCTCGTCTGGAGTCAGGCCCATGGTGCCCATGAAGGCTTTATCGAAATGAAGCTGTTCAATCATGAAACGGGTCAACGGCCCGACCATGGTCTGGCTGCGTCGGCGCAGTTCGCCGCCGATAAAGATCAGCCGCGGCCCAGACCCGCCGTGTTCGAGCAGGGCACGCATGGAATTGGTGGCCAGGGTGATGTCCGTGCGTTCCTTGAGCAACCGGGCCAGCAACAGCACGGTGCTGCCGCCGTCAAGATAGAGCGTATCGCCGCTGTTGATCCGCTCGAACGCGACGCGGGCGATGTGCTGTTTCTCTTGCGCCGCCAACAAGGTTTTATCGTCAAACAGCGGTTCTTCCAGGCGCCCCTCCACACTCACGGCGCCGCCGTGGACCCGATGGATTTCACCGTGCTTTTCCAGAAGTTCCAAATCGCGCCGAACCGTTGCCGGCGACACCTTTAAATCCACGCATAGATCGTCGACCCGCGCAATCTTGGAATCGCGAATAATTTTGCGCAAACGCTCAAGGCGTTCCGCGCCGATTTCTTTACTTCTGCTTGTTTTCATGATTTTTATAATCGTTTACAATCATAAAAACTATATGTCAATCATAAAGCAGCAAAAAAGTGAAAAAAAGTGACAAGTGGCGGAAATAATTGTGGATCTTGAGTCCTCACTCAAACAGAAAAATGCTTGTTGTTGCTGTGTTGGCGCAAAAGTGGCAAGATGTGGAAGCCGAGTTGATCAGTAAACATGCTTGCATTTTTCACTCCTGCATCGTCTTGATCTTCGTCGAATTGAAGTTGACGAGGATCGGGATAGGGTTGAGGACGGCGAAGAGCGGGACGAAGCTGTTTTTCCCAAAACGCTTTCGGAACGCGAAGATGCGCCCGGATGTTGGAAGTTGTTGAATTTTCATTTGCCTGAAATACCCAAACAGGTGTATTTTTAAGTGAATCAGCATGTTGTTGTTGTCGTTATTGGATTGGCAGCAGACGGTGTGCGGTGAATTTTTTACAGAGGTATTCGTATGGGCAAGGAAAGAAGACGAGCTGAGAGGATGGAAGACGAGCGCGAGTTGACCGCATTCATCATTTTTCCGGTGGATTCGGCCACCAAGCGTGAAATTCGGATACTCTGCAAAGACATTTCGCTGACGGGCTTACGCTTTTTTATCACTGAGCACGTTCCGGAAGGGGCTTTGCTCAAGCTTGAAATCGACACGGAAACCAGCAAGATGACGATCATTGCCGAAGTGCGTTGGGTGCGGGAGCACAAGGACCTGATGTCTTATGAAGTCGGCGTGGAATTCATAAATGCGGCGGAACCGCATCACCTTGAAATCCACATGTCACGTTTGCGCAACAGGCAAAGCAACGAATCAGCGCGAACAGGCGAGAAAAACATCATGGTCAAGATTCTGTCTTCGCCCCAGGCACCGTCGCTAAACGGCAACACCTTCTACTGCTCGCCTGGAGACCTGTTCAAAGATGGGCTGCAGGTGATGTTTCACATGATTGTGCCCATGGGCGTGGAATTCGAGATGCAGGTCGATTTCACCCCTCCTCCGTTGAAATTCAACTATCGCGGTCGGGTCGCCTGGATCAAGCCCATGCAGAAGAAACAGGAAGGCTATATGCTGGGCATCGAATTCGTCGACGTCACCTCGATCACGGCGAAACTATGGAACAAAGCCCTGGCTGATTGCACCGCAAGCGTGGAATAATTGCTGCATCATAATGAAGCTGCCTGTGTAATGGAGCATGGAATGGCCGTTGAAAATTCTAGGATGTTGCGCAAGCTGAAGAAACGCTTCCACCTTCACCAACGGTATCTTGAGCATGCACCTCGATCCTGTACCTGTACTTTAGGCGCTTCATGGTTTTTCGGGTGGTTTCTTCTTAGTCCCAATCTTGCGACAAAGCCGTTAAGTCCACACTGGGACGGGGCAGTCGAGGGCATAGGAGATGGAGCGGAAAAGTTCGGCCTCTTCCTCGGAAACTTTGCCGTCGAACGCCAGACTCTGTAAGCATGCGGTGATGATCCATTTGCGGATGTTGATGCTGGCAACCGCCAGTTTGTCGAGCGCACGCGAAAATTTCGCCAGCGAACAATCCCGCTCCGAGAGAAACCGCACTTCGCATTTCAGATTGTAGAGCAGTCGGCCCGCCGAGTCGAACGCCTGTTGGGCCTGCTCTTCGTCGGTGTGCCCGAATCGCGCCAGCACGGACAGCACACAGGCTATTTCTTGTTCGACGGACCGGGCCGCATAGACCTGCGTTCGCCGTATAGCCGGCTTGTCGAAGGATGCCCCGAGGTTGCGCGACAGACTGTGGGTCAGCGAATACTCGAACAGATTGATCATTTCGTCGGCGGCGATCAGCTTGTCTACATTGTCCTTAAAGATACGGTATTGTTCGTCGGACATCTGTTTTAATGCCGCCATGCTCAAATCCGCCAGCGGAAGCCGCAATAGCGAGTCGAGCCCGTCGACCCACAGGGTCAACTTCTGCGTTTCCCCGTAGACAATCGCATCGGCATGCGCCTGCAATTGGACCCATTGCTTGCGCCGTACCGCATCATCCGAACTCAACAGGAGGGCGTATATGAGCGCACGTGCGCCGAATGGGTCACGCGCCGATTCCAGCAGGTCATGCGGCAGGGCATCCAGCATTTCACGGGCCTTGTCCAGATGTTCCTGCAAGGGGGCGCCGACTTTTTGAATGATGGACTGCGGATCGATCCCGCGGTGTTTTTCTTTGCCGGGCTCGATTGCGCGGATGGGTTTCCGCACCGGCGGCGGCGGTGCTGCCCCGGCGAAGCCGGCAACCGCATCGACGGTTTCATCCACGATCTCGGTTTTCGGATATGTTCCGGTAAACTGCGGATCGACGCGTTGAATCCGGGTAGTCAGCGGCGGGTGCGTAGCCAGCAGGCCGCCGATGCACGAACGAAGTGCGTTGCAGAAGAACATGTGACTCATCTGCTCGGCCCGGGGGCTCTGAATGCGCGAGCCGATCGGGAATCCGCCGATCTTTTTCAGCGCCCCCGCCAAACCGTTCGGATCGCGGGTGAATTGCACCGCGGAGGCATCCGCCAAAAATTCCCGTTGGCGCGAGACCGCGCTCTTAATGAGTTTACCGAAAAAAACGCCGATCCATCCGACGACAAACAAGGTCAGCCCGGACAGCGCAATGACGGCAACGAAGCCCCCTTTCTTCCGGTTTCCGCGCATAAACCGAACGGACCGCAACAGCAAGCCGCCCATCAGCGCCAGCAGGAGAATGCCGTGCAATACACCCATCAGACGAATATTCAATCGCATGTCGCCGTTCAGGATGTGGCTGTATTCGTGCGCTATCACACCCTGTAGTTCGCTTCTCGTCAAGCGCTCCAAACTCCCGCGCGATACCGCGATGACGGCGTCGCTGGGATGGTATCCGGCGGCAAATGCGTTAATTCCCTGTTCCTGGTCCAGCACATACACCGGCGGCATGGGCGCACCCGAGGCGAGCGCCATCTCCTCGACCACATTCAACAGCTTGCGTTCCCGCGGCTTTCGGCTGTTGGGCGGAATCGGACGGCCGCCCATGACAGCGGCCACATACTTGCCGCCGCCACGCGCCAACTGAATAATCTGAAAGAACGATCCGCTCGCGACAATCAGCAGGGTAAAGGCCGTCGATATCAGCGCGCGTATCGGGCTCCACAGTGTGAATGCCTTCAACGCTTTCGGATCATTCTGAGCCATCAGGTAGAGCATGCCCGTCGCGGCAAAGTATATCGCCGCGACAATGAGCACCACGGCTGCGACGAACAGGACCACGAGTTGTCCTGTTTTCTTCCGCGCCTGATCCTGGGATGCAAAGAAGTCCATTACATGAGTTTCAAATTACAGGTTTCAGGTTACAAGTTGCTGAACACTTAACAGCAAACACTGAACACTTACGAAAACGACACCTTTGGCGCGTCTTTGACAGCGGCGCGGTCTTCGACTTTGAAGAGCTGAGCCGGGGCGAAGTGGAACATGCCGGCGACGATAGACGTCGGGAACAATTCGCGTTTCGTGTTGTAGGCCGTCACGGCATCGTTGAAGGCCTGCCTGGAAAAAGCCACTTTGTTTTCCGTGGTCGTCAGCTCCTCAGACAATTGCATCATGTTCTGGTTTGCCTTCAGATCCGGGTACGCCTCTGATAGCGCAAAGAATTTGCTCAGGGCCCCGGTCAGGGCGGTTTCCGCGCCCATCAAACCTTTGACGGCTTCCGCATCGCCGGGATGCTGCGCCGCACGCTGACCAGCGCTCTGCGCCTGGTTACGCGCCTGGATAACGGCTTCCAGCGTTTCGCGCTCATGCGACATATAGCCTTTGGCCGTTTCCACCAGATTTGGAATCAGGTCATAGCGACGTTTTAACTGAACATCAATCTGCGCAAACGCGTTGTTGAAACGGTTTCGCAATGTCACGAGCTTGTTGTAACTGCCGACAAAAAATCCAATCAGCAATACCAACGCTATACCGAAAACAATCCATATCATCATATACCTCCAACTGATAGGAATTTGATTTTTTTCATGTTGGCGAAGCTACCAAAGCATAGACAAAAAAACAAGCTGAAAATTTTCCATTCATCTTCTCATCTTATTTTCTCATGCGAACGTTGCTGGTTCAGGCGCGGCTATTTGCCGTCGCCGGTATCCGGGCCTTTCAAACGGCGTCTCGAAGGGTTCGACCTGGCCGGGCATCGCGACAAAGAGTTCCCTCAGCACAACAACCCCCTTTTAAATGATCCTTGCCGGTACCCCGGCCCTTACGAATCCAACGCCGTGCGGACCACTTGGCTCAAGTCCCGCATCGCGAAGGGCTTTTGGATGAAGGTCACCCCCTCGTCCAGGACCCCTTGATGCGCGATGACGTCTGCGGTGTATCCGGACATGAACAGTCGCTTCAGGCCGGGGTAGAGCGCGATCAGGCACTTGGCGAGATCGCGACCGTTCATCTCCGGCATGACCACATCCGTCATCAACATGTGGAGTTTTCCCGCGTGCTCCTCGGCCAGGCGGATAGCCTCGCCAGGTGTCGAGGCGGCCAGAACGCGGTAGCCCAGACGGGTCAGCATCTTCGTGGTCATATCCAGAATGGCCGTCTCGTCCTCAACCAGAAGGATCGTCTCGTTGCCCCGTTCGGGCGGCGCGCTTGCCGTTCCGGCGCCTTCCCGGTCGGACTTCTCGGCGTGGTAAACAGGGATATAAATCCGGAAGTTGGTTCCTTGGCCAGGCTCGCTGTAGACATTGATGAATCCTTTGTTTTGCTTGACCACACCATAGACGGTCGCCAAGCCGAGTCCGGTGCCCTTGCCCAAGGCCTTCGTGGTGAAGAAGGGCTCGAAGAGGTTCAAGAGGGTCTCGGCGTCCATGCCGCAGCCGTTGTCGCCGACCGCCAGCATGACATAGTCCCCCTGTGTGTAGCCGGCGTGCGTCGCGCAGTATTTCTCGTCGAAGGAGGCGCGACCGGTTTGGATGGTGATCTTTCCGACATTCAGCCCGATGGCGTCTCGGGCGTTGACCACGAGATTGGCGAGGGTCTGGTCGATCTGCGTCGGGTCCATGCGGATGGGGTCCAGGGAGTCGCCCGGCTTCCACAGCAGGTCGATGTCCTCGCCGATGAGGCGCCGGAGCATCTTGAGCATGGACTCGATGGTGTCGTTGAGGTCGAGAACCTTGGGCACGACCGTCTGCTTGCGGGCGAAGGCGAGGAGTTGGCGTGTCAGGTCCGCCGAGCGCTGGGCGGCCTTTCTGATTTCCTCGAGTTCCGCGCACGCGGGATCGCCCCGGGGCGCGTCCTCGAGAAGCAATTCGCAATGTCCCAATATCACGTTGAGCATGTTGTTGAAGTCGTGCGCCACGCCGCCTGCCAGCCGCCCGATCGACTCCATTTTCTTGGCCTGGTTCAGTTGCTCGCTGAGTTTCTCGTGCTCCGCCTCGGCGCGCTTGCGGTCGCTGATGTCGAGATTGACGACGATGGCTCCCTCGATCTCTTCCTTGTCGTCGAGCAGGGGCGCCGTATAATTGAGGATGGTTTTGTGTTGACCGTCAAAGGCTTCGATCTCGAGCATTTCGTCGACGATGGTGGCCTTATCGCGAATCGATTTGACAAGCGCCCAGTCGCCTGCTCCGACCGGCTCGCGCGAGGGCAGTTTCCACGCCTTGAAGACGCCGTAGTCCTCGGGCGAAACCAGCGGCTCGGCACCCCATATCTTGACACCCGCCGGATTTCCGCGAAGCAGTTTCCCGTCCTTGTCGGCGAACCAAAGGCCGATGGGAAGAATCTCAAATATCTTCCGCAGATGGGACTCGCGTCGACGCAATTCCTCCTCCGCCTGCTTGCGCTCGGTGATGTTCTCATGAGCGACAACCACACGCCGGGGGCCCTCGCCGGAGAATGGCGTAACACGCCCAATGAACCACCGTTTATTATCCGGTGAATGACACGGGTACTCCAACTCAAAGGACGGGCGATTGCCCGAAAGCACCTCCCGGATGCCCTTGGCAAAGGGAGTGGCCTCCTCGGAAAATCGGCCCGATGCGGCATCACAGACCGCAAGGTAGTTGGTCCCCTCGCAAACGGCGCGCGGCACGATACCGTTCCTCTCCCCAAAACCGCGGTACGATTTGTTGGTGAGGATGATTTCACCTTGATCGTCGAGCACCACGATATGGGCCGACAGCCCGTCTATCGTCGAGCGGAGGAACCGTTCCGATTCACCGAGCGCCTGTTCGGCCTGCTTCATCTCCGTGATGTCGGTATGGGTTCCGAACATGGCCAGGGCCTTGCCCGCGTCGTCGCGGGTCATGACGCGGCCCCGATCAAGAATCCAGACCCAATGGCCGTCCTTGTGCTTCATGCGGAATTCACAGCTATAGTCGACCGTCTTGCCTTCAACGCAATCGGTCAGTGTCTGGCGCGCCTGCTCCAGGTCGTCGGGATGGACCAGGCGTTCCCAGGTCGCATGGTCGTAGGGCGTCAGTTCCTCGATGGTGTACCCGAGCATGTTGGCCCATTGCTCGTTGAAGACGGTTTCGTTGGTCTGGACGTCCCACTCCCAGGTTCCCAGGCCCGAGCCCTCGATGACGAGCCCCAGATGTTGGCGGTTTTGCTCCAGTTTGCGGGCCGTGGCAATTTTGTGCAGGGCGAAGGTCAGGTCGCCCGCCACTTCGTTGAAGAGGTTCTGCTCTTCGGCGTCGTCGGCGTAGGCGACAGGGACGGAGGCGGTCAGGATGCCGTAGGTCACGCCGTCGAGCTCCAGACGGCGCACGAAACCGGCGCGGCCTGCGTATTCGTCGTGCAGTGGGCATTCGGGACAATCGGTCGTCGGGTCGACCGTCACCAGTGTGTCCTCGCTTTGCATTGCGCGGGCCATACAAGCCGGGAATTCCCCACGATCAAAGCGCTCGCGCAAAACCTCGAAGCCGCCGTCGAATCCCGCCGCCGCGGCCGCCGCCACCGCCGCGGCGTCGAGCAGGCCCAGCGCCCGGGCCACCTCGCCGCCCAGCACGGCGATCCAGGCGTT
>CAZOLK010000146.1:0-12956 GCA_964580325.1 uncultured Verrucomicrobiota bacterium | reverse complement strand
AATATTGGCCTGTCTATGTGCAGCTTTGTTCGGTTAAAATAACGGGCCTGTTGCGATCTGCGTCAATTTAGGAGAACGCCCATCCCTCGGCAAGGATCGTTTGATGCTCCAGATCGTGCGTAAAATCGAACACAGCGAACGCCAGGTGATCTTGGTTTTGGATGAAGCCCATCTGCTCAACCAGGAGGCCTTGATCGATCTGTGCATCCTACTGGGCACATCCAGCTTCTTCATATTAAACAAATACATCATCTTTCGTCTAAATTATGAGAACTGCTAATGTGGGACAAAACGGTAAATTAATTCGAGACCTAGCTAGGACCCACATCACCTCTCGCATGCATCCCAACTAACTTCGGCTATGGTCTTGACCTGGCCCGTGGAGCTGGCCCCAGTGCTTTGATTTGACGGAACAGGCACATCTGACTGACCTGGCCCGGCGCGTGCGAGATCTGTCCCTGCACGACCTGCAGCAGCGCAAGCGCCAGGCATCAGATTTCGCGGACCAAGCATTCACCCACCAGGCAAAGCATTAACCAGGCAAAGCATTCAAAAGTAGCTAAAAGTAGCTAGCTAAATGTCATTATTGTAGAGCACCCAATCGCCCCAGATCATGAAAATGGGGTTGCGTTGATCCGCAGTGCCTGGTAGCCTTCACGCAATTAGATTTATCACAATGCGTAATTTGTCAGTAGATGGTTTATCTATGCTGCAATACAGGGGCTGCGCAGAAGCCGATAATCTGAAGCAAGCGCAACAATCCATCGTAACTGTTTTTCGGCAGTATTTCTGCCTATAGGTAAAGTGTGTCTGGTCATACCGTCTATTTTCACGGTAAAAAAAAGAAAAACAACGGGGATGCGTGACCGTGAAGCGGGGTTCAAAATACACCAAGGAGCATAGCTAGCGTCGGCGCTGACCAAAATTGACCCATTTATGCTGATTTAAAATGAATCACTGTGACGACTTTCCTTTTCCGGGTAGAACGGAGTTGCGAGGCGTTCAGGCGCATGATACTATAGGTCATTCACGCAGCACAACAATCATTGGGTGGGTCAATTCTGGTCAGCATACCTGGGTCAATTTTGCCTTGCACTATCGATAGCGAGGCTGTCTTTACCCATGGCATCTGTCCGCAAGGCATCAAAAACTGTATCCGCAATACTACGCTACGACAAAGTGATGGAGAAGAATGCTATAATGGATAAAACGAATGCGAAAAAAAGCCTGAACATCAGATTCCTTTCAATCCGATTCAAGGACACGTCGTAACTCTGGAATCCTACAAATGGGCGGAAGTGCCTCGATGGTCCATCGCATTAGTCTGAGCTGATCTCCAGTTCCGCCACATCTTCAGCCAGTTCGATCGCCATGTCCATGGCCCATTCTTTATGCTGTTCATGGTCTTCAAAGCGTTTGGGATCCTGGCAATCGGCCCACGCTATTTCAACATCGTTCACGCCGATATAGTGAAACGCGTTGCGCAGCACCGCGGTCAACGCATCGCGCGGGTCGTCTTCCTTGTACGTTTCCGCCGAAGCCACCAGCAGGACCACGCGCTTCAGTTTGTGCAACGGTTCGATGCTGCCGTCGTCATTCAGGTTGTAGGTCAGACCCGGGGCAATGACCTGGTCGATCCATGCTTTCAGAATGGCGGGTATGGAAAAATTCCACATCGGCGTGGTCAATACAAGTATGTCTGCCTTGTTGAGCATGTCAGCGTGGCGCGTTGCGTATTTTACCGCTTTGATCTCACGGTCCGTCGGTTCGTAGTCTTCTTCGTAAAAATGGGCCCATATTGCGCGGAATGCCTCGTAAGACAGAAATGGAGGGCTGTCCTGGTATAAATCCAGATTGTGCATCTCCACGTCCATGTTCTTCTCGACCAGGTTTGAAAAAAAGGCCGCTGCCATCTGTTTGGTCGTAGATATTTCCGTTGGTTTCGGATTCGCACATATATGTAATACATTCATTTTTCAATCTATCCCTTTACTTGCGTTCCACCGCTTCTTTTACCCTTATACCATTAGTTCATGATAGTATCATAATCGTTCGTGTCTTGATCGGAAGTAAAAAAAAGTTTCGATATATAATCTGCCAGCTCCCGATCATATTCAGAGTCCTTGCCTGATATGGCCAATTGCTTGTGCAATATAGCCAGACCCTCGTTGGCCGATTCCGCCAGACCCGCGTTGTCATACCTTTTGGAAGGATCTGGGTCAAGAAATCTTCGCAATAATTGCAGAAAGTCGGGATTGCGACTCACGTGGGGCGGCACCAGCTCCGGTAGTTTGTCGGGAAGTTGAAGCTTGAATTCCAGCAGGTCGCCTTCCGTCATATCGGTCGCGTCAAGCAGAGGTTCACCGCGCAGAAGCTCCAGGCCCACCAGCCCCACGGAATAGATGTCCGATTGTAGCGTCCAGTTCTCGCGGCGATGCACTTCAGGCGCCATGTAGACCGGTGTGCCAAAGAGAAACGACATCTTTTCGTTGATCTGCAACGCGCGGCCATAATCGATCAGTTTGACGATGCCGAGTTTATCGATCATCAGGTTGGAAGGCTTCACGTCGCTGTGCATGTAACCGGAACTGTGCAGCACTTCCAGACCGCGCAGGGTCTGGCGCATGATGTACAGCGCTATGCCGGGCTGGATGCGTACCTTCCCTGCTTCAAAACGAAAGACCACATCGGTGTAATGCAGCCATTCGCTCTGCGTGCTGCAGCGCCTGGCGATGTTGAAATGGTTGCCGTAAATCAATTGATGTACGTCGATACCGTCGATCGCGCTCATCTGCACATAGCCGATGCCATTGGTTTCTTCATAGGCGTCGCGTGCCAGCAGATTGGGGCTGTTTACACTCTGCAGGCGTGAGATCTGGTTGGCCAGTCGCCCCATATCGATCCAGTAGCGTTGGGCGGTTGAATAAAGCATTGGCGTAAACAGCTTGATCGCATGGCGCGTTACGCAGCCGCGCGCGCCATGCCGGTATCCCAGAAAAACCACGCCCTGGCGCCCGCGACCCAGTTCACGCCCGAAACGGTAAGCTACGGGATAATAAATGGCTTTGGCCTTGATGATCGCCTGAAAGTTCGCGGCCAGTTGCTCCATGCTCTGTTCCGGAAACGATGAAACATCCGGTTCAGCGTCCAGAGGTTCGGCCACCGTATCGTCGACTATGGTCGATACCTGAGTCTGATCCACTCTTTTTTGCTTGTTTTGCATGTGCGAAAGTATATGCAGCCCGATGTGAAGTTCAACGAGTTTCTCATTAAAGTTGATTTTTTATCGCGCTTGTGCTTTTTCTTTTTCCTGCGTTTTTTAATTCTCGGTAACAACAATACTAGGAAGGAGAACAGAAAAGATGAATCCGACGCTTGTAATTATGGCAGCGGGAATGGGCAGTCGTTACGGCGGCTTGAAGCAGATTGATCCCATAGGACCCAATGGTGAAATCGTCATGGATTACTCGGTGTATGACGCCATTAAAGCCGGCTTCGGCAAACTGATTTTCATTATTCGACGGGACATCGAGGATGCTTTCAAAGCCGTCGTCGAACCGCATTTCAAGGATCGGATTGTCATGGATTACGCTTTTCAGGATTTGACCGATCTGCCGGATGGTTTCAGCGTTCCCGGTGAACGCACCAAGCCCTGGGGTACGACCCATGCCGTACTTGCCTGCCGCGACATTGTCAGTGAACCATTTGGTGTTATCAATGCCGATGATTTCTACGGACGCGTCTCTTTCGAGGTCTTGGCCAAGGCGCTGCGAGAACGACGGTCGGATCAGGTCTATGCCTGCTTGATCGGTTTTGTCCTGCGCAATACCCTGTCTGATTATGGCCCTGTGGCCAGGGCTATATGCGAGTTTGACGACAAGGGTTTGCTCACCCATATCGTCGAACGCCTTAAAATCGAAAAGTTTCAGGACCAGGCTCGTTTTCAGGATGGTGATACCTGGCAGACCATTCCCGGTGACGTGCCGGTCTCTATGAATATGTGGGGATTTACACCCGATGTTTTTCCTCAGTTTCAGCAACAGTTTCATGCGTTCTTGAATGAGTGCATCGAACAGCCTAAGGCCGAGTGCCTTTTGCCTTCTTCCATTGCCGAACTCATCGAAACCCAGCGTTACCCCGTCGAGGTGCTGTGCTGTGATTCAACATGGTTTGGGGTAACCTATCCCGAAGATAAGGAATGCTTTAAACAGGGTGTTCAATCACAAATCGATGCTGGTATTTACCCTCAGAAACTCTGGCCTTAAGGTGCATACCTTTTGCAAAGAATGGTCATGAGATAATGTATAATTCATATTGACTTTCTTTGGCCAGGCGAATACCTTACTAATAAGGTTATGATTTTGGGGTAAGTATATGAAAGGAAATCGCGATGAAATGGTTCAAAGATAACTCATTGGCTATTGGCCAAACGCCCTTGGTTCAATTGAATAAAATCGTCAGCAACGAGGCACGTGTATTTGCCAAGGTCGAAGGCCGTAATCCTGCGTATTCCGTTAAATGTCGCATAGGCGCAGGCATGATCTGGGATGCTGAGAAAAGCGGTGCTTTGAAATCAGGTATGGAAATCGTCGAACCGACGAGTGGGAATACAGGTATTGCGCTTGCCTTTGTCGGTGTTGCGCGTGGTTATCCTGTAACCTTGACCATGCCCGAAACCATGAGTATTGAACGACGCAAAGTTCTTAAGGCATTTGGCGCCAACCTGGTATTGACGCCAGGCGAAAAAGGCATGCCCGGCGCCATTGCCAAAGCCGAGGAGCTTTGTGCCGACAATCCAAAGCGCTTTTTCATGCCTCAACAGTTCAAGAACCCGGCAAATCCGGCCATCCATCAGAAAACTACCGGACCGGAAATATGGGATGCATTGGATGGTGAGGTAGATGTCCTGGTTGTGGGCGTCGGCACTGGCGGCACGATTACGGGACTTTCGAAATATTTTAAAAAGGACCGTCGTAAAGCTATACTGAGTGTTGCCGTGGAACCTAAAACCAGTCCTGTAATCGCACAGAAATTAGCTGGTGAAAAACTTGTCCCGGGCAAGCACAAAATCCAGGGGATTGGCGCCGGTTTCATTCCCGATGTGCTGGATCTCAAGCTGATTGATCGGGTTGAAAACGTGACTGATGATGAGGCGTTTGAAACCATGCGGCGCTTGGCGCGTGAGGAAGGTTTGCTCTCCGGTATATCCTGCGGTGCTGCCGCCGCGGTTGCTGCGCGCTTGTCAAAGGAGCCCGAATTCAAGGATAAAAACATCGTGGTCATCCTGCCGGATTCCGGTGAACGCTATTTGTCCATGCCCATCTTTGATTGATCTTTATTTTCTCCTAATGGTGTCTGGATCGGAATGGCTGTTCCGGACGCCATGATATCACGCTAGATGTTGCGCAAATCTTTCAGCAACAATACACGCGAAGGTCTTCTTGACCCTTTTTTTTAAGGCATTTCTTTCATTCGTTTTTGATTTGTAAAATTGGGCTGTTGTAACTGTCAGTTATTAAATTATAACAACTAACTGCAACACAATTCGTCAATGATTTAACCACCCAAAGAAGAAAAAATCCGTCACATTTTATGTCTGGCGCGTGAAAAAACTTGAAAATCCTTTTCAGGACTGCAAAAATGTAAAAGTTCCTTATGGAATAAATGAAAAAAAATGTTGATTAAAAATAGTATATTTGCATAATATCGCACGTTAAGTGTTTGATCTTTGTCGGCATAGTTGGGTGTACTTGGTTGACCGATGGTCTTTTGGACGCCAAATTTTGCCTTTGTTGAATGTAATGGTTAGGTTGCTGAGGATTCTGGGAATTGCTCATTTATTAAAAAAGAAAGCGGGATTATGAACTTCAAGAAAACTCAAGGCAATACATCGGCGATCATCTTTTGGATGGCTTGTTGCATGCTTTTCGGAACTGGAGTCTGGGCTCAGTCGCTTCAACTTACGCCCAGTTCGTTGACCTTTGGTTTGACCAATACGCCTCCACTTGCCTCGCTGACATTATCGCGCAGTACAAGCAGCGGAACTATAACGGTTACGCTGAACAGCACGAATCCAAACTATGTTCGGCTGTACGGCGGTTCATCGGTGCTGCTGGTCAGCGGTGTCACATCCACGGTTGTTTACATCGAAGGCGTCAGTCCCGGTACCGCGGATATTCAAGCCAGCGCTACCGGTTACTCCATGGGTTCCGCTACGATTACGGTATCTGCTCAGGATGTCTTTTCATTTGAACTCGATCCTTCCGTTGTCAATTTGAGCGGCACCAATTCTTCTCTTGCCGTCAATGTGATCCGGCGGGGTTCCGTCGCTTTGAACCACGATGCCACCGCTGTTCTAAAAAGCGGCAACACCAATTATTACACCATTAATCCAACCAGTCTACTTTTCAGCGCCACCACCGCTTTTGCCCAGACGCAAACCGTCACTTTCGCGGGCGGCCCTCAAATCGGTTCGGCTCAAGCCAAGGTTTATGCTTTGAACGACAACCGATATCCAACCAATCATTCAACCATTGTCAGTAACGTCTTTACCAGCATTCATCAGGGTATGGATCTTCAAGACAGCGTGGCCATCACCCATTTAGGCCCGCCGCCAACTAAGGCCTGGATTACTCTCAGCGAACCGTCTACAGTGCCTGTGACGGTATATTTGCAGAATGACAATCCCACAATCTTCCAGATTTCCGATCCCGCGCAAATCGTTTTTCCCATAGGAGCCACTTCAAATAATATCGAGATTATCGGCCTGACTAATGGTTTGGGTACGTTGCGGGCCATAAGTACTAATTTTGCAACACAGATTTGCACTGTAATGGTTCTTGAAGCGGTTTCTTCTTTTAGGGTCACACCCACCGAAACAGTCATCATTGGTCCCGCGGGGACGCTGGCGACAGCTCAACTCCTGCGCTCAAGTCTGGTACCTTTGACAAATGCCGTTACCGCAACTTTGGTCAGTGACAACACTAGCATCTTTACGCCCACGCCCACAATCTTCTTTCCCAGCACAACGGCCAACGCGCAAACCACTACAATAACATTCACCGCTGGATCATTGGAAGGGACGGCCGGACTGACGGTCTCAGCGCCGGGCCACTTGACCAACGATTTCACCACAGTGGTGCACTATAACAACGTCTATTACGATACCGATCCATCACCGGGTTCCTCCTATGTCTTGAGAACAAATGAATCTCAAATGGTCACCTTCTCCATTAACCGCGTACCTTTAGCTAATCTAAACGCACCACTCACCCTGACCTTCACCGGCGATTCCATTTTCAATCTCAGTCAGGGCAGCATTCAGTTCAATACAACTGAGATGCCCCAATCCAATTCGGTGCAGATTACCGGACTCACGCCTGGTAACGCGGTTTGGCATGTCGCGTCAACCGACCAGAGCATCTGGCCGGATATGGATCTGTCGGTTACGGTATATGAAACAGTAGTGACCAACATGCCACCGACATTATCCCTCTCTCAAGGCACCAATATCATCAGATCCTGGCCTGATCCCGCCCCCATCATCTTTACCGTAACCGCTAATGAACCCGATGCTGACCCGACCATGACGCTGTTGGGGCAAAACCTGCCGGCCACAGCCACATTTACCAACATGATGGGACTCTCTCCGTTGATAAGCACTTTTAGCTGGCAGCCCGATCAAATAGGCGAATGGAATGTGCTCTTCACTGCCGCGGATCAAAACGGCACAACCAGTCAGTACGTCCACATCTCGGTCAGTTCCAATGCTGTTGGTTTTCTCGATGGGTTGATCTTCTCAAAGTATATTGAAGGACAGGATGATCGTGATAAGGCGGTCCAGATCAAGAACCTGACCGGCCGGCAGGTTTACAGTAATGAATTCTATTTTATTATTCACCAATTCACGCATATTCCGCCCGATATGGATATTTATGTCAACTACATCGTACCTGTCCATCATCATCTAGCCAATGGTGCCGTGTTGACCGTGGTTCCGTCAGATGCACGCCAATCGTTCATCGATGATTTCTCCAGTGATGTCTCGCTGTCGGTCAACAGTGGAAACTGGTTTGATGGCAACGATGCGGTAACCTTGCGCGAAGGTAGTCCTTTACAGGGCGTTGGCGGACCTATTGTTGATTCGTTTGGGCAGATAACCTACAACGGGCGGACCGCTCTTTCTGGAAATGTCGAGTATTGGGGCGTGTTGCCCGATGTTACTCGCGATAGCATCATGACTCGCAATGGTGGTGTTGAATCAGGCAGCACCAATGCCACGAGCGTTTTCTACCCGTCAGATCGTTGGAATCAGTGGTCGTTCGCGTCATTTACCAATGTTTTTCAGATCAGTGGCTTACAGCCAGGCGCCGGCAATACTTTCATCATCACATTCAATTCTTCTCAGGGAACCATCTATAGCGTGGAGTACAATACCAATTTAATCAATTCGCTTTCGTGGTCCAACTACATTTCCGGCATTGTAGGTTCAAACACGGAAACGTCCGTGCAGATTAACCTTGGGTCTGAGAATAAAGTTTACTATCGCGTCAAATAGGAGTGAAATGGAAATGAAGCAGAAAATCATGTGCCTGGTTTTGTGTTTTGCATGTTGTGTTGGGTTGTATGCTCAGGACAAGCAGATGTCTGAACAGGTAGCTCGCAATAAAATCGAATCCTTGCGCCAGGAATTGGAAATAGTAAGCAAGAACCGCGAAAACGCGCAGAAAAATCTGCAGAATGAGTTGGATAAACTGTACCATAAACGCAATGAACTTGAAATGAACGAGCCTGAGTTTGCTCAACTGCGAAAAGAAATGAGAGAATTGGAGCAACAGCTTGTCGACAAAAGAGCCGCTTTGCAAAAAATGGTGAATGAACGTCCTGAAATGAAAAAACTCGACAAAAACCGCAAAGTCTTGTTCAAGAACATACAGCAAATGCAGGAAAAGGAAAAATTGATTCAGAACGAAATCGTTCTTGAGCAGCATAAATTAGACGAAATGAATAAAAGTATTAAATGATGATATGGTTCTCGTTTTTTTTTCTGCGGATTATGCATAACCTTGATCGCTTTTTTTTGTCACATCGTTTTTTTCGCTGGTTAATAGGTATGTGATACGTCAAGCGTCATGCGCGAAGATTTTGGACTTTTTGGGAAGTCATACTTGACGAAATGGTATGTTTTTTGCGAAGATGTTGTATATTGAATAGAATGTGTGAAAACTGAGGTGTAAGATGGTGATGAAGCGAATACAATGGAAAATGATATGCACGCTGGTAATCGTGAGCGCCTGCCTTTTAGGCGTAAGCTTTACTGTTATGAATCGAGGCTCTTCCACGATCAGAAATGAAGTGGTCCAGAATGTCGCTCCAATATCCGACATATTGCCGGAAGCGGCGGCTGCCTTGTCTGTTGAACCAGACCAAGTCGCATCACTTCAATCTCCGCCGACAACTGTTGTGGAACCGCAAAAAATACAGGTTGAACCAGCACCCAAAAGGCATGAGGACGTTGAGGTCGAAGTGCTCAAAGGTTATGGAGTTCGCGGATTGAAAACCAATGCCCGCAAGCCGTTCGAACAGATGCGCAAGCGTGGTTCCGCCGCCATTGTATTGAAAAATGCGCTGATCGATACTGACATGGCTCGTAAAGGGGTAGGTCTCGACATTCCCGAGAAGCTGCGCGCACCTGAAGACACGACCCATTTTATCGTTAGTTTCGAAGACCAAATCACACAGATTGATCGTCTTGTCATGGAGCAGGCCGGCGTTAAAATCATCGGTTTCGTGCCTTACCAGTCGTTCCTGGTCGAATTGCCCAACGGCTCCAGCAAGGATATGCTTGAACTGCCGGGCGTAGATTATGTCGAACCCTATCATCCCTATTACAAAATGGAGAGTCATGTTCTCGCTTACTGTACTTCGGAGCAAGACGCTGACAAACCCGCATTGAACGGAATCTTTAATATTTTGACTTTTGGCACGCTCGAGGACGCCGAGAAAACCTTTAAACACCATGGCGTCGAGATTATCAACCAACAGTTTGCCAACGCTCAGCACTATTTCAGGATCAAATGCAAACCCGAGCAAATCGACCAACTGGTTCGCGAGGAAGTTGTTCAATGGATTGAACCTTTTGTTCCTGCAGTGACCTGCAATGATCTGGCTGGCTATACCGTTAATGCCGATGCAATGAAAAAAATGCATCCGACCCTTTCTGGGTCGAATGTGATCATCAATGTTACAGATACAGGGATTGATTACCTCAATCCCGCTTTTGCTATCAACCCTGACCTGCCAACATCTACCAATTTGAACACAAGAATCATTTATTATGGATACACAAGAAATTGGGTGCCCACCTCAGATGGGTTGCCGGGTGATACTGGTGGTCATGGTTCGCATGTGGCAGGCACCATTCTGGGTAATGGTGCCCGGTCTGATACAGTGCTCATGGCACCTGGATCAAAGTACCCCTTTAACTTTCCCGGCGTTGCGCCTGGTGCCCGATTGGTAATGCTTGAGGATTTTAACGCCTTTTCAAATACACAACAGGCCGAAACAGCTTTCCAGGCAGGTGCACGTTTGTCCAATAACAGTTGGGTGAATAATACTTTCTCTTATGGTTTGATGAGTGGTATTTGGGATGGTTTGGTGCGTGATGCCATGCCTAATGCGGAAGGCGATCAGGAGTACATTGTCTTTTTTGCCGCTGGTAATGCTGGCGGTGGTTCTTATGATGGTTATGGAAATGCTTCGACTGTTGGTCAGCCAGGTAACGCCAAGAATGTAATCACCGTTGGCGCTGTTGAACAATTGCGATTCGCTGAGAATTTCGGTAATACATCGAAGTTGATCACCGATACATTCTGGCAGATCGCTTCTTTCAGTTCACGCGGTCCGGTAGATTCCATCGATACTCGAATTAAACCGGATGTCGTGGCTCCTGGCGTCTATGTCTGTTCCATTCAATCAACCACGCCTGGAGCGCCGAATACGGATATTATTGAAGAGCCAGGTATTCCTCCCCACATGGATTACCATTATGAAAATGTTGACTCCGGCCCTAATTACGCTTTTTTTATGGGAACCTCCATGGCCACACCGGTAACTTGTGGCGCTGGCGCTTTGCTGTATGAGTGGTATATGGACAGGATGGATGATACGCCTAGCCCTGCTATGATGAAGGCATTGATGGTAGCCGGCGCTCATCGTTTGAATTCTCTGCAATACAAACATGCACCAACTGGAAACGAACCTAACATCGTGGATCAAGGCTGGGGTTTCCTTGACCTGATGCGTTCGGTCAATGGTTATAGTGTTTTCAAGGGAACAGATCCCATGCTGTTTGATCAGGTAAACTCTGTGCAAACAGATGAAACTGTTAGCCATGAAATCACTATCGAGGAAGGTCAGGGCGGTATAAAAGTGATACTCGTCTGGACGGACCCGGTTAGTTCTGCGGCATCCGGGGTTCAATTGGTCAATGATATCGATATTGGTTTGCGTGATAGCGATGGCAACCTGCTTTATGTCGGCAACTTTTTCAGGGTTGACGGCGTACATAGCGAAGATAATCCTGAAGATGCAATGAACAATCCCGATACTGCTTTTCAATATTTCTTTGGTGATCATCTGAACAATGTGGAAATACTGCAAATTCCTGACTTGCCTCCTGGAAAATATACGGTTGATGTGTATGGTTGGAACGTTCCTGTTGGGCCGCAGGACTTTGCCGTGATAATCCTCAAGGGTGCCGGCTATAATGGTAGCTTCCGTGCTGAGGATTTTGATGTTGCCATGGATGCAGAAGGCTATCCTGTGGTGGCTTACTCGGATTTTGACGAAAGTGCTACCAAGCAGGTTTTTGTCAAGCGATGGAAAGGCCCTGTCGGACACGGGGCGGATTTGGGTAAATGGAAACGCATGGAGGATCAATGGTTTCAGATTGGTGGCTCAGCCGAGGAAACTGGTATTAGTCAAAATTTAGAGGATTCGATTATGCCTGCCATGGCTTTGGCAACCAATGGCGAAATTTTTGTCGCATGGCACCAACTGGGGGACACTCCTGGTATTTATGTCAAGAAATATAACAATATCAATTGGGTTGCACTTGGGTTGAATTCAGCGGCTGAATATGGCATCAGCGGTTCTGGTGCTTCATCGGTTAGTGCTCCATGTATTGCCGTTGGCTTGGACAATTTACCTATTGTCGGCTGGAAGCAACGTAAATCACTGGATGATGGCTACAAAATCTTTGTCAAAAAATGGAATGGTAGTGCGTGGGTTGGTTTGGCTGGGTCGGATATCAACGGTATCGGCTCTGGCATAGCAGGATATGAATTGCTGACCGAGCCGGATATGATTGCCGATACGTATGGACGCATTGTGCTGTGTTGGGCTGACCTGGATTCCGGTGTTGTTCGATATCGGCGTTGGAATGGCGTTGTCTGGGAAGATTTGGGAGCATTAGGATCGGAATATGTTCGAGTTCCTGCGCTTTCAGCAGGACCCAATGGTCAGGTATTCTCGATTTGGCGCCAATTGACTGATCAAGACTATCCGCAAAGTCCGTTCCAGATATATGGCGCTTATTACAATGGATCTGGATGGGTGCCCCTGGGCAATTCGTTGAGCGGCGGTGGTATCAGTTGCTCTAGCAATAGCCCAGCATTCCCAAGCATAAGTGTCGGTGGTGGTAACGTATACGCTGCCTGGCAGGAGGGTTACGAGAATGGTAGCGCGGTTCTTGTTCGAACGTTTGATGGTAATACGTGGCAGGATTTCCTTGGTGCTGGATACGCTCCGGGTGTCCTTGAATACGGCGGCTCTTTTATGAATACCAAAGTGGGCGTGGATGATTCTGGTTATCCTGTGGTGCTTTCGTTAAATAAACAGTCTTATCTTTCGGAGAAAGAAATCATTGCGGTGGGTGTTGAAGCGGACCGGCAACC
>CAZOLK010000145.1:0-13016 GCA_964580325.1 uncultured Verrucomicrobiota bacterium | reverse complement strand
GTTGTCGCCGCCCCCCGCACCCGGCCAGGCAGTTCCAGAGGTTCTTCGAGGGCGTCACCGCGAAGCTGGGCTCGTCGTCCTCGTGGAACGGACAGCGTCCGAGCAGGTTCTTGCCGCTCCCGGCAAGCTCGATGCCATAGTCCCGGCACAGGTCCGCAAGGGGGATATCCCGCTTGATTCGGTCGATCAACTCGTGTGGCAGTCTCGGCATGCTTCGGCTCCTTTCTTCAGTCTGTTCTGGAACCGCAGGCCCGAGTGTGGTAGCGTAGCGACACACTACGGGCCACGGTCCGTATCTGGTCGACGGTGAACCCGTCGGCGCCGTAACTGAACGTCACGTTGCGGAACCCGGCACACCAGAACGAGGCGGCGTCGAAGAAGGATTCGCACAGGATGATTTCCGGGCTCTGTTGCACGGCCTCCAGGTTCCAGACACCGCAGTGCGGGCCTTTCAGGTAGAGATGGGGTTTGCTGTGCTTGGGTAGTTTCTTGCTGACCTTGCGTCCGTACATTTCAACGCACTGCCCGTTTTCATCAAAGATGGGCACGGTGATCGAGCCGTTGAGGTGCTCGTGTCCTGATTCGCGGAAGATGCCCAGGTCGGTCAGGCGGACACGCAGTTCTTTGCCGGCCTGGCGGTTTCTGGCCGGCATGCGCAGTCCCAGGGTGCGGTTGGCATAGCCCAGGTTGAACCGGTCGATGAGTTCGCTGTTGGTGATGCCGCGCTCTTCGAGGTAGTGCAGGGCCTCCGGGCTGCGTTTGAGAGTCTCGTGGTAATAGTCGACGACCCCCAGCATGAGTTCGCGGTCTTGTGCGTCCTGTTCCAGCGGGCAGTCCAGTTTAGGCACAGTGGCCTGTTTGATGGGCTTGTCCTGGTGGCCCAGGTTGGGTGTCTGGTTGGTGAGCAGCTCGTAGGCATGGCGGAAGCTGACGCCCTCGAGTTTCATGACGAGCTTGAACACATCGCCGCCCTCACCGCATCCAAAGCAGTGCCACAGGTTCTTGGAAGGCGTGACCACGAACGATGGGTCGTGGTCGTTGTGAAAGCGGCACACGCCGGCCAGGGTGTTGGGTCCCTGGCGGGTCAACTCGATGCCGTAGCGTTTGCACAGGTCCACCAGGGAGATGTCCTGTTTGACGCGTTCGACTTCTTCCTTGGGTATTCTCGGCATATTCTCGGCATATCGGATCCCTTCCTGTAGATCGGGCCGCGGCGGGAACCGGTCGCCAGGCCGGCTGCGCCGCGGTCCGTTGGTTTAGCGGTGGTAGGGCAGGTGTTGGTTGGGCTCCGGAGGGATCAAGCGGACCACCGACGCAAACCGAAGTTGAAACCGCTCAACTTTACGAAGGATTGGTAACAGGAGACTCCCCTGCTGCCAATGACTATTCCCGACAGGGCTGGTTGGCTTGGAACATTTCTATCTGGTTTTCCAGGTTGCCCACCAAGTCCTGGCGCCCTTGGCTTTCGGCCAGTTTCCGGGCTTTCTGGGCCGTGTCGATTGCGCGGCGGAAATTGCCGACTTCGGCATAGGCTGCACTGAGCGTGTCCAGTACGGCAGGATCTTTGCCGTGGGTGAGTTTGTTGGCCCGTTCAGCCAGTTTGACGGCTTCCATGCCGTTGCGGAATTCGTCGATCACACTCGATGCGCGGATCCAGGCCAGGTTGTTCAACGCTTCCAGGTTGTTGGGATCTGAGGTCAGCATTTGCTCGCATTCCTGGATCATGCCCTCGTGATCCGGGCCGCGATCGTCCATTTCCAGGTCGAGTTTGAAACCGCCTTCTTTCATCTTGCGCACCAGCAATTCTTTTTCAATGGCCTTAATATAGGCTTCCTTGGGCGAGACAATGCCGTCCCTGACCATGCGCATCAGTTCGTCGGTGAAGTTCTGCATGCCGGAGTGGCGGCCCATTTGAATGGCTGCCGGGATATGGTGTGTCTTGCCTTCGCGAATATTGGCGGCTACGCCAGTGGTGACGACCAGCACCTCGATCACCGCGCAGCGGCCGCCTTTACGCTTTTTACAGAGCGTCTGGGCTATGACGCCCTTGAGTGAGTCGGCCAGCATGGTCCGGATCTGGTTCTGACGGTCAGCCGGGAACTTGTCGATGATGCGGTCCACTGTGGAAGCCGCAGTGGTGGTATGCAGCGTACCGAATACCAGGTGCCCGGTTTCCGCGGTTTCAATGGCGATTTCAATGGTTTCCAGGTCGCGCATTTCACCCACCAGCACTATGTCCGGATCCTCGCGCAGCGCGGCGCGCAGCGCATTGGCGTAACTTTTGGTATGGCGGTGTATTTCGCGCTGATTGATCAGGCATTTGATGGGAGTGTGCACGAACTCAATCGGGTCCTCGATGGTGATAACGTGTTCGGTGCGCTCTCTGTTGATCAGGTTCATCATGGCTGCCAGCGTGGTCGATTTGCCGCTGCCCGTAGGGCCGGTCACCACCACGAGCCCCTTGGACAGATAACAGAAGCGGCGCACGGTCGCGGGCAGGCCGAGTTGTTCAAAGGAAGGAATGACCGACGGGATCAGGCGCAGCACGGCGCCTATGCCGTGGTTGTCGTCAAACACGTTGACGCGAAAACGCCCCACCCCTTCCAGTTCATAGGCGAAATCCGTGTCATAGATCTCCTCGAATTGCTTGCGTTTTAATTCGGGCGTGATTTCGTAAATGATGTCGCGATTCAATTCTTCGTTCAGGATCGGGCACTGGTCAACGGTCACCATGACGCCGTGTTCACGGATATAAGGCTTAAATCCGGTGGTAAGATGCAGGTCGCTGGCTTCGCGTTCCATCATGATTTTCAACAACTGGTCTATTCTGGCCATAGAGCGCTCCCGATTTAGTGTTTGGCTTTTGAAATTGATTAAGTATGGACACTGATTTTATTAAGTATAACACCTAAGTATAGCACAACTCAATAATAAAGACCACCAAGAATTTCAGAACAGATAACAAATCTGTCACCAATCGCGACAGAAAAAACATAAAATACTTGCTTGCTTTTTTTATATTGTGCGTATATTGTGACAGATAAGCAATAAAAGTAGGAATGATGATTCGATGATTGCAAACAAAGTCAAGGTTGGCAAGGCTGATGGGGCGCAAAAAAGAGCCGTTGGTTGCATGGGTTTTTCATTGTTGGAGCTGCCGGCATCCATGGCCGTCATTTTGCTGCCGATGGCCATTCTGTTGCCCTGGCTGAGCAGGATACGGGAAGAGATACACAAAAAAAAGACGTTGACCGAATGCGTGATGTTGGCCAATGCAATAAAAGAATACCGCAACGTCTTTACCCATTATTCGCTGCAGACCAAGGCCAGCACCAATGACCATGAATACAAAGCGGGCGTCGACCCGAACCTGCTGATCGACGAAATGCGGCACGGAAACCTGAAAAAAGAGCAGTTCCTGAACATTTCCAACAAATCGCGCAAAGACGGTGTCTGGCAGGATCCCTGGGGCAAACCGTACCAGGTCTACACCGACTTGAACGCCGATTACAATGTGCTGGTCAATGACGTGGTGCAGTCCAATGTGGAAATTGCGTTTGGACCATTTCAAAGCATGGCCAGCCAGCCAATAGAATCGCATCGTGGTAGTCAGTAATTTATGCAATGAAAGGATTATATAAATTTTTACGATTTTTCTTGTTGCATTCGCGCTTATTAGAGTATATAGTATTATAGATCGTGAATGTTACACCGTTAGGCGTACATTAATTACAAAATGCAATTTCATGGATGTGGAGTTAAGTTGAAAGTGAAGAACGTGTATACAAAAAAACAACATATGAAACCGCTGGGATTTACCCTGCTCGAGATGCTGATCGTGGTGGGCATTATTGCCATTCTCATGGCGATCTTGTTGCCCACGGTGCACCAAGTACGTCAATCCGCTTTCAAGACCCAGGCGGTCACGGAACTCAAAACCGTCGAAGGCGCGATCAAAGCGTATTACGCCGAGTATGCGCGCTATCCGCTGCAGAAAATGATCAACACCAATGACTGGATGTATTCGACCAACACGCTTGTGGCTGATAATCTGGCTGATTTGTATGCTTGTCTGCGTGGGCTGGATCCCACCAACAATCCTCGTGAGCAGATTTTCCTCGACCTTTCCGACCGTGTCCACATGGTCAACGGTATTTTTATGGATCCTTGGGGGCAGCCCTATCTTGTGAAGTGCGACTGGAATTTCGACAAACGCCTGCTCGTTCGGAAAAACGAAAACAAAATTCCAAAATGCGATGGTGAAACCAATCTGGTCAATGTAGGTGTAGCGGTATGGACAACGCTTTATGATAAAAAAGGAAAATTCCAGGAACTGAATTCATACTTCTAATTAGGAATGCGGTCATGAACAAAAAACAAGCTTTTACGCTGATCGAAATGCTGATGGTTATGTGCATCATTGCTATTCTACTGGGCATGATTGTCGGCGCCGCGGCCTGGGCTAAGAACCGCGCCAGAATAAACAAGTGCAAATACCAGCTTGAATTGCTCAAGGACGGGTTGTTGGAGTATCACATGAAAACTCAGTTTTACCCCGCCTGTTCAAACACCATTAGTTTGAACGAGAATCCGCGGCCTGACTGGGTCGACGAAATTATTGAAATGTGCAGCAACCCGCGCCGCGCTTCACTGGTCGATCCATGGGGCAATGGTTTTCTGTACGAAAACGACTGGGATCTCACGGAATACAATTCCGGTAGTTATAGCAGAGATCAGTACAAGCACATGGATTTCAAATTGTGGAGTCTTGGACCGGATAAAAAACCGGAAACCGGCGATGAAATTGGCACGAAAGAACGTCCCACCAACGATTGAGCTATATGAGCCTTGAACCTAAGGAGAACATCATGAAGCAACATAAGCACCAGCACCGGGATCCCGTGTCCCAGACGTTGCATAAGCGTCCGCTTGACAGTTTCACCCTGATCGAGTTGATCACGGTCCTGGCCATCATTGGCGTTATCGCCATGATTGCCTTGCAGAATTTCGACAATTCGATCACCGCCAAACTGCAGACTGCGGCGTATGAATATCGCAATTGCATTTCGTTGGTCAGGCAGTACCATATCATCTCCAAAGGTATGGTCCGTTCTAAAGGCATTCTATTTCCCACCTGGCGCAACGTATCCAACGATATGGCCTATCGCAGCTACCGTCCCGCATCGGTCGACGAATGGTGGGGCGCCTATTACTGGATGGATCAGTGGCATGTTTTACCGCCCGGTGTGGTTTTTTCCACCAACCGCAACGTCTGCTTCTATAAGGAAGTTTCGCTGGATAACCGAGGCACGTTGCCCTACAGCAAGCTTCCCGAGGTTTACGGTCGGCTGATCAACCAGTTCTATTTTGAAGGTCAGTTCGGCAAAACTATGACCATGGCTGGTGCAAACATTTATTATGTCGATACAACCGACTATACGTACATGATGCCTCTGACTCAGGGGTTTTTCGATTGTGAAAATCGAAAGCTCTACTGCAACCAAGCCAATGCACAGACCGCCATGGTAAGGGTTTGCTATCACACCGGCCTGGTGCGTCTGGATTTGAGCGACACGCTCAAGTAAACCTAACATAGCCGCAATGACGTATAACTGAGGAACTGTATCATGACGAGATATCGAAAACAACGACGGGAGCACTGTTCTGGTTTTTCCCTGCTGGAAATAGTCATGGCCTTATTCGTGGCCGGCATCGGAATCATATCCGTATTGGGACTTCTCACGGTAGGCCTTCATCAGCAACGCAAGGCTTTGGCTGCAACCAGGGCCGAACAGTTTGCGCGCAGCTTTTTTGACGCGTTTGAAGTGGAGCGTGAAAAAATGGATTGGCGCGATCTGCAGAATATGGTCATCGATCTGACGCCGACCAATACTTTATGGCATGCCGAAACTTGGAATGTCCCGTTCGCTGATCGAAGTATCATCTTTTACCTGAACACTGCCAGCAATCCCCCCATGCGGAACATCAAGTGGTATAAAACCGAACTCGACTACAATACCATCAACTATCGTGCATTCATTGGCGACGTTGCGGACAATCCGCGGTTGATGGGTCTCAAACTGGAGCTGTGGATGCGCGAATTCGTGCCCCTCCATCTCTACGATGAACCGGATTACGCCTTCTATTATGAAATCTTCTTTGAAGGCGGTCAACACGCTGACAAGTTTCAATAATATAGTAAAGGAGTTCAACATGCGCTTGTATGCAAATAAGAAAAAAAAGACGGCCTTCACCATGATCGAGCTGTTGGTTTCCATGGGCATCCTCGCCATCTTGGTCATCATGCTGACCAGGGTTTATTCCAACACACTCATCACGTTTCAACGCGCTCGTGAATTGGTGATCATGGATGAATACGCACGCTTTCTGATGACGTTCATGGGTGAAAGACTGACCATGGCGGACACTGCTCCATGGTATCCCCAGTTTCGGCTCAGAACCAATATGACCAAGAAAGTCGGATTCAAGGGCAACTGGTCTTATGACACGGACGATCCAGCGCAGATGTATTTTGACAAGAACCGTGTGGCCTATGACATCGAATTCTGGTCTTATTATTGCAATCCCGGCGGCAGCGACAATAATCACCACAATGGAGGTTTAAATCGTTTTCATGTCATCGAAGTCGAGAACACCCAGGTGAAAAAACATTATTACACCTTGAAATATTATCCCAACGCGCTCACCATATACCGTCCTGATCACTTCCATGATTGTTATCCCATGGGATCCGAAATCGACAGTAGCCCCCTCTTTTTCAAACGCTTTTCGTCAAAGACCTATCCCATTCTTTCTGGCGGTCAGGGGCATGACCTCATCTACAACGTCACCGCGTTTCAACTGCTGCCTGAGGGGCGCAGGAATTTACCTTCTTTCAATCACGAAACAGCGCCGAACATAGAAGGCCTCAATACGTCCAGATCAAACTACAGGGGTACAATCTATAATTCCGAACACCATGTGACGCTGGAACCTAAAAGCGAATACTCTAATTCTGTGCCGCGATATGTTGACGTGTATTTCGCCACCCTCGGCGACAGCGATGCTTCTCAGGCTTCCATGTATTGGGATTATTATGAAAGCACGGGTGAAAGTGCGGCTTCCCTGGCCACCATGCAGGATTTCATTCGTAAGAACGAACAAGTCTATTTTCGCCGGATGCGGATGAAGCAGCGGCGACGTACGCAGAAGATCTATGAGGAATGGTCTTACTACCGCGACCTGGTGCCTGAGCATTGGTGGGAATACAATCCTAGCATGTGGTAAGCTAAACCTAAATGAGAAAACGATTGGGAGAATCGCAATGAAATCGGTAAAACAAAACAAACAGGATCAGCAAGGCATTGCCCTGATTATTGTATTGGGCTTTCTGGCCATTCTGACCTTATACGCCGTGGCGTTCAGCATCGATATGCGCGTGGAGCGTCAATTGGCCGAGTATTCCATATATTATGCCAAGCAACAGTTCATCGGCTCGACCGCCAGAGCCAGGATCATGCAGGACATCGACAAACAGCTCTACGGCTATGTCGAAATGTCGGCCAGCCCCAATAGCGGCGGTGCACATAAAGGCATCACCATGAAGACCGCTAAATATTACAACTTTCCAAAAAACGATCCCTATAAACGTCAAAACAACAAAGATGGCCCCTACATAGCCAACATCCGTGTCTATTCGGATTGCTCTAGCGCCTTTAACGAATCGATCACCAGCAACTGTCTCGAAACGCCCGGTTTCAATCTCTCCTACCTCTGGCGACCCACGGACGGCGGTTGGTATAGGCCAATCAACGAGTTTGGCCAGGACAATAACCCAAACAACTTTCCTCTGGTGGGCATGTATTATTTCCTTGCGGTCAATTTGGAGGGATTGCTCGATCTCAACTGTCTGCAGGGCACCAACCGTGCCGAGTTCAACGAAGGGTTTGCCCGTAACGACGGCGATACCACATGGGAAATGGACATCGCTTATGGTGATTTGAATAATCCGGAATGTTATACGAACCTTAAGCATGGCATCCAGTGCTGGAACTACCACGATATGACCCAATGGACGCCGAATTACATCCATATGTTCCGTGCCTGGAAATCGTTATGGGAAATCGCTGACGGCAAAAGGGACATAGTCACACCATTCCCGCGTATCATCATCGATCCAATGGCCAGCAACAATAAAACGCCTAACCGGGTGACCAATGTTTTTATGGGCCGCTGTGATTTCGACCCATCTTATAATGCACGTAACACGAAGACCATGCGTTCCAACACAACCTGGTTTTCTTATGCCGCGGATTGTTACCTTAGCACTAATGGGATCATCAAACAGCGAACTTGCAAAAAAGATGCGAATTTCGTCAACCTGGCGTTTTTAACAAATCTCACAAACCTCTTGACGAATGCGCAAACGAATTACTTAGCGGACTATTATCAAGACCAAATGGATACAGATCGTCAAGTCAATAACATTGAAGGGCCTTCCGGAGAACGCCATCCGATGTTCAATGAATTCAATATCGAATTGCAAGGCAAATCGTTGCGGCAAACGCTTGCACCCGGTTCATACGAGTATCGATACCAAATCATATTCAATATCGATATAGAATTGATCTGGCCCTTTGCCGGTACAAATACAGATAATTACAATCTTGAAATGATCGTTTCGGACAAAACCAATGGTGTCTTTCCCGCAATCGATGCACCACCTGAGAATGCTTTTTCACCTTGGCCGGACCCAGGCAGCATTGTCAAACAAGTGACCATGCATTCCAAAGGCACCAACACATTATGGTCGGCTGCACAAATCAATAGCTCTGAATTCGGTCCATACCTGTTTGTATTCAGTTTGTATCACGATAACGGCGACTTAGTGGATTATACCGAAATTTACATGACCAATTCACTTGTTAAGCAGTGTACAAGTGATAGCTCCGAGGATTGGGGATACAAGAATTTTCTTGACGTTGAAGATCCGCGCTTCAATTGGTTGGATGCCCATTGGATACAACAGACCAACAGTACGATGGGTTTGGTCAATGAAGGTCAATTCGACGAGCCTTTCCTATCTGTCAATGATGACGGCGATTTCTGGGTGAATGATTTGTTTGATGCACCGTACAATGAAAATGGCGATACTTTGCGACCGTCCACCTGGCCGATGATGGTGGATATTGTAACCAAGCGCAACTCGGAAATCACCTATACCAATCAGGTTATGAAATGGGAAAACAATAGGTGGGTCAATACGACTAATTACTATTACCGCAACGGATTCTTGAATCCGAATCGCAAACGTTATCACGACGCGCCTACGGCAGCGCTTTTTATCGGTTTGCCCTATGGCATGACCTATGGCCCACACTGCATGGCGCTAGGCACCAATCGGATCACGCCCAGAATGGCTAGTCTTATCGCCGATTCGATCCGGTTTGGTTTGTATCCTACCAAAGCTGACCCGAAACAAAACGAAAAATGCTATGATCAGGATTTGTATCAGCCGTATACCAACCGTTCGGATATCATCACTCGCCAACA
This sequence comes from uncultured Verrucomicrobiota bacterium, assembly GCA_964580325.1. Taxonomy (GTDB): domain Bacteria; phylum Verrucomicrobiota; class Kiritimatiellia; order CAYTQP01; family CAZOLK01; genus CAZOLK01. The sequence goes on along the minus strand of CAZOLK010000145.1, from coordinate 3,464 downwards.
TGATTATTCCTTGTTTTCAGAAGCCTTTCTGAAAGATTTCTTTAAAGGCACGATATATGAACTATCGGTTCCTAATCCGACACCCTTAGAGCTGAAAAGGGCGATAAGAGTGATGGATGGGATTGTTTGGAATACCTTTGATATGATCCAGTTAAATTCAAACTGGATCCTGGTTGAAGGAGAGGCTACGGCCGGCATGGATGTATTTCCCGAACCGCTGGATAACTACCTCAGCCCGTTCGAAAGCCATGGTTCGCACATGATTATTGATGTCAACTGTTTCCTGCACCGTTCTCCCTATCCCATACATCCCAATTCAGTATTGTATGGAGGTTCCATGGTCTCGCGTCCAGATAATTCAGGACCGCACTGGAACAGGATATTTGAGCGTCAAACCTTAGTGTATCCTTGACTCGTATGCTTACCCCCCCGAGCATGGCATGGCATAATCTATGGCAAGTTCGGGGGGGGGGTACGTTTCAAAGCGATTTGAGCGTAAACCCTTAGTGCATCCTTAACTCGTATGCTTACCCCCCCCGAGCATGGCGTAATCCATGGCAAGTTCGGGGGGGGTTACGTTTCAAAGCGATTAGGGGGGGGGGGGCGCGTTAAGTGGATTCAGCGGGAAAACACATCTTCCAACACAGCTTTTTTCTTTTTTTTGTTGCTTTCATGCATAAAGGGGGTAATCTAGCACCGATTGGCTTGCCGGCAAGGAGCATCACGATTATTTTTGATTGAGCCCATGATAATTCAAGAGGCGACGACAGGCCGTGGAACCCGATATTGGTTGAAGTGAATAGAAACAGCATTGAATGTGCATTAAAGTGTTACCAGGTGAGTGGATGATTGCCAAGAAAATTTCATCGTTTATAAAAAAATTGTTTGTCCGTACATCGACCCCCAAAAAGCAGGAGGAGGAGCAAAAGAGCCGTGAACGGCGTTCTATGTTCCCGCCAGAAGAAACTGCCGAGAAGCCGAAAAAGAAACGGCGTCGCAAGCGGCGTGCCCCCAAACCAAAATCGGAAGAGGTGTTGTTGGAGCCGGTTGTCGATATGCCCTCCTGGGACTTGTCGCACTACGAGGTGCCCGTGGTTGAAGGCAAGACCCGCTTTCATGAATTGAATCTGCCGCTGGAGATCATGCGCGCCTTGTGCGAGCTGAATTTCCAGTATTGCACGCCGATCCAGGCTCAGTTGATTCCGCTGGCGCTCGAAGGCAAAGACGCGGCTGGTAAGGCCCAGACCGGCACCGGCAAGACCGCTGCGTTTCTGATCAACGCGTTCTACCAGTTGCGCAAGGAGATTCCCGGCACCACCCGCCGTCTCGGCGAGCCTTATGTCCTGATCCTGGCGCCCACCCGCGAGCTGGTCATGCAAATTTCGCACGATGCCGAGGATATCGGTAAATACTGTGGCATCAACACCTTGGCGGTCTATGGCGGCCACGATTTCGAGAAGCAGAAGAAGGCCTTACAGAACACAAGGATCGACATTATCGCGGCCACGCCCGGCCGGTTGATGGATTACATGCGGCGCGAGCATATTCGGCTCAAAACCGTGAAAATGATGGTCATCGACGAGGCGGACCGCATGCTCGACATGGGTTTTATTCCGGATGTGAAGACCATTGTTTATGCCACCCCGCCCAAGACCGAGCGCCAGACCCTGCTGTTCAGCGCAACCCTGACCACGGACGTGACCCGCTTGGCCTCGAGTTGGATGGTGGATCCGGTCTGGGTGGAAATCGAACCGGAACAGGTGGCAGCCAAATCGGTCGATCAGCAGGTGTATATTGTCACAGCCGGCGATAAATTCGCTCTGCTCTATAACATTCTGCAGCGTGAAAAGCCGACTAGGGTCATTATTTTCGCCAATCGGCGCGAGGGCGTGCGCCGGTTGCACAAGCGCCTGGGCGATTATGATATCCCCAGTGAAGTGCTGTCCGGTTCCGTACCCCAGAACAAGCGGATCAAAACCCTGGATCGCTTCCGTTCAGGCGAAGTGCCTGTGCTGGTGGCCACGGACGTGGCCGGGCGCGGATTGCATATCGAGGGCATCAGCCACATTATCAATTACAATGTTCCCCAGGATCCGGAAAATTACGTGCATCGCATCGGCCGCACGGGACGTGCCGGAGCCACGGGTACGTCGGTCATGTTCGCCTGCGAGGCGGAATCTTTTTACCTGCCTGAAATCGAAGAATACCTTGGCCACCCTCTCACCTATCGCCATCCCGAAGACGAGTGGCTGGCTTTGCCACGCCCGCCGCGCCGCCATGAACGGGATCGCGAGAAAGCGGGCGAAGAGCAGGGGCAGCGCGCCAACCAGAAAAAGCGCAGACGCCGTTCCAGGCGGCCATCGTCGTCGCAGCAAAAAGAATCCAAAGAATAACATTGCTATTTTCGTTATAAGTTCTTTAATGGAAATAGGATTGAAGCAACCTTTCCCTGCCTGCACTGCGTTGGCGTGATCGGACGTGCACGATCCTGGAAGCGATAGATATTGACCTAAAAAAAGAAAGAGTAGAGATGCAAACGAGATTATATGTCGGGAACTTGCCGTATTCCTTTGGGGAGGACGATGTTGTGTCCTTGTTTTCAGAGGTGGGCGATGTTTCCCATTGTACGCTTATCCTGGACAGGTTGACCAGCAAATCGCGGGGATTTGCGTTTGTTCAGATGGGCAGTGAAGATGAAGCGCAAAAAGCCATCGATGCATTCAATGGTCGTGAAGTGGACGGTCGGGCCCTGGTCGTCAACGAAGCCAAGCCACGCGAGCAGCGTCAGCCTGCCTACAACAATCATGGCGGTATGGATCAAGGCGGCGGCGGACATGACGGCAATCGCCGTCACGGCGGTGGACGCCGTAATAAATCCTACAACTAAACCTCTCACCTTTTAGTTCTCCCCTCTAAATGATCTTTCGTACCCCCCTCTGAACGTAACCAGTATTCCTGAGCATTCTTGGCACAGGCTGGTAGGTCTTACCAGCCTGTGTCTTTTTTTGTTTACTTTCTGCTTGCCAACTGGGTATTAAGTTTACACTGGACGGCGGTAGAACGCGACCGAAATTCGCGCAGCGCCAGTCCTGGGTATTGCAGATGGTGAAAAACATCGATCAGGATCAGGTTGAACAATGCCCCGTCAGCGCAGGACAAGCGATATGCGTTTTCGTGGCGGTTCGGAGCTTTGTCGCAAGCTTTGTCCCAATCTTTGTCGCGAGCCAGCCAAGGGTCTTCAATCACGAGAACCTGAAGGAAGAACTCTTACAGAGCCTGCGCATGCTGGTGGGCTTGAGGAAGTCATGGGCGAGCAGGTCGCTGACTGTCAGAGAAGACGCGGTCGAGTAGGGGCCGAGCACGAGGAGATCGACAAAGCTCGCGACAATTGGATTCCAGCCGTGGAGAGGTCGGATTACGTTCGTAGTCCAGGCTTTAGCCTGCTGAATGCTTCGTTCCTGCAA
>CAZOLK010000144.1:8756-13030 GCA_964580325.1 uncultured Verrucomicrobiota bacterium | reverse complement strand
ATGCACTTCTCTGGGTGGGCGCGGTCCCGTTCACGGTCCCTGATGTCGTTCAATAGGTAGATGCCGCTCGAGACCATGCAAAACAGAACCGCGGCCTGGAGCGCGGTGAAAAAGTGCATCCGCGAGATGCCCTGGACCGGATCGCCAAGGGCAAAGAAAAAGGCGACCAGAACCAGGCCGTTCTTGGTCCATTGTTTCGGTCGCATGGTGCGGAAAAGATCCCAGGCCAATCGTAGCGTCCAACGATACTGAGGAGGCGCGTTCGCGGTCACGAGGGATCATCCTGGTCGGGCTGAGGCGCGACCGCTTTGACGCTCCTGGGGTGCATGGGACCGGGCCAGCGCTTGAACCTACAGCAGATCAACAGCTTCCACACCATCCAGAGCCCTTCGCGAATGATGTAGCCGCTGATCTTGGAATGCCCGGAACGGCGCTCCTCGAACGTGATCGGCGTCTCGACAATATGAAAACCGAAGCGCCAGGCCTGGTGCGTCATTTCGATCTGAAACGCGTACCCGTTGGAAGCGATGCGATCGAGGTCAATGGTTTCCAGCACTTCACGGCGGTAACACTTGAAACCGCCGGTCGGGTCGCTATAAGGCATGCCAGTGACCCACTGGACATAGACAGCGGCGCCTTTGCTGAGAATCAGACGGCTCAATGGCCAGTTGATGATCCGGATGCCGCCGATATAGCGTGAGCCTAGCGACAGATCGGCCTGTTCGGCTGCCTCGCGGATTGCCGGTATGTCCCGCGGGTTGTGGGAAAAATCGGCGTCCATTTCAAAAATATAGCCATAGCTGTGTTCCAGTGCCCATTTAAAGCCGGCGATATAAGCGCGACCCAAACCCTGCTTGGCCTCGCGATGCAGGACGTGCACGCGCGCATCGCCCGCGGCCAGACGGTCGGCGATCTCGCCCGTGCCATCGGGTGAATTATCATCCACGATCAAAATGTCTGTCAGCGGCATGACATCGAGGATGGCGCGGGCAATGCCCTCGATGTTATCCTTCTCATTATATGTTGGTATTATGATTAAAGTATCGTTCATGGTTCATTTAACACTTACAATGGACATCTTGTGATAACCGATGTTGAAAAAAACCGCAAGATGTGTTTATTAAGAAGATTTTCGGGGATGCAACCGATGGGCTGATCGCGTTCCCGTGAACCATTGTCTTTTTCAGCCTGACGGGTGCACGCATCCGGGAAAGTGGAGTTGGAGTCAGATGAATTTGAAGATACACAAGTATGGCGATCCAGTGTTGAGGGAGAAATCGATACGTATCGAAGAGGTCGATGCCAAGATGCGGAGCCTTGTTGACGACATGATCGAGACCATGTATGCAGCCAAGGGCCTTGGCCTGGCCGCGCAGCAGGTGGGCCGCACCGAAGCGCTGTGCGTGATCGATGTGCCCGCGGAGTGCGATGTGGCCGAAGATACCGAAGAGCGCGAAAACCCGGACATTGCCATGCCCCTGGTCTTGATCAATCCGGTCATCACTGCACATTCCGACCGCAAAATCAACCGCGACGAGGGCTGCCTGAGTTTTCCCGGCATCTATACACCGATAGTGCGCGCCTATGAAGTGACGCTAACCTACCAGGATCGCAATGGCCAGGCGTGCAAAATACAGGCTAAAGGCTTGCTGGCCAGGGCAATACAACACGAACTGGACCACCTTGACGGCGTGTTGATGAGCGAGCGGATGAGCCAGATCAAAAAAGTGACCCTGTCCGGCAGGTTGAAGCGTCTCAAAAAAGAAACGCACGAAGAAATGGGGTGATTGTCACGGGTTGCTTACCGCAATTCCCGCTTGACTTGTCCGTTTATTTGGCAAATAGTGCGTGACTTAACCCTTTATACCTTACATTCATGGAGACATGCATTATGGCTTCAGATGCATCTGAAGATAGAGTCAAAATGGACGCCATCGTGGTCGGCGGCGGTCCCGCCGGGTTGGCCGCCGCCTATACCATGGCGAAACAGGGGCTGGAAGTCGCCGTTATCGAGCGCGGTGAATATTCGGGTTCCAAAAACATGGGCGGTCTTCTCTATGGTACTGTCATCAACGAGCTGATTCCCGAATTTTACAAGCAGGCGCCCATCGAGCGCCCGGTATCCAAACGCCAGGTCATCTTTCTCGGCGATGGTCTGCACGCCGGCATGGATTTCGGATCCCAGGACTGGGCAGCGCCGCCGTATAACAATACGTTCGTAGTTTTCCGCTCCCAGTTCGACCGCTGGTTCGCCTCCCAAGTCGAAGAGGCCGGCGCCACCATGGTCGAGGGCATGGTGGCCGAGGACCTGATCTATGAAAATTTCGTGGACGGCAAGAAAGCCGTTGGCGTCAAGATCCGCGGCGACGAGGAATTTTACGCTGACGTAATCGTTTTGGCCGACGGCGCCAACGGGTTGCTCACCGAAAAAGTGATTCGCGAGATGAACCTGGCTCAGAAAAAGGAAGCCGTTGATTTTGCCCTGGGCGTCAAGGAAGTGATCGGACTGCCGTGCGAAAAAATAGAAGACCGGTTCGGCCTGGAAGAGAACGAGGGCGTGGCCATCGACCTGTTCGGCCTGCCTTTTGCAGGCCTGGTCGGCGGCGGTTTCATGTATACGGCCAAAGAAGCCGTGCATGTCGGCATTGCCGCCAAACTGGAGTCGGTCAAGAAAACCGGGCTCAGCCCCAACGAGATCATGGATAAATTCAAGCAGCACCCGGTGGTGCGCAAATATTTGCGCGGCGGCGAGTTGATCGAGTACCTGGCCCATCTCATTCCCGAGGGCGGTTACGACGCCGTGCCTGAACTGGCCGGCAACGGCGTGATGATTGTCGGCGATGCCGCCGGGTTCGTCAACATGTCCTTATATAAAGAAGGCACCAACCATGCCATGGAAGCCGGCAAGCTGGCCGGCGAAACCGCGGTCGAAGCCAAAAAGAAAGGCGACTTCTCAAAAAGGACGCTTTCGGCCTACCAGGATAAAATCCGCAAAGGTGTGGTGATGAAGGATCTCAAGAGCTTTCGCAAAACTCCGCACATCATGGAAACCACGCCCAACCTGTTCGCGCTCTACCCGACCAAAGTCGTGCAGTTGATGGTTGATTATTTCACGGTCACATCAGCGGAAACCAAAAAGCAGACCCAGCGAAAGGCCTTTAAACGGTTTATGAAAGGGCTGCCGCTGTTTAAATTCATGTACGACGCATTCCGTGCGCGCAAGATGATCATGTCATAACCAAGCAAAAGGATGTTGCCAGATGGCTGAAAATCACGAAACATTGTCGCTCGAAGACAAACTCTACCGCACCAAATACGAACCGGACACGGCCCACAGCCACATTGAAGTGGACCAAGAAAAGCTCAGACAGAGCGGTTTGAACAAGGTGCTGCCCAAGCTTTGCCCGGCCGAGGTCTATAAAGTGGATCCGACCAATGAAGAGGATATTGTCGTCTCCCATGAGAATTGTCTCGAATGCGGATCCTGCCGCATGCTGGATAAAGAAGGTGCCATCACCTGGACCTACCCGGACGGCGGCATGGGCGTTAAGTATAAACATGGCTGAACCCTGAGAGAGGAGGATGTAATGGCCTGTCATTTCATCGTAGTAGTCAAAGAAGTATGGGACACGCGCGACCTGGTCGGCGAAGTGCTGGACGATGCCGGCTCCATCAAGGCCGGCGCACTGACAACCCGTTTTGAACCCGAAGACCTGAACGCACTGGAAATGGCTTTGCGTGTCAAGGATGAACACGGCGGCAAGGTCACGGTCCTGTCCGTGGGCGTTCCACGCGATGTCGATGTGTTGCGCGAGTGCATGTATCGCGGCGTGGACGAAGTGCGGCGGATCACGGCCGACCCGTGCGAACTGGATGCCCAGGCCACGGCCGCGCTGCTGGCCGGCGCCGTGCGTACGCTGGGCGAGTATACCATGATCCTGACCGGCACCACCATCGTGGATGAACAGAACTCGCTGCTAGGCGTACACCTGGCCGCGGAACTGGGCATCGAGCATGTGAGCTGGATCGACAGTCTGGAGGAGATCGACGAGGAACGCGCAGTGGGCAAGCGTGCCATTGAAATGGGCTATGAATACGTGCAGGTAGCGTTTCCTGCTCTGTTTTCCGTGGGCGTAGCCCTGCTGGAAGACGACCCGCGTGCGCCGCGCAGCGCCAAGGCCATGCTTAAGCTCAAAATGAAGAAGAAAGAAAGTTAGCAGAAAATAAAAAGAGAGAGTTAGAAAAACAAATAAAAGAAAAACACGAAAGAGAAA
>CAZOLK010000144.1:0-8746 GCA_964580325.1 uncultured Verrucomicrobiota bacterium | reverse complement strand
CTCAAAATGAAGAAGAACCCCATTCCCGAACTGGCCCCGGCCGACCTGGACGCGGCGGATCCGGCTGCGTCGGCAACTACTGCACGCATCCGCCTCGAGCCGGTCGAGCAGCGCATCATCGAATCCAAAGAAGTGGATCCCGAGGATGAAGCAGCCTTGAAAACCATGCTGGATGAAGTTTTAAAGGGAGAATAACATGTCGCATATCGTAGTTTTTGCTGAAGTTGATGATCGAGTTCTGCACGATGTGAGTCTGCAATGCCTGGTCCAGGCACGACGCATGGCTGACCGAAACGGCGGCAAAGTCAGTTGCGTAGCGTTGGGCGCGAACATCAAGGATGCGCTGGCCCCGCTGTTCACCTATGGTGCGGACAGCGTGACCGCGGCTGACAACCTGGGTCTGGAGAGTTATATGGTCCAACCCTATCGCGACACACTGATCGGCTGGCTCAAGGAACAGGCCGCGGATTTGGTCTTTTTTCCCGGTTCCACGGTAGGCAACGACCTGGCCCCGGCCGTGGCCCATGCCATGGGCAGCGCCTGCGCCCTGGATTGCGACGCGGTCGAGACCCGGAACGGCAAGACCATAGTCAAACGCTATGAGTTCGACCGCAAGGTCATGACCCATTTTGCACCCGCGGCGGACAAACCCCTGGTCGTCTCGTTCCGTGACGGTGTGGTGACCGATATGCCGGAACCCGATGCTGCGAAACAGGGTGAAGTGCAAACGCTGGCAGCGTCGCTGAGCGACGCGGCAAGCGTGGCCAAAGTGCTCAAGCGTGATGTGGCCAAGAAAACGGTCAACCTGAAAGACGCCAAGATTATCGTATCCGGCGGCGCCGGTGTGGGCACGGCCGAGAACTTTGCCATGATCCGTGAACTGGCCGAAGCACTGGGTGCGGAAATCGGCGCGACCCGCGCAGTGGTGGACGCAGGCTGGCTGCCGGCCGACCACCAGATCGGCCAGACCGGCGCCACAGTACGACCGGACCTGTATATCGCCTGCGGCATCAGCGGCGCGGTGCAGCACCGCGTCGGCATGATGGATGCGCGTAAAATCGTGGCCATCAACATCGACGCCAACGCGCCGATCTTCCGGATCGCGCACTACAAAGTGGTCGGCGACCTCAAAGCCGTGGTGCCCAAGCTGATCAAGCTACTGAAGTAAGCAGCGGCCCCAGCCCTTTAAATTCAAAGCCCGTCATCGCGACTTGCGATAACGGGCTTTGTATTCGTACCCGACTCTCCGCCTCAACTATACCAGCCAAAATCTTCGGCTGCCTGGTACATGGCCAGCACGTTTTCAGTAGGCGTGTTGTCCTGGATCGCGTGGGTCGGCGCAAACCAATAGCCGCCGCCGGGCATCAGCGTATCCAACGTGCGACAGCAGTTTTCGCGCACTTCTTCGGGCGTGCCGTTGGTCAGCGGTTCGGCCGTGGAGATGCAGCCGTGAAAGGCCAGACGCCCGCCGAAATGCTCTTTCAGGTATTCCGGCGACATGTTCACAGCCTCGGGTTGCAAGGTGTCCACGGCATTGATGCCCATCTCGATGAAATCCTCATAGACCCAACTGCTGGAGCCGCAGGTATGGATCATGACCGGCAGGTTATAGCTTTTGGCCAGGTCGACAAAGCGCTGGTGGCGTGGGCGCAGCACTTTACGGTACAAATCGAGGCTGATGATCGGCCCACGCTGGGTGCCCAGGTCTTCGCCCAGCCACATGAAATCCACACGACCGCCGACCCGTTCCAGGGTGCGTTCCAGCACAACCAGGTGCACGTCCAGACGTCGGTCAATGAAATGCAACAGCCCCTCATCCTCGCTGATCAACCCCACCAGCGTCTCCTCCATGGTACAGAGCATGCCAGTCGAATTGATGATGTCGCCCGTACCCGCACCGCCGACAAACAGGGCTAGATCATCGGCATTGCGACATTGGGCTTCAATGCTGTCGTAATCGAAATCGTCGGGCGACGGCATGGGCCAGGCAGCCAGCATGTCCGGGTCCAGGTCTTTGAGCGGGAAATCGCAGAAATCCATATAACCGCCGCTGCCATGTTCGATCCAGCGCGTGCGAATGCCCCATTGCGGATTGACCGAGCGGTCAGGCACTTCTGCGTGCAAACGCGGTCCCGTGTAGCTGGTATGCAGGCTGCGGTCGTCGCATTTTAGCTCATAACGACCCCAATCGTAATGGTCGCCATGGTTGAAATGAGCCTCGAGCCGATCAGTGATGCCGGGATTGCCGCTGTAACCGCGCGGCACACGGTCAGGTTCGGTGCATGCCAGCGTCGCTTTGACGCGTTCTCGTGATGTCATGCGATCTTTTTTCATCATACAAGCCCTTTCGTTTTTTCACAACCTGCCATAATACCAAGTGCTTGACAATGGCTGCATGACTCATTATTTGTATATTTAGCTCATGAAAATGAAAATAGGGCATATTATTTAACCAATTGCATCATAATGGCTGAAACCTTTGAACATGCAGCGGCGGTGCTGGCCAACTATTTTCGGTTTGGACCGGGTCAGACCGTACGCAATCCCCATGTGCAGAGCCGGATGCTGCTCTGGTGCCTATCCGGTCGCGGAACAGTGCGTATTGACGGCGCCGCCTCCACGCTCCAGCCGGGCCTCTTCCTGGTGTTGCCCTGGAATCATGACATCACGTATGAAGCCGATGAGAAGCATCCGTTTCATGTGGCAGGCATCCACCTCATTCCGTGGCTGGTGTCGGGTACCGTGGACTTTCGCGTGGCGCATCGTCGCGAAAGCCGACATCCCGAGGATAGCGCACGCCACGACCTGCCCATTGCCGATATCGCGGGACCGGCTTGCTTTCCCTTGCCCGAAAACCATAAGCTGCTGCATTTATGCACCTATTGCGTCGAACACTTCCAATCGGCAAACGGTCCGCAGCCGGAGACAGCGCGCATGCTCGCGCGGTTGCTGCTGGCCGAAATCGTCGAATTGGCGCAATGGCTGAAACAGCACAAACCTGTTTCCGCGAATCTACAGCACATGCTGAACTACATCGAGGAGCACCTGAACCAGGAGCTGGACGTAGACGCGCTGGCCCGGGCAGGAAATTGCAGCCGCGCCACAGTAACACGCCTGTTCCACAATTGCCTGCGGAGCGCGCCGGCCGGCTGGATCAGAGAACGTCGTATGGCGCAGGCCGCACGGTTGCTGACCTCGACCAATCTGCCGGTCGCCAAGATCGGCGAAATGGTGGGCATCGAAGATCCCTATCACTTTTCCAAGCTGTTCAAAAGCATCCAAGGCATCAGCGCGCGCGAATACCGCGGAACCGCATCCCTGTCATTGGTGATGGGTTCGTAAGGCCCAAATTCAATGTTGATCGGGCGATCTGGCCTGCATAGCGTCCACTTCGATCTCGAAGAGCAGGTCGTCACGACAGACCACGTTATTGGTCAGCATCACGGGGAAATCGGGCAACGGCCGGGTCCGACAATAGTCGCTGAATGCGCCGGCTTGGTCCGCATACCGGGCGTAGGCCAGGCCGCGGGACACATCGGTCCAGCTCATATTGCGCGAGGTCAAGATGGCTTCGACCACCTCCATGGTCAACTTGACCTGACCGACCACGTCGCCCAGGTGCACGGTGGCGCCGCCTGGCTCGATACTGGCTGTACCTGAAATCCATAAGCGACGGTGGTCCGGCGCCGTGTATTCCACAGCGCGGCTGAAGCTGCTGCCGTATTCAAGGGCTGGGCATTGCAAGGGCGAGGGTACCGCAAACGACTTGACATCGGTGTTTTTGGGTTTAACCGCGATCAGGCTGGCCGTCAACGCCGCGCCGAACGGGTTGCGTGCGCCAATGCCGGTGCTGGCCGGGACCAGGCCGTCAAAAACGCCGTGATCCTTGAAAAATGCGGTACGCACGCGGTTGAAATCGGCGTACCAGCCCAGGATATCGTCGTTATAGAACCAGGTGCGCAGTACCCGGGAGAAATCCATGCCCACTTCGTTCTACAAGATAGTCATGTCCTCGAAAACGAGACGCGCCTGGTCAACGTGCGAATTGCAAACCTCGTTGTCGCGCAAATCGCCGAGTACAACGTAATGGGCCAGGTAATCCTCATAGAGCGAACCCACGACGCAGTCATGGCGATATATCGGTTGCACCTGGCCGCCGCTGACCGCATGTACACAGGCACCGGCAAGCGGCGGCATGCCGTTGCCATCCTCGATCCAGGTTATGGGCCAGCGGATTTCACCGAACGCCTCGCACATACAGCCAAGCGCCGCATCGCGATGGGCGCCCATATGAAAGACTTCCTGGCTGACCGGCACGGCCTTGCGCTCTCTGACCGCATGGGCCACGCGCCGGAACATGGCTTCCACGCTTTCGTTGCCAAGCGGTGTGACCGTGGCATAACATTCTTCGCAACTATCTCGACATAAAGTAACTATACACAGGCCAGGCTGGTTCACCCTTTCGATATGAGGCATTGTCCAAGTAAACATACGTTGTCTCCTAATCGTTGGTTCGTATCTTTAACAACGGAGGGACCAGTGAAAATATTGGATGGTTTTGTGATTTTGTCTGCTGCGATATCTGTGTTTTGAATGAATACTTGCGGATAATATCATTCATAAATATAGCACAGTAACACGAGAAATCAAACAAAGCTTAAAGCTTTTTCACTCATGCCATCGGCTCAACTATAAAAATACGATCTTATTTACCAATACAATACAATGCCCTGTCGCTGCGGATCAGCAGGCGGTTGGGTGCCAGCGGCGCAGGGCTGGCATTGAAAATACTGGGATCGGAAGCAAATACGTTATGAGCCAATAGTTCGAATTCAGGCTTGGCAGCCACGACGTAAATACCTTTGGTCCGGCTGACCAGATAGATTTTTTCATCCGCAATCAACGGCGAGGCATAGATGGTCTGGGACCTGGGCTCCAATTGTTCTTCGTAAACCATGTCACCGGTTTCAGCGTTGACGCAATACAGGCGACTGCGCCGGTCATGCGTCCAATAGATGTGGCCCTGATAATACACGGGTGAGCAGACATTGTTGCCCTCGTCGATACGCCAACGTTCGCGTACCTGGCCGTGGCCATCGCTTTCCAGCGCAATGGTTTGCGACCGACGCCCACCTGAAACGAAAATGACGTTATCTTTGGCGGCAATGCTGGGGCAAACGTAATCGGGAATCCCTTTATGATTCCAGAGCGGCGTACCTTTCAGCGGATCAAAAGCCAGGACGCGATTTTTGATGTGCACGACCAACTCGGCACGATTGCCGGTCTGGATCACGATGGGCGAGTTCCAAGACCGCTCCATGCCCTGGTGACGCCAGCGCTGCTTGCCTGTTTTCTTATCGAGCGCTATCAGGGCATCGCTTTCCACGGAGGCATTTACAATGACCACATCCTGATATAAAACTGGCGACGGCCCGGCGCCCCAATTGTGCGTGTTTTTGCCTACGGGTGTGGTCCAGCGTAAGTTGCCCTCATGCGACCAGGCTGAAACGCCGGTAACGCCGAAAAAGGTATACAACCCTTGCTGATCCACGACAGACGTGCTAGAGGCATAGCCATGCAACGCGGCAAAACCCTTGTACGGCTCTACTGGCGTCACGGCCGGCAGCGTCTTGTTCCACAACAGACTGCCATCCGGCTTGAAACAGAGCACATGGTAGGTCAAGGTTGTTTGATCGGTGTCTTTTTTGGCTACACCGTATCCGCTGTAGCAGGTGATGTAAATCCTGTCACCGAAAACAATGGGACTGGATGCGCCTGGACCAGGCAAATCAGCTTTCCAGACCAGTCCTTCCTTGTCATTAAAAGAGGCGGGCAAAGCACGCACCGACGAAACGCCAACGCCTTGCGGACCACGAAACATGGGCCAGTCTTCAGCACTCAGGTTGCTGGCCATCAATAATATACATGCTGCATGCAATGCGCAGATCATTGTGCTGTTCATAATGCCATGCCTTTCACCAATCAACGAACACTATTTCCGAAAACGCCGACAAAAATAGACATCACAGCCAGTCAGGTCAATTATAAATGTCGAATACCCAATGTCCGATGAAATGAATGACGAATTCGCGAAATACTATCGCCATGGCGGGTGCGTACGGCATCGTAACCCAGCTCTCATGCAGGTGTTGCTGGACCACGACCGGACCGCAATCCTGGCTAAAGGGACGCCGAGAAACGCTTCGAGTCGACCGGGCCACGATCAGTTTCCACTCGGGCGTGCGCCAGCCGTGCTTGCGCATCCAGGTACACTCGGTGATGTACAGGTCGGTTCAAAACTGGGAACCTGTCCCTCGATCAACTGCATCAGCGATCGCCCGTCGAAGCGGATATCGGTCCGGATATCGGCCAGTTCGAGCAGAGTCGGCATAAGGTCCTTGTGCTGGTTGTATCCGGTCACGCGCAGACCGGTTGGAACCTTTTGCGGATAGCGGATGATCAGCGGCACTTTCAGGGACGTCGTAGATGCCGTGATGGTCGAACCAGCACTCATGGTTGATCAGGCGCTGGATACAGGTGCCCATGTAAGCGATGGCGCCATCGTACTGGGCAATGACGAAGTCCTTGTCGCTGATGCCCCCGGGCATCCAGGATGCAAAGAAATCGCTGAACGGCTTGAAGTTCATGATCGGTTCCATGGAGGTGTTGGCCGGATCGCATTCATTGCCATGGTAGAACATGCGGTCGTAGGGCGACGGCGGCATGTACGGCGAGTGCGGATCCATGTGACGCAGCATCATGAAGAACGGCTTGTCGCTTTTGGCCAGGTGATCGAGTTCCGGCGAAGCCACCTCGTTCAGGCATTCGGCCTTGCGCAGACAGCCTTCCTCGCGACCGCCCCGGCCTTTGAATTCCAGGTAGTTCTGGAACTCGCACGATGCGGCATTGCCTTTGAAGCCGACGCAGACCGTCTCATACCCTTCGTCGCCCAGGATCTTGGGCAGCGTGCGGATGGTGTCCTGCAAATCGCCCTTATGACGCAAGGCCACGCAGTTGGTGGAGAAGATGTCCATGCCAGTCAGCATGCAACTATACCCCGGCGTGGTCGGTACATTGGGCGAAAAGGTGTTTTCAAACAGCACCGTTTATCTTGCACCGCAGGCCTGGAGGCAGGCCTGCATGTGGCCGTGCGCTTCGGCGGCGATTATGCAGCACTGTTCCAAGGCATAATCTTTGGCGCCGATCACCTCCAGGTGGACCGGGCCGGTGTAATTGTTTTCGTGCAGCACGCGCAGGAATCCGGCCAAGTCAACGTCGCCGCGACCGCTGGCCTGGTCCTCGGGCTTGCCCGGCCCGTGCTGGTGCCCCTTGCAGTCGCGAATGTGCATGTGGCGGATGCGTTTGACTACCTGGCTCAGCGCCTCGACCGGGTTCTCGTCGGGTGTCGCATCCGGCATCCTGCTCCATGCATCCTGCATCCTATGATGCATCCGGCTGAAAAAAACGGCAAGTTCATGCAGACAAAAGCGCGAATCGGTTGTACAACAGGGGCGATGGCTACAAAAATACACAACACCCTGGGCCGCGCGGTCCGGTTACTGGAGCGTTGCTGCGTTGCGCCGACCGGCGCGGGCTTCAACGAACTGTTGGCTGCGTTTCCCCATCTGGTGCCCTCGACCTTGTCGCGTTTGCTCAAACAATTGCTGCGCGAAGAGCTGTTGGCCAAGAATGCCGCAGGTCGTTACGCGCCAGGGCCGGGCTTACGTCGCCTGGCCGGATATTTGGCCGAACCGCCGCGGGCAGCGACCTTGCTCATCCCCCTGATCGACAAGCTGGCGCAGACCTGTCAGCAATCCGCGCTTTACGTGGAACGCGAGGACAACGACATGGTATTGCGCTACAAAACGGAGACCGAAGGCGGCTTTCACTATCGGCCGTGCGAAGAGCGCAGCCCTTTGCTGGCCATGGGCTTTGGCCTGCCGTTTTGCGTCTTCAACAAAGCGGCATGGGTTGAACAACGAATTGCGGACCATATCCGGCAACACCCGGAGGAAGAAGACGAGATCAACGAGCACCTGCAAGCACTGCGCAAACATGGCGTCACTGCCAGACGCGAGCGTGTGGGCAGTTTTCCGGAAGGTTGCTGGCGCATCATCGCACCAGTTTGTCCCGATCACAAAAACCGAATCGTCGGCAGCCTGGGTATTACCGTCTTCCACCATCCCAAACTGGCCGCGGAGTTAGAAGACCTGAAGCAACAGGTGAAACAAACCGCGCAACAAGCCAATGCCCTGCTGCCCGAAAACGTCCAGTCCGGGCCATGTTGATCGCATACGGGTTAAGCGTATCGTGACGCTGAGTGCCTGGGAAAAGCATTTTCAACCCACTCCTGCCGCTTTGCGAAAAGTCACAGGTGTTTCACCGTTGCAGTGTCTGAACACGCGGGTCGTTCTCCTCCATGCCCCACTCGGCCGTGGGCAACATCAGGCCCATCACATGTTCGGGCCGACGGTCGATGAAATTGGGCGAGGCCAGAACCGGCTGCGGACTGCGCATGCGTTCGAGCGTGCCCACGTTTTTCTGGTGGGGCGGCCAGGAAAGGGTCACGGCGAATCCTTTGCGCGACGCGGTCATCAACGGCACCGTGACCTTGTGCGGATGGGGTGCCACGCGCAGCGCATTGCCCGGACCGTGGGCCTCGTTGCCCAGTTCGCGCGATTCACCGCCATAGGCCGCTTCGCGGTGGCGCAGGGTGTCGGGTATCGGCTGTGTCGGGTATTCTTAC
>CAZOLK010000143.1:0-13091 GCA_964580325.1 uncultured Verrucomicrobiota bacterium | reverse complement strand
GCGTTCAGCCTGATCCTCGACGCCAACCCGCTCAAACCTGACGCGCGCCGCAAGGCACAACATGCAACGGCCAGGGTGCTAAGCGCCATCGCAGAGCATGAAGCGTCGCGCTGCTGCCTGCGCGAAACCGTGATCGGCCTGCGCAAAGCAGCCGAACTGTCGCGCGAACTGCTACCCCTGGCCTTGACCGCTGACGCCGATTTCCCGTGCGAACAGTGGCGCGACAACCCGCAATGCCTGGGACGCGACTGTCCGCTAACGCGAGCCTGATCATGTCCACCAGCCATCCAGATCCCGGCAAATCCGAAACAACGCTGCAACGTCTGGCCCTGCTGCTCTTCCTGCGCTACCCGACAGCAGGCCGGGTCAAAACCCGTTTGGCCGCAACCATCGGTGCTGACGCGGCCTGTGCGCTTTACCGGAGCATGGCCGAACAGACCATGGCCACGGCCGCGCTGCTGCCCCGACCATGGACCCCGGTGGTAATGGGCGCCGGCGCAAACCGCGAAGCTTTTCGCCAGTGGCTGGGCCGCGACAAGACCGTCCGGCTCCAGCAGGGCAACGGCTTGGGCGAACGGCTGAGTGCGGCTTTTGTATGGGCATTCAGTGCGGGTTTCGATGCAGCCGCGGCCATTGGCGGCGACTGCCCAGATCTGGCCCCGCGCCATTATACCAGGACACTGCACCTGTTGATGCGGCGCCCCGTGGTGCTGGGTCCGGCCCTGGACGGCGGCTATGTCCTGGTGGGCTGTCGCGCAACCACGCCACTCAGCATCCTGTTCGCGAATATGCCCTGGAGCACGGACCGCGTACTGGCCGAAACCGAATCGCGCCTGCAACGACAAGGCCTGGGGTACGGTCTGCTGGAACCTTTGCGCGATGTGGATCGCGAACAGGACGCACGCGAGCTGGGTTTGTTATGAAGGCCTATACCTTCGAATGGTTTGCAAGCGACTTTGAACAAAGCCCGGGTTCGGCAGTCGATTAAGTCGCGCAATACAAACGCTTGACAGGAAAAAAAAACAAGATAAAGTTAGTTTACCTAAAATGTTATTGGAGTTTGAACAATTTATAATCACACCATTTCTTTTGCACGATAGGGAACTTATATGAATACGTTTTACATGTTATTGTTTTCCGCTTATTTCCTGGTGGGCGGCATGCTCTTTCTTTATGGCTTGCACGCCTACGCTATGATTGTCCTGTTCCGGCGTCGTCAGCAGTACTATGAAGCGGACGCACGCGCCCTGCGCGACCTGGATCTCGACCGCGTCATGCAGCGGCCCGACCTGCCGCACGTCACCACCCAACTTCCTTTATATAATGAATATAATGTGTGCGAACGCGCCATCCGCGCCATTGCCGCCATGCGCTACCCCGCGGGCAAACACGAGATCCAGATCCTGGACGATTCCAACGACGACACCAGCGCCCTGGTCGACCTCGTTGCCGCCGAGTTGATGCAGCAAGGTCTTGACATAGCCGTGCTGCGCCGCGACCAGCGCGTGGGATTCAAGGCCGGCGCTCTGGACCATGGCCTACGCCAGGCCAAAGGCCAGGTAATCGCCATTTTTGACGCGGATTTCGTACCTGGCCCGGACTTCCTGCTGCAAACCATGGAGACTTTCCTGGAACGACCTGACATGGGCCTGGTCCAGACGCGCTGGGGTCATCTGAATGCCCAAGCTTCGTTGCTGACCCGTGCCCAGCGCATCGGCATTGACGGCCATTTCGTCATCGAACAGTGCGCGCGCACCTGGAACAAGATGTTCATGAACTTCAACGGTACGGCCGGACTCTGGCGTCGTAGCGCTATCGACGACGCAGGCGGCTGGCAGTGGGATACGATCACCGAGGACCTGGACCTGTCCTATCGCATGCAGCTCCAAGGCTGGCAAACCGTGTATCGCCCGGCTGTCATCGTACCCGCAGAACTGCCCGAAAGCGTGCTCGCGTTCAAGAACCAACAATTCCGTTGGGCCAAAGGTTCGATGCAGACGGCAAAGAAACTGATGCCGCGCATCTTTCGTTCGCACAACCCGCTGGTCAAAAAAATCCTGGCCTTTTTCCACATCACTCATTATGCCGTGCATCCGCTCATGCTGTGCCAGGCCCTACTAACGCTGCCGATCCTGTTCGCGCCGGACATAAACCCGGGGCCGGTCGTATTCACGCTGCTCGGCGTGTTCATGGCGTTCGCCATGCTGGCGCCCAGCTCGCTCTACATCTACAGCCTGTCCGTGACCCATGTGCGCCAGCCGCGCGTTTTGCTCTGGATCCCAGCGCTGGTGATGGTGGGCGTAGGGCTGGCGGTCAGCAACACGCGAGCGGTGGTGGAAGCCCTGATCGGGGTCAAGAGCCCGTTCAAACGCACACCCAAACGCGGCGACCGCAACGAGAAAGCCTACAGGCTGCGCCTGCCGACCATGGCCTTGTTCGAACTGGCGGCCGGCATCTATGTCCTGTTTGCGCTGCACTATTACCTCCTTTACCAGGGCTGGCTGGTCGGACCGTTCCTGGCCGTGTATGCAGCCGGGTTCCTGTTCATGGGCCTGCTGACCATCTGCCATGGGTTTGGCCGGGGCCTGTCCCGTTGAGCCGCGCTGCGGACAGCGCATTCCTCCGCCAAGGGCGCGAGCCAGCATGGCCCTTCTGGGCCATGCTGGCCGCGGCGCTGCTGCTCTGCCTGACCATGGGCACGCTCGGTTATGTAGGCAAACGCACGTTCCTGTTCATGGCGCTGTGGGCCGCTCTGTGGCTCGCGGCTCTGATCCTGGTTGTATGGACGCCACGCGACTGGTCAACCCGGCGACTGGCGCTTGGCCTACTGCTCGCGGGAAGCCTGGCACGCCTGTTGTTTCTGCCCCAGCAGGCATCCGACGACGTGTTCCGCTATATATGGGAAGGCCGCGTGGTGCTGAACGGCCAGTCGCCCTACTCGCTGACGCCGCTGGACCCCACGCTCGAACCGCTGCGCGATAGTGCCGTATGGCCTTACATCAACCACCCTGACCTGGCTGCCTGCTACCCACCGCTGATACTGCTTCTGTTTTCCGTGATCGCCTGGTTGTGGTACGATCCCATAACCATCAAGCTGGTCATGCTGGCTGCTGACCTGGGCGTGCTGGCCATTCTTATCCGCTTGCTGCACATCAGGCGCCAACCGTTGCGGCTGGCCTGGCTCTATGTTTTCAACCCGGTCTGCCTGTTCGCGTTCAGCGCCGAGGGTCACCTGGACGCGATCCAGGTCCTGTTTCTGGCGCTCGCGTTGCTGCTGCACGCCCATAAGAAATGGGGTGCCATGTTCGCTTGTTTGGGTTTGGCGATCCAGGCCAAATACTTTGCCGTGCTGGCCGCGCCCTTTTTCCTCAACCGCTCCAACCTGCGCCACGCCTGGGTCGCGGCGCTGTGCACGCTGCTGCCGTTTGCCTGGTTCTTGCCCCGGGACGGCTGGCGCGTATTCCAAAGCCTGGCCGTATTCGGTTCGTCCATGGCTTATAACGGCTCAATCCACGCCGTACTGCGTTGGTTCATGCACCATGCCATCTTCCCGGCCAGCCTGACCTGCGGCGTGCTGCTGATGCTGACGCTATGTGCCGTGACCTGGTATAACCTATCTCTGTTCCGCGGGTTCATGATCGACCCGGCTCGCGGCGCACTGGCGGCGCTGGGCGCATTGCTACTGCTTTCGCCCACGATGCACTACTGGTACCTGACTTGGCTGATCCCGCTGTTCATCGTGCGCCGGTCCTGGGCCTGGTGGATGCTCTGCCTGACGGTCGGCGCCTCGTTCGAAGTCATGCACAACATGCACTACGCAGCGGTCTGGCGCCTATCCGCGGCATATCAATGGGCCGAGTGGCTGCCCTTCTTCGCCGTACTGGTCCCCACGCTGCGGTTGACGCGCCGTTGGCTGCCACGCCGACGGCTGGCGCCAAACTCGGTATCGGTGGTGATCCCCGCTTTGAACGAAGCAAACGTCATTGGCGACTGCCTGGACGTAATCCAGACCAACGAGCAGGTGACCCAGATCATCGTGGTGGACGCCGGTTCTCAGGACGGCACGGGCGACATCGCCCGCGAGCGAGGCGCCGAAGTGCTGGTGCATGACTTGCCCTTTGACCAGGGCGGCGGCCGCGGCGGTCAACTCGACATCGGCGTGCAGCACGCAACCGGCGACGTGATCGTGATCGTACATGCGGACACGCTGATCGAGCCCGACACCTGCAGCCGCATCCTCGAAGCACTGGCAGCCCATCCCGATGCCGTGGGCGGCGCCGTAGGCGGCCGGTTCACGCCAGGCAGCCGCACATGCTTCACGACGCTGCTGAACTGGGCCAATGACTTACGCGCCGAAGGCCTGGGCATCAGTTTCGGCGACCAGGTCCAGTTTTTCCGACGCAAAGACATCGTGGATGACCAGGCCTTTCCCAACCAGCCGCTGATGGAGGATGTCGAACTGGCGCTGGATCTGCGCGCACGCGGAAAAACGCTCTACCTATGGGGCAACGTCCGCATCTCATCACGCAAATGGCAGCGGAATTGCCTCAAACGGGCGTTGCACATTCTGCGCCTCAGCGCACTATACACGGCGCAACGGCTATGGCGCAAGCCCGATACGGCAGCCATGTACCGATCGTATTACAGTGATTCGTAGCGTTCGCCTCCAGATAGCGACCCGTGGCCCCAACCGCCGCTACATCTCGACCAGGTAGTACATGGTGCGGCTGGTTTTACCGTCCACTGTAAACACAGCGTCAGCTCCGTGCTGTTCGATGTTCAGCGACACTGCGCCGGGTCTTCGCCGACCAGCGTGGTCCAGCGGCAGCACGCTCTTGACGTTGCGGCCTTTGAACGTGATCTTGGCTCGAATCGGTTCCAGCAGCAGCGGTTCCGTACCTTCCACCATGTCGCCATACAATGTATCGGCCATCATGCCCGTGTTGGCGTCGCGACCGAACGTCGCGATCAGCAGGCGCGAAGCCTGTGCGATCGGCTGTTCGCGCTCTAGGGTCACAACGTAGAACTTGTGAACCGTTTCGGTTTTAGCGTCGACGATCACGTCGCCCAGCTCGATACGTTGCCCCGCGATGTGGCCGACCGCGGCCTGGGTGCCGGGCGTGTCCACAACGAAAAATCCGAGCCCCGAATAATCCCAGCGCAACTGGCCGGTCGTGGACGTGACCACCCGGCGTTGGCGGTCGATGTAGTCGCCTGTGTTCTCGACCACCGGCTGCTTGGCGACAGGCCCTTTGATGTACTCGAGCACCACCCGGCCGGCCATCAGCGCAGCCTGCGGCACCGCGGCCGAGAATTCTTTGGTATTGGCGCCACCGCCCAGCAGCGTGAAATGCTCGTACAGGCCGACCTGGCCTTTGTATAAGCCGGGGATGCTGATTTTGCGGTTGGCCACGATCACGCCTTCCTTGACATCGCCACGGTGGACCATGCGCGACAGGGCCGCGAACTGAGCCACCTGGATAAAGTCATCGCAGCACGAGTTGACGCCGCGCGCGACCTTGTTGTGAAGTATCGGCGCTTTGCTGGAAAACTGACATTGCGCGTCCCATCCCTGCAAACCCAGACCATAGACCGCCACTGTGGGTATGGCCACGGGACCTCCGCCCCATTCGGAAAGGTTGAACGGCCGGTTCTTGACTTGCTGAAAGCCCACGCTCATGTTGCCCGCGCCAGGACGGTTGAGCGGTGTGGCCGAGTAGTTGTGGCGGTCGATAAAACCGGCTTCGACATCGGTGAGCGTATTGTAGAGATGACCCAGCCAACACGAGGCCTGCCAGCAACCGCCGCAGATAGCGCCCTGGAAACCAGCTTCGCGAATCGCTTTGCTGAAACGGCGGTAGAAATCGCTCTGTTCCTGGTACATAAAATAAAGCGTGTCGGCAATGTACGGCGTAATCTTGTCACGAATCTGCGCGGATGGATAATGCGGACGAATATCACCCTGCATCTCCGGCTCTTCCAGCAGGTCGTCACCCACGTCGATGTCGTTGATGATCATTTTCGCTTCCAGCGTACGCCCTTTGGGGTAGGAGGAGCCCCAGGCCTTTTTCAGCGCTTGCTCGGTCTTGTATTTTTTCTTGAGGTATTGACAGAAACGCTGCTGAAACGCTTTAAAATAGGTGGGGTACGACTGCTCCAGGTTTTCGAAATTATCATAGGGGAAGAAGATGTCGTCTTCGTTGTGCAGCTCGATGTAGGCCAGGGCCGGATCATCGGCGTAGCGGATGCCGGTGACGGTGTTTTTGCGATTGAGCAGGTTCACGGTCTGGGCGATGAGCAAATCCTGGATGTCCGGCGCAATGTTTTTCAAGCCATACACGATCAGTTGTTTGGGGTTGACGTACATCACTTCGTCATAGTTCAGCACCCGTTTTTTGTCGGCTGGGCTCAGCTTCATCTTGAACACCGGCGACCAGCCGAGGTAGATGCCGCGCTTTTTGGCCGAGGCATGATAGTAATCGAACAACTTGATTTCATTCGGGTCCGGAACCATATGATCCTGGGTGGTCAGGATGCCGGCCCAACTGGGATTGAGGAATTTGTGCAGACGAACCAAGTTGACGCCGTACTTGGCCCATTTATCATTCCAACGGTCCGCCTCTTCATGGGGACAGGCCATGTCGTCCCAGGAAATATTGACGCCGTAAAATTTGACCAGCGTGCCGTCGGCAAACACGAACTTGTCGTTGTCGATCTTCAGCCAGCCGTGTTTGCCGGCCGGTTTTTCGAGCCACGATTCCATACCGATCACGCTGCCCGGTTTGAAATCGTCGTTATGCTCGTATGTCATCCAATCGCTGGTATCGATCCAGCGGTTGCCCGGTTCAAACGCGGTTTTGCCCGACAACTGCATCACCATGGTCTGATGAAACGTGTCGCCCGGCTGGATTTCGCCGGATTCGCCGGGGAACAGGCGCACCTCGCCATGATCGGAGTGTACGAACAACGGCGGTTCGAAAGTGAAACGGGTTTCTTCGCCCTGGGCTGTGCGCAATGTCAACGTTTTGACGTCGTTCCAGCCGGAGCGAGGTGGGGTTGGGAAGGGCAGGTCCTTTGGTCCGGAGGTTGTTTCCAGCAGGCACTGTCCCTCCTCGAGATACGTGGACGACGGCAGCACCAGGCCCAGGCCGATGCCCTTGTTGGGATTGCCGAAGCTGGTGACGCTGTCCGGCTGGGCTGCCAGGCGTATCTCCAGGGTGCTCGGCGCGGTATGCTCTATTTCGATCCGCAGATCGATCCGGGCACCTGTCGGTTTCTCAGCGCCCCGACTGTAGAAGCCAAGGCCTTTCTGCTCAAAAACGCGCACCTTGGCGTTGTCGACCGTGGGTGTTTGCTCGAAACGCGGGTTGTTCCAGCCTATGCCATTGAAGTAATCCTTCAAGCTGAACGCGGGTGTTCCGTCACGCAGCACGACAAAACCGATGCGACCCGCGGCCACCACGCGCCATTCCTGACCAGACGCCCGTACAGCGGAAAATGCCGCCAAACCCATCAACAAGAAAACATGCTTTTTCATGGCGCAACTCCTGACTCGAACGATACTCGAATTAACATTGGGTAAAACGTGTCTTTGTAAGTAACATGAATGCCGGTTCGATTCAAGGAGAAAAGATTGACGGAAGAAGGGTGCAAATCACTTCCGCGATCTGGTTCCTGGTAGCGGGGGCGTCCCGCCCATGATTTTTTACAAAGGATTGGCCACAGCTAATAGGCTGGTCAAGCTCATGTGGCAGCAGGACGACAGTTCGCGCATGTGGGATGTCCTCGCCGTAGTGCTGGGTCCTGTATTGCAGGACCCAGCTATGCGATGGATTGCGTCGGGCATATCACTTGTTGCAGGATCCTCCACGCGGTGCAGCTTCACCATCAGCGTCACTGGACACTCTCAACTCCCAACTCCACTTGACACCAGGTCTGTTCGAGCGCATAGTACATAGGAGAAGCTGAGAAAGCGGTTTCTGCACGAACCTTTAAGTAGAGGAGAAAACGAAAATGAAAAAGTGTGCGTTTATATTTCTGGCCCTGTTGCTGTGCGTACCGTGTTTTGGCGCTGGCGTACGCCTGGTGGTTCTCGACTTTGAAAACGATACAGGCATGAAGCCCGATGCGTTTTTGGGCGGCGCAGTCGATGTTGACGCTTTTACCCAAAAAGGCCTTCTCCTGTTGACCGAGAAGTTGTTGGCAGCTACGAGTTACACCATTGTGGACCGGCGTGAGTTTGTGCGTCAACTCGACCAAGTCGCTTCGACTCAGGATCCTTCGGATAGTCCGCGCACATCGTTCATCCATGCGGCCCAACAGTTGAATGCCGATGCCGTGCTGCGCGGCCGGCTATTGAGCCTGTCCACCGGCAAGCGTCAGGTCAACCCCGACACCCGGCAGCAGCCGGTAGATTTTTCAACAATCTCGCTGCGTGTCATGGTCCAGGCGCTGGACCCCGTGGACGGCACGGTATTGGCTTCGTCCCAGGGGACGGTTGCACAGCAATACCGCCAGAGCGTCACGGAAAAGACCTTTCTGGGTGAAGAAGAATTGCTCCAGATGTACCAGATGGCTATCGATAAGCTGATGCCCTTGTTGCTTGAAGGCTTGAGCCAGAAAATGAAGACCGTTGCCGAACGGGAGCGGGTGTCGGTAAGTATTGAAACCAATGACGACCCGGCCCTGGTCGAGTTGGACGGCCTATTGGTCGGTGTTACGCCCATGCAGAACCTGCAGGTTTACAAGGGCGACCACACCTTGCGCATCAGCCGGCCGGGCTATGTGGCCATGACCAAGCGGCTGGTTCTGGACAAGGATTTCAAAATCTGCGTGCCCATGCTGCGCACGGACCTGAGCGCCGATGAGCGCAAGGAAATCCTGAACAAAGCCGAGATGAAGGCATATCTGATGGACGGCCAGCCGCATATGATCATACACGCCATCGAATAATATCGTAGCGTTCGCGCATGTATTCACCGACGCGGCCCAGTTCGTCGGGATAGCGAAACGATGGGCCACTGGTCCAAATGGCGGCCGCGGGACGGTTCCAATGGTTGAAGATCGGTGCGCCCACCCCGGTCAAGTGCGTACCCGTTTTTGCGGATGGTCTGCGGCGCTTCGCGCAAGACATCGCGCGTGGTGATGGCATCGGTGTAGCGGGTCAAAGTCAGGCGCTGTAAGAGCGCTTCGCGTTCTGCTTCCGGCATAAAACGCGAAGCGGAATGCGTACAAGCCGGCCACCTGTTCCAGGGCCACGCCCTCGTCGCCCTGGATAGCGCCCAGCCCCACGGTCTCCTTATGCCTAAACCATCCGGATGCTCGATCAGGCTGTCCGACAAGTCTGACCCCATCCCGAATATTCCTCGATTTCACCATTGACTTCTCTGCTCAAAGCACTATGCCTCTATTATGTCAACCAATGTTTATCTATTGAAACATGTACAGCCACAGTAACCACAGTATTGTATATGATCAGGAGGCTATCTATGAATACAAGACGCACCCCAAAACGTGCTCATGTGAGGATGCTGATGTTCATCGTATTTGGCTTGGTAGTCGCCAGCCTGGCGCTTGCGGTCGGCGAGGAAAAGGCGCTGTTCCGGATCGGTGCAGCGGACGGGGTCATGCGCGAACTGCTGGCGCCCGAACCGCTACACGCTTTGACCAATCTGGTTGCCACTGACGTGGTCTTTCAGACCGGCGCCGACCTGGCATCGACCTGGCCCGCGCTGCAGGGTTCAACCAACCTCGCCTGGGGTTTACGTCGTCCTTACTACATTCATTTCACGCTGGGGGCGGAACCGGTCTCCAACCTTTTCCTTCATGTCGGCTTGCTGGGCGGAACCCAGCGCACCATGTTGCAGATCGATCTGGACGACCAACCGCAGCCTGCTCAACATGTTCAGCCGGGTGGCTCTCATCTGCTGTCCCAACCGTATGCGTGGGGCAAACCGCAAGCCATGACGTTTGAACTTGCGGCTGACCGGCTGACGTCAGGCCATCATAAGATCCGGATGCGGGTGCTTCCCCAGCGCGGTCAGACACCTGTTTATGTGCTTTACGACTATATCCAACTGTCGCCGGCAGCAGAACCGCCGGCCTTCCGCGCACCGGAACAAGCCTGGTTCGACGCATTGCGGCAAGGTCCGCTGTCAGCAATGGACGAAATCGTGTTTGCGGTGCGCGAGCCATGCTTGGATCACTGGTACGTCAATTTTGGCTATTACTGCGAAGAGGGCTGCCGCAAAGGATACGGCGCCGGCGGTCGCCTGGGCGTTTTGCGGGTGTCTGATCGCTCGATACGCTGGTTGCTGGAAGACATCAAGGGCACGGTGCGCGATCCGCAGGTCTACTATGACGGCGCTAAAATCCTGTTTTCCTATCGCCGCGGCGACAGTCCATATTTCCAACTTTATGAGATTGATCGTGACGGCACCGATCTGCGCCAGTTGACCGAAGGACCCTGGGACAATATTGAGCCGACTTATCTGCCGGACGGCGGCATCATGTTTATATCCAGTCGCGCCAAACGCTGGGTCAATTGCTGGCACAGCCAGGTTGCCGTGCTCTACCGCTGTGAAGCGGACGGCAGCGGTATTCGCCGCATTTCAGCCAACGTGGAGCATGACAATACGCCCTGGCCCCTGTCCGACGGACGGGTTATGTACCAGCGCTGGGAATACGTAGACCGCAGCCAGGTCAATTTTCATCACCTCTGGACCGCCAATCCCGATGGCACAAGCCAGATGGTGCTGTTCGGCAATATGTATGCCGGCGGTCTGTTCATCGACGCCAAGCCCCTGCCCGGCGGACGCGACATCGTTATGGTCCACTCGCCTGGCCATGGCCACGGCGAGCACCAGGGGCATATCGAAATCGTCGCGCTCGAACACGGACCAGATCAACGCCGCGCCGCGCAACGGATTAGCGATCCCCATTGCGGCGACTATCGCGATCCGTATGCACTCACCGAGGACTATTTCCTGGTGGCACGCGACCGGCGGATCCAACTGATGGACCGTCTAGGCCGTACAGCCGATTTGTACACCTTGCCCAGGAAATTCAAACGCTGCTGGGCTCACGAACCGCGGCCGCTGTGCATCCGACCGTATGAGCCGGTGATCCCGCGGCGCATGGACGAGAACCATGCGTGCGGCCGTCTGATCCTGAGCGACGCCTATGTCGGTCGCAATATGCAAGGCGCCAGAAAACAGCGTATCGCGCACTTGCTGGTTATGGAATCACTGCCCAAGCCGGTCAATTTCAACGGAGGCATGCAACCCATCACCTACGGCGGTTCGTTCACTCTCGAACGCCTGCTGGGTAAGGTGCCCGTGGAACCCGACGGTTCTGCTTATCTCGAAGTGCCCGCCAACCGCGCCCTGTTTTTCATAGCCCTGGACGAGGAGAGCCGGTCGATCAAACGCATGCAGAGTTTCCTGACCGTAATGCCGGGCGAAACCACCTCCTGTGTGGGCTGCCACGAACAGCGCACGCGCAGCGTGACCAATCCGCGGCGCGCCAACCTGCAGGCCCTTGACCGGCAGCCCAGCCGTCTCGAACCGCTGGCCGGCATGCCTGATGTATTCGATTTTCCGCGCGATATCCAACCTGTACTGGACAAACATTGCACAGGTTGCCACAGTGCGCAAAAGCGTGCCGGCGGCGTAACCCTAACCGGCGACCACGGCCCCATCTATTCGCACAGCTATTACACCCTGAGTTACCTGCGCGAGTTTGTCGACGGCCGCAACTTAGCGCGCGGCAATTATGAACCTTATGCCATTGGCGCCGCGGCCAGTCCGTTGATGAAGAAACTGACTCCGGCCCACCACGGTATGGAGACGACGCGCCGCGAACAAGACCTGGTGCGCTACTGGATCGAAACCGGCGCACCCTATCCCGGCACCTATGCAGCCCTGGGCACGGGACAGGTCGGCGGCTACGACGTCAATTGGCTCGAGCGCGATGATCTGGATTGGCCGGAAGTCCAATGCGCTCGGGAAGTGCTTGAAAAGCGCTGCAACGGTTGCCACCAGGATGCGCTGCGCCTGCCGCAATCGCCGTCCGACAACCTGAACCAGCCGCCCTGGACTGTTGGCCATGTGCCTAGGGACAACACCGTGTTCCGCTTCAACCGCCACATTCTCTACAACCTGACCCGGCCGGTCGATTCGTTGCTGCTGCTGGCCCCGCTGGCCCGGAAGGCGGGCGGTCATGCCGGTGAGGACCGCATGTACCTGGGCAAGACCTTTACCCATGAACCAGTGTTTGCGTCTTGCGCCAACGCCGGTTACCAGGCGCTGCTCGCTTCCGTGCAAAAAGCTGCGGCCGAGATGGAGCGCATCAAGCGCTTCGACATGCCTGGATTCCATCCGCGACCGGCCTATATCCGCGAAATGAAACGTTATGGCGTTTTGCCCGAGTGCTTTGACGACAAGAACGACCCCATCGACTGCTACAGGACCGACCGCGCCTATTGGGCTCTATTCCATTACGAACCGCCGCGACCCGTGGTTACATGGCGGAGATAAATCCCGCTATCGGCAAGGTCAGGGTCAAGAAGCCCCTGCCGGGAAATCCATCTGCCTGTCGGTGCACAGGTACGTGTCCGCTGGGGACTGGGCTTCAAGGATCATGAGCTGATCGAGACCCATCCTTTTCATAATCAAGCGCATGGAGCGTACGGAAAACTGGTTCGTATTCAGGATGAACACGTAGAGCGACACCAGAGCGGTCATGGTGAGGAACAGCAGAAGGTTGATCTCCCATTTGTGCCGCAGTTGTCTCGCTATCGCTATGTTTTTTCCAAACATGTTTCTTCTCCAGAGAACGTTCAAAATCAGTGTTTTTCGCGGCTTCGCGAAAATACTCTGCATGTTCTTGTTGTGTGCCGGGCCTGGCCCGGTTGCTTGCCGGTGCGCTCCGAGCGTACCAAATCGGTGAACGATGTCAAGCTTCGATCACTTATTTGTTGCGTACCAAAGAGTTATGTTTCATCTCATGAACTTCTGGAAAACCATCCCATAATAGCCTGTAAAGAAAAAAGTAATAAAAGTAAAAAACACACCACTCAAAAGCTCACTTAT
>CAZOLK010000142.1:721-13186 GCA_964580325.1 uncultured Verrucomicrobiota bacterium | reverse complement strand
GGCCGCTTTCAACCCATACGCTTGGCGGTAGTCCCTTTTGATCTTGTCGAAAACATCCTGGTGCAATATTCCCATATTTAACACGCTCCGTAATGTATTATAACGGCGCATTAAGCCGATCTCTAAAAAATATACAACAAGATCGTTATATTGGGCAACACAAATCGTCTATACGCTGATGAAAAAATATGGTTTGGTCAGTCACGATCAAGCAACAGTTGGTGCGCATACGCACCTGTGAAGGAAAACGAGAAAGGCGAGAAAAGATGATGGCGAAAGAGAACGAGATGACCGGTAGGCAGATCATATTGAAGGCATTGAACAACGAGGTTACGCCGCGGCCGGCCTGGCTGCCGTTTGTGGGGTGCCACGGCGGAAAGCTGATCAACAAGACCGCGACCGACTATTTGCAGTCAGCGGATTTGTTGACGGATGGGCTGACAAAAGCCGTCGAGTTGTATCGACCGGACGGTTTGCCGATCGCTTTTGATTTACAGATCGAGGCTGAGATCCTGGGCTGTTCGCTAAAATGGGCCAACGATGCGCCGCCGGCTGTAGTCGATCATCCGTTGACCAGGATGAAGATCGAGGACCTGCCGGCCTACGGCACGGACAAAGGCCGCATGCCCGTTGTGCTCGAAGCGTTGGACCGGATGAAGGCGGCCTATGGCGATGATATTGCTTTCTACGGTTTGATCTGCGGGCCGTTTACCCTGGCGTTGCACTTGCTGGGCAACGATATTTTCCTTGACATGTATGACGAACCGGACGATGTCAAGGCGGTGATCGATTATTGCGCCGACATAGGCATTGCCACGACTGACGCTTATATCCAGCATGGTGCGGACGTCATCGGCGTGGTCGATCCGATGACCAGCCAGATCTCGCCCGACCATTTTCACGAGTTTGTCACGCCCAGCGTGGACAAGGTTTTTGACGCCATACGCGAACGGGGTGCGCGTTCCTCCATGTTTGTCTGCGGCGATGCCACGCGCAACCTGGAGGAAATGTGTGCGACCCACGCCGACAATGTTTCCGTGGACGAGCAGATCTCGCTGGAGATGCTCAAGGGCTTGTGCGGGAAGTACGACAAATCGTTTGGTGGCAATATCAAGTTGACGTCCGTGCTTTTGTTGGGCGATGAAACCGATGCCAAGCTGGAAGCAATTCACATCATCGAGCAGGTTGGTAACAAGGGTTTTGTACTGGCGCCCGGCTGCGACCTGCCCTATGCAACGCCCGAAGCGAACTTGCGGGCGGTCACCGAAATGGTGCTCGATCCTTATGCCCGCGATGTAGCTAAAGCGACATTGACCGCCAAAGCCGAGGACACGTTCGATGATGTGGCGCTGCCGGATTACAGTTCGCGCGACAGCGTGATCCTGGATGTGATCACGCTCGATTCCACCTCGTGCGCGCCGTGCCAGTACATGATGGAGGCGGTCAACCGCGCCGCGGCATCGACGGAGGTTAAGGTGTACATCAACGAGCACAAGATCAAGGTGCGCCAGGGATTGGGCGTAATGGCCAAACTCGGCGTCAAGGCGCTGCCCACCATTTGCGTCGACGGCGATATCAAGTTCGCCTCCATCATTCCGGATCAGGCAACGT
This sequence comes from uncultured Verrucomicrobiota bacterium, assembly GCA_964580325.1. Taxonomy (GTDB): domain Bacteria; phylum Verrucomicrobiota; class Kiritimatiellia; order CAYTQP01; family CAZOLK01; genus CAZOLK01. The sequence goes on along the minus strand of CAZOLK010000142.1, from coordinate 11,575 downwards.
TGATCAAGGAAATCGAGGCCAAAGCACGGGAGAAGCATGCCTTATGATCCCCATTTGCCTGGTGACCGGCTTTCTTGGCTGTGGTAAGACAACGTTGCTGAAAAGAATCGTGGACCGCTATCGCGGTCGGCGTATCGTCTACCTGGTGAACGAGTTTTCGCCTTATGACGTGGATACGCAACTGGTGGAATCGGATGACGGCAACGTGGTCTCGATTCCCGGCGGCAGCATTTTCTGTAAATGCCTGGTGACTCAGTTTATCAATGAGCTGCGTGGCGTGCACGAGCGGTTTCACACGCCAGAAGCTCCGGTTGAGGGCGTGGTCATCGAGGCCAGCGGCATGGCCAATCCCAAAGTGACGAGCGACATGCTCCGCGAGACCCGGTTGGATCGGCAGTACCGTTTGGCGTCGATCGTCACCGTGGTTGAACCGCGCAGTTTTCTCAAGCTGATCCATACGCTGCCCAACATCGTGGCGCAAGTTGAGGCGGCCGATACGGCGTTGCTCAATAAGGTGGACTTGAACTCAGAGGAAAAACTGCGCGAAACCGAAGGTGTGCTGCGCGGGATAAATCCCGACCTGTGCATCGTGCGTACGGTCTATGGCGAGACTGATCTGGATTTGTTTCCAGCGCAGCCGGCGCCGCGCGAGCTGCACGGCGAATACGCCAAATGTCGCGACCCCAACTACCGGTCCCTGACCGTGACCTTTAAGCAGAACACCGATCTTGAATCGTTGAAAAGCGCGATCATGGCCCATGAAGAGGATTTGTACCGGGTAAAAGGATTTGTTCCGGCCGGCGACAACGTTTACTACCTGGACTACTGCAAGGCCAGTCTGAGCGTGGCGCCCGTGCGACGTTGTCGTGGCGAACCTTCGCTGGCCGTGATTCTGAAAGGACAGCCTGCACCGGAGACCCTGACTTGGCTGGAGGGCTTGAGCCAACGTCGATGAGCCAGGCAGAAAACGCCGAGACATCGGCTGTCGGCCCCTTGTTGCGATCTAAGAAATGTCTCATTATTACAAGTATATTGCCATCGATAGACCTTGCATCACGAAAAACCAACGCGCATAGTGACAGAAATATATACTATTCGTTAAGCAGATATGAAAGGTGATGAGGCGATGCAACAGAAGGAAAACGCGATATGGGTAACGGTCTGGAACGAGTTCCGGCACGAGAAAAGCAATGAGGCGGCAAAAAAGATTTATCCGGAAGGTATGCATGAGACGATTCGTCGCGGCCTGGAAGCCAGTGGCGGATTCGAGGTGCGTACGGCGACGCTGGATGAGCCGGAGCATGGTTTGACTGAAGATGTGCTGAATCAGACCGATGTGTTGATTTGGTGGGGCCATTGCGCCCATGGCGAGGTGCAGGACGAGATTGTCAAGCGCGTTCAGCAGCGGGTGCTGCAGGGCATGGGCATGATCTTTCTGCATTCGGCTCATTATTCCAAGCCGTTCCGCACGCTGCTCGGCAGCAACTGTTCTTTGCGCTGGCGTGAAGCGGGCGAAAAGGAGCGGCTCTGGAACATCGAACCGGGTCATCCCATTGCCGAGGGCATCGGCGACTACATCGAACTGCCGAACACCGAGATGTACGGTGAACGGTTCGACATCCCGCATCCCGAAAAAGTGCTGTTCATCAGTTGGTTCGAAGGTGGCGAAGTGTTTCGCAGCGGTTGCACCTGGCAGCGCGGCAACGGGCGCCTGTTCTATTTTCGGCCCGGCCACGAGACCTATCCCATTTTCCACAATGAGCAGGTGATGCTGGTCATAACCAATGCGTGTCGCTGGGCGCGCGCCCGGGTCAACCTGCCCACCAACAAGGCGCCGTGCATCAAGGAGCCGCTGGAGCCGATCCGTTCCTGCGGCGATTTCAGCCAGGCCGGCATCGAGCAGCAGACAGTCTAGCAGGGGATGTGCGATATGAAAAAAGTACGTTGCGCTGTGGTCGGCGTTGGTATGGGTATTTGCCATATACAGAATTACCAGAACCATGCCCAGGCCGATCTGGTCGCTATTGCCGATGTCGATGAAGAGCGGTTGCGCGCTCGCGGTGAAGAATACAAGGTCGAAAAGCGTTATACCGATGCGTGCGAGATGCTGGCTAAGGAGGAGTTGGATGTGGTCAGTGTGGTCACGCCCAACTTCCTGCACAAGGACCTGACCATTGCGGCGCTGGAAGCCGGCTGTCACGTGCTGTGCGAAAAGCCGATGGCCATGAACGCGGCTGAGGCGCGCGAGATGTTGGCCGTGGCCAAACGCGTGGACCGGCGCCTGATGATCGATTTCTCGTACCGTTTCAACGAGCAGTCCTGGTCCCTGAAAAAGCAGGTGGACAGCGGCATTCTGGGCAAGGTTTATTTTGCCCGCACCATTTGGCACCGTCGTCGTGGCATGCCCAGGTTCGGCGGTTGGTTCGGCCAGAAAGACAAGTCGGGCGGCGGTCCGTTGATCGATCTGGGTGTGCATCGCCTGGACCTGGCCCTGTGGCTGATGGGCTATCCGAAACCGACCTGGGTCATGGGCTCGACCTATAACCCGATCGCTGCCGAGCGCGCCAAGTGTGAAGGCAAAACGTTCGATGTCGAGGACCTGGCCGTTGCGCTGATCAAGTTTGAAAACGGCGCCACGCTCGAAGTGGAAGCTTCCTGGGCCGCGAACATTTCGGAGAATGAGTTGATGGAAACCCGTTTATTCGGAACGCACGGCGGCTTGGTCCAGCGCAACACGGACGGCGGCTACAAATTCGAAGCTGAGATCTACTTTGAAAAAGACGGGATTCAATACGATATGCGGCCGCGATCCAAGCCGCCGGAGGTCAAACCGGCCATGCATCATTTTATTGACAGCATTCTGAACGATGTGCCGCACCCGGCGCCGGGCGAAGAAGGCCTGATCGTGATGGAACTGCTCGACGCGATCTATGCCAGCGCCGAACAGGACAAACCGGTCAAGATCTGATTGCGTGGGGTTGAGGGTGGAGTCAGGAAGGTCGGACATGTCCGACGTAAGCCTGTCTCCCGTGGGGTTTGGTTTCGTCAAACGTCTTGCACCCGAGATCCGGACAACGGTCTCTGCTGGGTTACGCGTCCGCGCCGTATACTGGGTTTGCCTGGGATGGCCAGAATCACGGCACGGATTGGAACTACGATGCCATAGCCGGCCAGTCCTATGCGAAAGGCGCGTCCATGCCTGTGTATGATGAAGTGAGCAGGATTACAACCAACACGCGCAACGAGAACCTGCTGGCCGATTACAACCTGATGCCATGCGCAACACGTTGCTGCTCGGGTTGGAGTATTTTTACCAGTCCGGCGAGAAATGGGGGCGTTCCGGAGAAGCGGACAACAGCGCCGCCTCTTTTTCCGCTTATGTCAATGACCATTCTATGGGATGAGATGCTGGTTCCGACCGCAGGTCTGCGCAACGACAACCACGACGAATTCGGCAACCAGCTGACCAGCAAAGCCGGCGCCGCGCTGAAGATCCGCGGTTGGGAGACCACGTTTTTCGCCAATTACGGTTCCAGTTTTCGAGCACCCACTTTTTTCAACCTGTACGATCCGACCTATGGCAATCAGGACCTGGACCCGGAAATCGGCGCCTGGACGGCGGCATCAATATCCACACCTATTACACAGGGCCGCGTCCGCGGAGTTGGTTCTTGGCTATTGGATCGTGATTCGAATTACCTTGTCAGCAACTTCATCTTCCCTTCCTCGATCCGCAGCAGGGGCATGGGCGGGATTTCCTGCGCGTCCGCATACGGTGCTGCGCTGTTTTCTGGATCTCCGCTTTCATAAGCGTTTTCCAGCACGGCTTCAATGGTCAGCACCAGGTCGTCGTAATCGGTCTGGCCCTTGACCAGGTCGTGGAACGCATTGCGTAGGGCCGGCGTTTCCATGATCGGCAGACCGGCGTTCGCCAGGCCGAACGACTCTGGTTGAAACGCCTTTGCGTTTTGCGGCACGTGTACGCCGCGCACCACAGGAACGCGGCCGCTGATGCGGGCAAACGTCTCGTTCCAGACGCATGACAGCGCAAAGCGGATAAAGTCGCGGGCGAGAGCGTGTTGACGGCTGTTGCGGTTCAGACCGAAGCGCACGTTGGCGCGCGTTGTCTCCCGTACCGGCAGACGACCGAACGCCAGTTGATCGCCCTCGCGTCCCGCTGGCGGGAAGCGTATGAAGCCGACTGGTATGTTGGTCTGCATTAGCAGAGCGTTCGAATCTTCCACGCCGACCACGGCCATGACGGCGCGCTCATGGAGCAGATCGGCGATGTCCTGGTCACTGTTGCGCCGGGAGTTGTCGGGTGTGAGAAAAAGCTTCATGCGCATACCCAGCATGGCATAGGCTTTCAGCGCGGGATCATCCGCTATCCAGTTGCCGTCGCGCCAGGCCGTGGCCCATTCGCGCAGGTCCACATGACCGTTCAGGTTGAAATCCATACCCCTGGCGGCGGCCCAGGTGAAGGTATCCTGATAGGTGCCGTTAAACAGACGCGCCGGTGTATCGCGGTCAGCGGCAATGGCGGTCAGGTATTCGCCGGTTTGGTTGGTGGTTACTGTGGCCTGCTGACAGATGTGGAAAAAGGATTTTAGATCGTTGGGCGGCGTTTCGTTGCCCATGATTTGTGCCAGTATATCCCGATTGTAACAGATGCGCTGTTGCGAAGCATCCAGCGCAAAGCTGTATATATGTTGCGCGCCGGGATGATATCCGCCGTCCATGCGGTCAACCAGCAGATCGCGCAAAGGTGCGGAGACGCTGTTGGTTCTGAGTACGGGGCTTAGCCTTTCAATGGCGTTGATGACGCTGACCGGTTGTTCGCCGTCGCCGGTCGCAATCCACTCTTCCTGATGCAATGATAACCAGCGCGCCAGCTTGTCCAGCATGGCATAGTCGTTGTATGGGTTGGGCGTTGCCGCCACCTTGTCCAGCGGCGTGAAACGGCGTTCGATTTCCGCGGTCGCCATAGACGCGGGTATGCGGCACAAGTCCGGCCCGCGCCCTGCCTCCATACGGTTGTCGATCCAGGCGGCATAGACTTCCGGCGCGATACTGAGCAGACGCACTTTGACCGGGTGGCCCTGGCGCTGCCGCAGGTCCTCAAAATCCTCGCACAGCAGGGAAAGGGCTTTGACGTAGCGGTTGTCTTCGATGTCGTGGCAGATTGTCAGCACGGGTTTTGGGGACGGAAGCGACGAAGGAATCAGGCCGAACCGGTAAAACTGGGTGGCCAGATAAACCAATGCAACCGCAGCCACGAGGAATGTCAGCGAAAACCATTTTTCCTTTTCTTGCATCAACGCGCTCCTTCTTTAGGGCCGGTCTGGGATTGGACGGCCTGCTTTTTCGCGGCTTCGGCTTTGATCCTCTCACGCATTTCCTGTTTGCGCAGTGCGAGTTCCGCTGCCAATTCGTTCAGTTTGCCTTCCGCACGTTGCATTCTGATCTCCATGGCTGCCAGCGCTTTTTTCATCGCATCCGCTTGGCCGACAGCGTTGCCGTGGATTTTTTCAGCTTGCCGAGAAGCGTCCAGGGCACGCCTGGCCGCATCACCCGCCTGCTTGACCGAGGTTTCGATCTGGCTGGCGATCACCTGCATGTTAGTCAATATCCTTTGTTGAAAATCGTTGGCCTGGTTGGCTTGCTTGTTGAGTTGATCGAGTGCGGCCCTGGCCTCACGGGTGGTTTGCTCGGTCTTTACCCGTTCTTTTTCAGTGGCCTGTAAAGCGGCTTTGGACTGCTCAGCGGCTTTTTCCAGAGCCTGCGCCTGGTTGACAGCTTGGGCGCTGGCTGTCTCAGCCTGTTTGGCCGCGGCCTGGGCCTGGTTGAACTGCGCCGTGCTCTGCTTGACAGCTTGTTGGGCGTTGCTCTGTGCCGTCTGTATTTGTGCGTGCATTTCTTTCACCGCGGCCTGCAGTGTTTGAACCTGAGTCGCGGCCTTTTTTGCGTCCTGCAGCGATCGGTCGGCTTTGTCCAGTTTTTCCTGCCACAGCTTGGTCCATGCCGCCTGCTGGTCTTGCATGAGCTTCATGTTGTTCGCCGCGGCTTTTGCGGAGGTTGCAACCTGGGCGTGCATCTTTTCAATCTGGACTAGGGCTTCCCTGGTCTGTCCGGCCTGTGACAGCACGTTGGATCCGATTGCCGTGGTCTCGAGCAGAATGGCTTGCAATTTCTGTTCCAGGGCTCGTTGTTTGTTCCTGGCTGTTTCGACCGCGGCGCGTTTTTCCTCCTCGCGCCGGGCCTGTTCGGTTCTGCGTTCAGCTTCTACGGCCTGTTCGTGCGCCAGACGTTCTTCGTTGCGCTTGTGTACAGCCGCGGTCATGAGGTCGACTTCAGCAAGCTCCGGAAAGTGCAGGAATTCACGCAGAAAAGCTTTTTGCCGGTCGCTTTTGCCCAGGGCCAGCCAATGATCGTCGATGCGCTCGTGGATGGCTTCATCGGTCAGGCCGATTTGCGTGCGTGCTTTTAGCCAGGCCTGGAAGCAGAGCCTGTCAGCCGGGATTTCGGCCATGAGACGGGTCAAATACTCCGTTGCAATAGTTGGTTTGTCCAATTGGCAGGCGAGTTCGGCGATACGCCAGTAAATGTCGCTGGTATTGGTCCGCTCGGCAACGAGTTTGACTGGCCGCGGCGCATCGTCGACCATCATGCCCTGGTCGCCGCTGGCCCACAGGTAAGCCATCAGGGCTGGCATGGGGCCGTAATCGCGGGATTGGTGGAGATAGCGATCACCCAGGGCCAGCCATAAATCGGTGGCGCACTCCCGGTTCTCGTAGGTGCGCAACCAGTCGCGCACGACTTCCAGGTTGCTCCAGAAGCGGATTTTCCGACCGTCTCTGTCGGCGATCAGGGCCGGTGGCAAATACAGTAATTTCAGTGCTGCATCACGGGCCATGTCGGATTGCGGCCATTTCTCCATGACCTGCTTGAAGTATTGCATGGCACGTTGACGGTTGGCTTTGGGGCTGCTCATTTCAAGCACGCCCAGTTGGATCAACGCACGAGCCGGAAACACGGAGGCGGTTGTTGGCGCGCGCCGAATCAGCTCGCGATAGAGCCGGCGTATGGCAGCGGTTGACGTGGCGGTCGGGGGCGTGTGGTATTGCAAACAGACGGCATAACCGTACACGGCCTGCTGCCAGATCTGGTCCGGCGGTTTCAACAGGTGCATGGCACGCTCGAAAAGCGGCAGCGCCCTGTGCGGTTTGTCGCGCAGATGATAGTGTAGCAGTGCGCGTAACAGACTGGCATATCCTGCGTTGTGCGAACCGGGCGCGTGGGCCTCCACTTTGTGGCACAGGGACAGCGCCTCGTTGACCTGGCCCAGGCCATCCTGCCCTTTCTTGAGGATGTTCCAGGAATAATCCAGGGCCACGACTTGCCAGTCGGGGTTGGCCAGGGAATAGGTGGAATTGCTGAAACTCAAGGCGCACACATCGATTGCCTGGCCCGAACAAGCGCAGACCAAGCAGGCAACCAGCAAAAAGCCGGCGGAAGGAAACAAAACTTTCATGGCATCAATCCTTAGTTAATCCTGATAAAGTCTAAAATGCGGCGTGGATGATGGCAAGCGTGTTGTTGCGAAAAATAGCCTGGCGAGTCAAACCACGGGTCTTGCCGACACTGGAATATTCGGATTGTGGAATTCGGATTCCACCCGCCCCGTTTTTTCCTTTCATCCTGATGCGCCCACTTGCCACTCCCCAATCCAATGGTGCTTGTAAATCGGCGGAGATTAAGGTATGTTAAGCCGTATAGGTGATTTTATTTTTCAGGTTAGGGAGATCATGTTTAACGAAATCAGGATGCTTGAAGGTCAGAGCCGGTACGATGTTTTCCGGCAGTGGCAGCACGCTTTGCAGCACGGTTTCAATGCGCTCGAACTGCGGGCGCCGGTGGTTGAAACAGCGCTGGATACATCTTATGCGGGACCATCCGATTTCCTGACCATGGGATTCAACCTGGTGCGTAAATGGACCGCGGCCAACAGCACGCTCCCGCATTTCGCCTGGCTGGTGGATCATCCCGTGTATCACGCCATGTTTTTCATGCCCGGCGCCAGCGGCATGCCGGCCAATCATGATGCCTGCTTGCTCGGGTCCGTGGACTATACATGGGTCCGGTTCGCCCGCGAGGTTTACGGTTTTCCGCACATCCACTTCCTGCCCCATGGCGGTTCGCTCAACCTGGCCAGGGTCCCGAATTGGGAGCGGCGTCCGTTGGACGTGGTTTTTTTCGGGTCATGCGAGGATTTCGAGACATTGACCGCCGAACTGCGGACCAGCGCCAAGGCGCTATATCCCGCTTTGCAACCCCTGGAGCAGGATTTTCATTACGGTTTGCAGCAAAGCCTGGACGAACAAGTCTGGCGCACCGCGCGCGGATTGTTTGCCAATACGGAGCAGGCACTCTTTTTTCTCAATGCTTTTTTCCCGCTGCTTGACCGGCTGCATCGCTGCCGTGATCGCTGTGCAACCCTGCAATCCATCTCGCGCCATGAAGTGCATGTTTATGGCGCCGGCCCATGGGATCAAGCCCGTTTGCCCGACAACTTCGTCGTCCATCCGGCCGTGTCTTACGCCGAGGCTATCGAGATTATGGGCAAGGCCAAGGTCCTGCTCAATCATACGCCGACTTTGAATGGCGGCGCACACGAACGCATATTTGACGCCCTGTTGAGCGGTTGCTATGTGTTGACCACTCCGTCCGACTACCTCAAGCACGAGATGCCGTTCCTGCCAGCAGTGCGCTTCTTTCGTCCGGAAAAGCGTGCACTGCTGGACAATACCATAGAAGCCTTGTTGAACGACCCGGGCAATCGTGATCGCATCCGCATGTCGCAAGCCCTGGTGATGAAGAAACACCACATGTTCCAGCGCGCCCGTGTCATTGTCGAATTGATCAAAGAACGTTGGAAACAACGTAACAGCTTTGTTTAGTTATCGGTGTTCATGGTTGCGTCGTGTCCTCCGTACCGGTCCGTGACCCTCAGAAGTTAAAAAGCACACCGTAAAGAATGATGCCCAGCAGGATGACCAGCACCACCATGAAAATGGCTTTGGCCCGGATCAGCGCGCGCTGTTTTTTCAGCATCGGCGAATACCCTATGCTGCTCTGGCCGTCGAGTGGCGTGGCCTGGAAGCTGCCGCTGGTCAGCAGTTCCGCCATTTTAGAGGACGCTTTCGTGCTGCCCTGGCTCACTGCGCCGAACAGGCCCAGTAGGCCCAGTAGACATCCCCAGCGTGACGGAGCGTTGACCGGCGTGTTGATCAGCGGGGATAAACCGCCTGAAAGGCGCGGCGGATCGTTGTGCGCCAGCTTGTACGGGCAGGGCGTCGATTCAGATTTGACCGCCGGTTCGGTTCGTGCCGACGGTCCGGGAGAATAGGCGCTGCTTTTTTCCGGAGCATCCCCACAACACGAAGCGCGCTTGCTCAGATTTTTTATTTTCTGATCCAGATCCTCCGCTTCCTTGGACAGGTGCGATATCTTCTTTTCCAGAGAACCTTTTCGTTTATTGAACAACGCGCACATAACGGGCATGAGATAGGGCGTTAGTGACCGCGGGCTCAATACAAGCCACTGCGATAGTAAAGCACCAGGAACACGATGAAAATGACGGCAAAAGTGACCATCAGCGGCAGCGAGAAGGCAAAACCTACCTGCAGCCAGTGCAGAAAAGTATTGCCCGCACGTGCATGCGAATCCGGCTGGTTGAACATGACGAGTTGCTGGCCTTCTTCCTTGTTTTCGGCATTGTATAAGGTGTCGATTTTGGCCATGCTCTTGTTGTATGTGATGCGGATGTTGTCCAGCGTGACCAGGGCCTTGCCCAGTTCCTCGCGGAACGCACCTTCTTCCCAGTCGTCGTCATTGATGGCCTTGAGTTCGTCCAGCATGGTCTTGAATTGCCCGCGGGCATTGCCGAGCAGCTCCATCATCTGGTTGGCCTTGATCTCTTTCTTTTCCAGGCTGATCATGCTCTGGCTCAGGTGTTCGAGCATCGCCCGTTTTTCCTGTTCGTATTCGGCCTGCTTGTTGCGCAGTTCTTCCAATTCCTTTTTCTGACGCTGCAACAATTCCTGACGGTGGCGCAGGGATTCCAGTTCCTGAGCGGTCCGGGCAGCCTCTTCAGCCATCTTTTCCTTGCGTTCCACCATGCGGGTCAGGTTGATGTCGGAGACTGGATGATGGATTAAATTCACCTGGTCGTCCAGTGCGTCGTCATGCCCCAGCTTTGAATCGCTGCGCGATTTAACCAGATCCTGATCGAAGAAATCTCTATCTGCCATACGATCATCCCTCCTGTTGTTATAAATATTCCTGTCAGGGTATAACCAAGACCTGGCCTTCGCGCAAGGTCTTGGGATCCTTCATGGTTTTTTTATTGGCTTCGTAGATGTCTTTCCACTTGGCACTGTTGTTATACATGCTTTTGGCAATGGATGAAAGCGTATCGCCCTGGCGCACGGTGTAGCTACGCTCGCCTGGTTTGACCGCCCTGGGCGCGGGCAAGTCGATGGCGCTGCCTGTGCCCGGCGATGCCGGAGTTGCGGTCGAGCTGTTGCCTTCCAGATCGCGAATGCGTTTTTCCAGGTCCTCGATATGCGCCTGAAGCATTTTGTTCTTTTTCTGCAGCGTGGCGATGTGCTGCAGGTCGGTCGAAGGGTTTTCGGCAAATCCGGCGGCGAACGATACCTTGGCCCACATGATCATGTCCTCGACCATCTGTTTTTTCTCCGTATCCGACCGCAGTTCGAGGTAACGCTGATAGTGGTAAATGGCCCGAACGTAATCTTCCATGGGTTCGTCGTAGATCAGGCCCAGTTCCAGGTG
>CAZOLK010000142.1:0-711 GCA_964580325.1 uncultured Verrucomicrobiota bacterium | reverse complement strand
CTCGGGCAAAACCGGGATACCGGTCGATCAGCGTTTGGTAGGTTTTGATTGCATTTTCGAAATCCTTGACCTGCTTGTAGTTTCTGGCGCGTTTGAACAGGGGGTGGTTCTCTTCGCGACGGTCCAGCGAAGCGGTCCGGTTGCCTCCGCAGCCTGTCAGCAGGCACGTCAGCGTTAATATACATGGTAAAAAGGCTATATTTTTCATTGCAGTGCTATTATAGGGTAGATAAGGTGAAAAAAAAGAGTATAAACTCAAATTTCTTTTAAAATCGCTTCCGCTGCCGAGGTGATGCCGTCGTTTTTGCGCAGCGCTCTAGCCACGGCGGTCAGATCTTCGCGCATGGCGCGTCGTTTCGGTGTGTCGCTCAGCAATGGCAGCAGCGCGTCGCACATGACATCGGGCCTGGCTTGGTGTTGAATGAATTCCGGACAGATCACCTTGCCGGCAATGATATTGACCATGCCGATGCAGGATATCTGAACGACCATCCGCGCCATCAGGTAGGACAGCCAGGCGGCGCGATAGACCACCAGCATGGGGCAGCCCATCAGCGCGGCTTCGATCGTGGCAGTGCCTGACGCCACCAGCGCTGCGTCGGCCTGACGCAAAATCTCACGTGTTGCGTCTTGGATCACGGTGGGCTGCATTGCGTCTGGCGCCAGCCGGTTCAAGGCCGCGCGTGCATACTCCGCAATTTCCGCGGATGG
>CAZOLK010000141.1:0-13216 GCA_964580325.1 uncultured Verrucomicrobiota bacterium | reverse complement strand
CGTCCGCGCGGCTACCCTGGGTCCACGGCACACCACGACGCATCAACCCCAACGGGGTTGCGTCGCGTGCGCCCCCGTAGCACAACGTCCCCCCTCGCGAATCCCAACGGGATTCCGTCTGATCGCACGGGATTGCCGCGTCCGCGCGGTTGCCCAAGGTCTTCCAACCGTTGGACATTACCCCAGGGTCCGTTTCCAAGACTTGGACGCTCTCGGTCATGTCGTGCCCCTTGTTCGACGCAACCCCGTTGGGTTGGTGGGGGTGTGCGTTGGGTTCCCAGGGTAGCGCCTGCGGCGCAACCCTGGTCTATCGGACGATGCCCCGTTGGGGCGGCGTATTGTTACACGAATCCCGACGATGCCCCGTTGGGGCATGGCTCGCGACCGTGGATGACACGGGCGTGCAAGAGGCCATCGCTGATTTCAATGTCGACCTGGGCTTGTTGCAAAGCGAATTCAACGCCATTCCGGTGCGGGCACCGGCCGCCCACGATGTGCGCTATACAATGCGGCCAAAGCCCATTCCGATGACTTGATAGCGCAGGATGCGCAAGACCACAACAACCAGTTTGCGCAGGTGATTTCAGCCGGATACACGTATACGTATATCATGGGCTCCGTCCAGAACCCGGTGCACGGCCATGCCGGCTTCAACATCGATTGGGGACCAAGCGGAACCGGTGGCCCAGCCATCCATCAAGCCGACACTGGCGTTGCTGGAAAAAGAAACTGCGCCCATAATGGCGCCAGGATTGCGCCGGTAAAGGTTCCAACGCCCAACACGCCGCTGCCCAAGAACATGTTGGCGCCTGGACCTGCCGCCATCAGCGTGTTGAAAAGGGTGTCGTTGCCCACGCAGCCGATGATGCCCAAGGAGCGCGCATCGATTAGAGGCAGGGCGGTTCGCCTTCATCCACCAGCGTGGCCATGCCCAGTACCGGCCCGCGCCCCTGGATCCTGAGGACCTGTGTTGCGCCGAGTGCGCCGGTCGTATTCAAGGCGAAAACCCGCGCGAATGATCGATTTTCTTGTTTTCTTTTTTCTTAGAGCGCCTATGCTGCTTGATTAACTTTTCAGCAGGAAGGGAACCCTATATGCAATACGGTACATTTGACGATAAACGCAAAGAGTATGTGATCACCAGGCCAGACACGCCCAGGTCCTGGACCAATTGTCTCGGCAATACACGTTACGGTGTGGTGCTGACCAACAATGCGGGCGGCTACAGCTTTTTCCGCTCCGCGGCGCAGGGCCGCATCACGCGCGCCCGTTTGAATAACATCCCCATGGACCAACCCGGTCGCTACCTGTACCTGCGCGATCAGGAAAGCGGCGACTACTGGTCGCTCTCCTGGCAGCCGGTGGGCAAGCCGCTCGATCAGTATACTTCAGAATGTCGCCATGGCGCCGCCTATACCATCATCCGCAGCCTGTACAGCGCAATCCAGGCGGAAACCACTTATTTCGTACCACTCGATGCCGACCTGGAATGCTGGGCCGTAACTATCGAGAACCGCGACGCCAAATCCCGTTCGCTGCGCCTGTTCACCTATGTCGAATACCCGGGCAACTGGAACGCGGTCGACGACATGATCAATCTACAATATACGCAATACACGCTCAAAATGGACATGATCGACAACATCATCGATCACGGCACCAATGTGTTCATTCCGCCCAACCCGGACAACTTCCAGCAGAAAGACCAGGGTCGCCACACCTTTTTCCTGCTCAACGGTTCGCCCATCACCGGCTTCGATACTGATCGCGACGCATTTATCGGACCCTACCGTTCCTACGGCAATCCGCTGGTCGTAGAGCAGGGCGCCTGCTTGAACACGCTGGCTGCCGGCGACAACGGCTGCAGCGTATTGCAGACCGACATCACGTTGCAGCCCGGCCAGTCCGTGGACCTGGTCGTGGTCATGGGCATCGGCAGCGCAGATGTCGAGGGCTGCGCCGCGCGGGAGCGTTTTACCGACAGAAGCGCGGTGTGCGAAGAACTGGAAAAATTGAAGTCCTACTGGCATGAACAGATCGAGGGCATGACCGCCTGTACGCCGGACGCGGAATTCAACAGCATGGTCAATATGTGGAATCCGTACAACAACCTGATCACCTACAATTGGGCGCGCACGGCCAGCCTGGTGTATAACGGCGAGCGTGACGGTCTTGGGTATCGCGATACGGTCCAGGATTTTGTCGGCATCATGCAGCATCTGGGCGAACGCACGCGCGAACGTCTGGAACTGGTCCTGACCGGGCAGTTTTCCTCGGGCGGCGCCATGCCGGTAATCAAGCCTTTCGCTCATTATCCGGGCACCTATACGCTGCCCGAACAGCATCGCTACCGTTCCGACGATTGCCTCTGGCTATTCAACGCCATTCCGGAATATCTCAAGGAGACAGGCAACATGGCCTTCCTCGAAACGGTCCTGCCCTACGCGGACCAGGGTGAAGCCACGGTTTACCAACACCTGCGCCAAGCGTTGAACTTCAACCTCGAACGTCTCGGCGCCCACGGCTTGCCCTGCGGATTGCATGCGGATTGGAACGACTGCCTGTGCCTCGGCGCCCAGGGTGAAAGCGTGTTCGTGGCCTTCCAGTTACGCCTGGGTTTAAAGACCTACAGCGAACTCAGCCGGATGCTGGGTCGTGAAGAGCAGGCGGTCTGGGCTGACGATCAGCTCGCTGTCCTGGATGACAACCTGGCGCAACATGCCTGGGACGGCGACTGGTATCTGCGCGCCTATCGCTACGACGGACTCAAATTCGGTTCGCACGAATGCCATGAGGGCCAGATCTTTCTCAACCCCCAGTCCTGGTCCATTATCAGCGGGCATGCCTCGCCGGAACGGGCGCGAAAAGCGCTGCAGGCCGTGGACCAACGGTTGGCCACCGAATACGGCATCATGGTTTGCGATCCGGCCTATGCCGAAACCGATCCCAACGTTGTTCGCGCTACGCTGATGAACAAAGGCATGAAAGAGAACGGTGGCATCTTCAACCATACCCAGGGTTGGGCAGTCATGGCTGCGGCTCTGCAGGGCCAGGGCGAACTGGCCTATCGCTTCTATCGTGCGTTCATGCCGGCTGCGTTCAATACCAAGGCGGAAATCCGCCAGATCGAGCCCTATGTCTACTCTCAATCGACCCACAGCCGATACAGCCCGCGCTTCGGCAACGCCCGCGTGCCCTGGCTAAGCGGCACCGCGACATGGGCCAACTACAGCGCCTCCCACTATCTGCTGGGCGTGCGTCCGGAGTACGACGGGTTGCGCATTGATCCCTGCATTCCAGCGGAATGGCAATGCTTTGGCATAACCCGCTTTTTCCGCGGAAAACGCTTCGATATCGTGGTGGAGAATCCAGATAAGGTTCAGAAAGACGTCCGCAAAATCGTGATCGGCGACCAGCGGATCGAGGGCAACCTGATCCCCCTGGATGCCATGCAGGACATCAATCAGGTGCGCGTGATTATGGGTCATTAGTCATTGGGTCATTGGGTCATTGGGTCATTGGGTCATTGGGTCATTGGTCAAATCATATTCCTGGAATCTGGTTGCCGAAAAACATGCCGATTTTGAAGGATAAGCCCGGACTGTATTTAAAATCGTCTTCGCGCCGGAAGTTGATGGCCGGCCGTAGTTCGTAGAACAACCAGGGTTTGAAGATCTTGCGCGCAAAAATCACGGTGGTCACGTAGCGGTCCATAACCAGATCCGGATCCGTCAGGGCCACGACGCCTACGCCGTATTGCAGGGTTGAGCGATAGTCCAGACGATGGGTCAGGTGCACGGACGAACTCATAGTCAGGCCGTCGTCCGCTTCGTCCCAGCGCTCCTCCTCCTTCCAAGTGGTACGTCCGCTGATCGCGAACGTGTAATACTCGTTAAACGGTCGATGCCATTTCAGCTCGGTCGTGGCGCCCACCCCGCAGTCCGTATACCAGAACAATTGTTCATGCAGGTCCATGGTCCAAACGTTGAGGTCGTAACTGCGCTTGAATTTAAGTTTGAAAAAGGGATGGGGCCAGTTCTTGAACTTGGCGCCGGTGCTCATGGCCGCCTGCCAGCGCCGCTGTTCAGGGGTCAGCTTGAGTTCGATGCCACCGAAACGCTCGGACTTTTCCTCTAAGTCTTCCAGTTCCGGGATGCGGTTTTCCTGTTCGACAAACTGGTCGAGAATGATCCGGAAGCGGTTCTGCAGCCGCGGCATGGCCAGCCGTATGCTGAGGCGTGGGCTATTTTTAAACCCTTCACCGTTTTCCCATTCGATCTTATAGCTCAGACGCACGGTAACTTCAGTGCGGACATCCTCTGCTTTCAGTTTGGCTTCCCATTCATCCCAGTGCTCGCCTTCAAAGCGACAGTCAATACAATGAACCGCGTTGAAGAGCATCTGCGAGATGCGAAAATGGAACCGGTCCCAGCAGTTGGTGCTGCCGTTGAGCGCCATGTCAGCATCTTCCTCGGTTTCATAGTAATAGATCATGGGCTCATACTCGTTCATCTCTTTTTGAGCTGACACGGAAGCAACCGCGCCGATCCAAACCGCGAGCGACGCCAGAACCATAAAAAAGGCGCATGGCAACGGAGCACAACAACATGCCATCACAAACCGTTGGGCCCTTCCTGCGTTCACTTGGCAAGCTGCTGACACGTTTACTTCTGGCCTTATTTCCGATATCATTTTTTTTCTCTCGCCCGACTCTTTCTGTGCGATACACGCAGAATAATCGGCATTTATTTGCATACTGCAAACCTTTTTCCACTTTTTCCGTATTTTTCACCAAATAAAAGAGAGCATGATCGTGTCGGTATTGAGGCTATTATCTCCGATGATGCTTCGGCGATTCACCCCAGTAGCTTTTGTAGGTCTTGGAAAAGTGGAACGCATCGTAGAATCCCATGCGCGCTGCGGTCTGTTGTACACTGCGTCCCGTTTCCAGCAATGTGCGCGCCTCTTCCATGCGCCGGTGCAGCATGTATTCCTTGGGCGAACGCCCGAATTCCGCTTTAAAATGATGCGATACGAACGAAGGCGATTTGTCGATGACGTCCGCCAGTTCGGCCAGGGTGATCTTTCGCTCCAGGTGTGTTTCGATATAGCGCTCGAGCTTGTTCACCCACGGCTTGTGACGCAAGCGCAGCAATTCGTGGGTGATAATGTATTCGCTGACGTATTTGAGCAAACGACCGATATCGTGTACCTGGGGTGCGCTGTATTCCGGCAAGTTCAAAAACGCTTGCCGAAAAGCGCTGCTCACGTTTTCCTCCAGACCGGGTCGCGCCTTGTCGCGCATCTGGCCGTACACGATTGCGCCCAGATACCCGCCGCGGCGGCCATAGAGTGGGACAATCCCTTCGAGCAGGCCCTCGTGGCAGTGGTAGATCAGGATATCGCTCTTTTTCTTGGCCTGCAGCAGGTGTGAACGGTCGCAACGGATACAGGTCTGGTTGAACTCCGGGTCTTGACGTCGCAAGCCGCAATAAGGCGCCATGGGTTTCATGTCAATATATTCCTGTTCACAACCCTGAATGTCGAAAAAAGCGATACGTGTATCCAGAATGCGGTTGAGCAGGCCCATGACCGCATTGAACTCAGGCACGGATGTGACGGTTTTCCACATAAATACGGCAATGTAAATTATGCTGCTTGATTTTACATGAAAAAGTGCCCGTGTCCATTCCTTTTTTCCATGGACGGCGTATATTTCCTGCAAATAATCATGCTGTTAATCAATGTTTAGGATAGGAGATGCACCTATGAAATCTACAACGTTTGCCTTGTTCTACGGCAATCGCGGTTTTTTCCCGGAAAAATCGATCGCCTCGGCGCGCGAAGAGCTGCGCGCCCGTCTTGAATCACTCGGTTACGGCACGCTGCTGCTGGATGCCGACGCCACGCGCTACGGCGCCGTCGAATCGTCGCGGGAAGGCCAGGTCTATGCCCGTTTTCTCCGCGAACATGAAGGGAAATACGACGGTGTCATTATCTGCCTGCCCAATTTCGGCGATGAGACCGGCGCCGTGGCCGCAGTGCGCGATGCCGGCGTGCCAATCCTGATCCAAGCCTATCCCGACGAGATCGGCAAAATGGGGTTTGCCGATCGGCGCGATGCTTTTTGCGGTAAATTTTCGGTCATGGATGTGCTGACCCAGTACGGCGTGCCGTTCACCGCGCTGCCGCCCCATGTGACCCATCCCGCGTCAGATACTTTTGCGGAACAAGTGAACGTGTTTGCCCAAGTATGCCGTGTGGTCAACGGCATGCGGCGCTTTACGGTCGGCGCCATAGGTGCGCGCACCACGGCCTTTAAAACCGTGCGCTGCGACGAGTTGACCCTGCAGAAAGCCGGCATCACCACCGAAGTCCTGGATCTGTCGGAAATCATTCAGCGCGTGCGCGACTGCGATACAGGATCCGCGGAGTATGCCGCCAAGAGCGAGCGTCTACGCGCCTACAGCAACTGGGAAGGCGTGCCCGATCTCTCGTTCGACAACCTGGTGCGGCTCGGTGTGGTGCTTGACCAGACGATTGAAGAAAACGCCATGGATTGCCTGGCGCTGCGCTGCTGGCTCGAATTGGAGAAACAGCTCAGCCTTTCGCCCTGCGTATTGCTCAGCGAACTCAACGACCGCGGCATGCCGGCCGCCTGCGAACTGGACCTGGGCAATGCCGTGGCCATGCGCGCACTCAACCTGGCTTCCACCACGCCGACCGCCTGCCTGGATTGGAACAACAACTGGGATGATGAAGCGGATAAGTGCATCCTGTTCCATTGCGGTCCAGTGCCCCAAGCGCTGATGCGCGGGCAGGGCAGGATCATCGAGCACCCCATGTTTGCCAAGGCCCTCGGGGCCGGCTGCGGCTACGGTTGCAACGTGGGTCGCATTGCACCGACGCCCATGACTTTTGCCAGCTCCAAGACCGAAGACGGTCGCCTGGTCTTCTACCTCGGCGAAGGACGCTTTACCGAAGACGAGATCGAACCCGCATTCTTCGGTTGTGCCGGCGTGGTCGAAATTGCAGGGCTGCAACAGGTGCTGCTTAAGGTCGGCCAGCAAGGGTATCGCCATCACGTCAGCGTGACCGCCGGACATGTGGGACAGGCGCTGCGCGAGGCGTTCGAACGCTATCTCGACTATGACATCAGCTTTTATGGTTAGTGACGATGGAGTAACGGCATGAGTTACATGGGCGTAGATATCGGCACCACGGGGTGCAAGGCCGTGGCGTTTTCCGCCGACGGCGCTGAACTGGCCGGCGCCTACCGTGAATATCCGCTGCTGGCCGATCAACCGGGATGGGCTGAACTCGATCCTGACCGCGTCTGTGACGATGTGTTTTCGGTGATCCGCGAAACCGCAGTCGCCGCAGCGTCGGATCCGGTGCGCGGTCTGGCAGTGTCGAGCCAGGGTGAAGCTTTTACCGCGGTCGATGCAAACGGCGCCGCGCTGAGCCGGGCGTTCGTCTCCTCGGATGTCCGCTCCGTGGACGAGATCGCGCCTTTTGCCGAAATTATCCCGCCGCGCGAATTGTATGCAATCACCGGTCACACGGGCCATCCCCTGTTTACCCTGTTCAAGTTGCTCTGGCTCAAAAAAAGCCGACCTGAAGTATGGTGCCGGGCTGCCCGGTTCCTGTGTTTCGAGGATCTGCTCCATCTGCGCCTCGGCCTGGAGCCGGCGATCAGCGCATCCCTGGCCGGCCGCACCATGCTTTTTGATGTGTGCCACGGGTGTTGGAGCAAACGTGTGCTGGATGCCCTGGAACTGGATGCGGCCCGGTTGGCGCGACCGCTGATGTCAGGCGCACCAGTGGGTGAAATCCCGGATTCAGTGGCCCAACAGCTCGGTTTGACCGAACGCGTTATGGTGGTGGCCGGCGGTCATGACCAGGTTTGCGCAGCCCTGGGCGCCGGCGTTGTGCGACCGGGACAGGGCATGTATGCCGCGGGCACGGTGGAGTGCCTCTGCCCAATATACACTGAGCCGCGGTTCGACGATACGCTTTTCGATGCCAACCTTTGCTGCTATCCCTATACCGTGCCCGGTCTTCACGCAACGCTGGCGTACAACCTGACCGGCGGCAACCTGCTCAAATGGTTTCGCGACCAGTGGAGCGCGGCGGAAAAGGAAGCAGCCGCAAAAACCGGCCGGCCGGTTTACCAACTGATCCTCGACCAATTGCCCGAAGAACCGTCGGGCTTGCTGGCGCTGCCCTATTTCGGACCGTCGGGCACGCCCCATTTCGACCCATTCGCCCGCAGCGCCATTGTCGGGCTGACCCTGGAAACCACGCGCGCGCAAGTGCTCAAAGCTCTGCTGGAATGCATCAGTATGGAGATGCAACTGAACATGGACATCCTGCGTCGCGCCGACATGGTTTGTGAGCGCATGGTGGTCACCGGCGGTGGCGCCCGTTGCAGACAGTGGAACCAGCTTCGCGCCGATATCATGGGCTTGCCCATAACCCGGCTCAAAACCGGTGAAGCCGGTTGCTTTGGCGCCGCCATGCTGGCCTGCGCACAGGACCGCGACGAACCGGTAACCGATGTCATTGAGCGCAACGTCAGCTATGGCGAGACCTGTGAGCCCAATCCGAACCGCGCCGCCTGGTATAGTTCGCAACTAGACCGCTACCGCCGGCTCTACCCCGCGCTGAAACCGTTGCTGGCATCAAATCATGCAGCGAACGGATTCTTGTAGATGCGCAGGATGATGTCGTGGGCCTCGCGCACGCCTATGGGACCGACGCCTTAGTCTTTTGCTTTGCTCAGGGCCTCGAAGTACTTTCGCGGCCTGGCCGGTTGGCGCAGAATTATTCAGGTCGTCAAGCCGAATAACGACAGGCCGTCATAGATCAGGATGACCCACACGATGATGCCGGCACTGACGATGCTTTGCAACGGCCTTTTCGCGCTGTACCACGCCCATTTGCAGTTCTGCCGCGGCGAAGCCGAGATGGCCATCCGCAATTCGTCCAACATCGCGGTCTTCGAATTGCCCAAGGAACAACGGTTCGCATGAGACCCGTCGAATCCGCAGAAACGTTTCAAAACAAACTCGAAACTGGATCCGGCTGGCCTTATCGGCCCAGTCCGTATTTCCACCGCCATCCCAACGGTCGACCGGCGCCGTCATCTGAAACTTTTCGCACTTTTCTCTTGTGTCCATGCCTTTGTTTTAAGATAAGTCGGGTTTATGCAATATACGTATATAATATTATGGATCGAGAAATTCTATGTATAGCCATAACCAAACCAAAAGGGTGCAAATTACAACTCTCACACTCGCCGAACCTGACCCGCGATGTGCAACTTCCAGAGAGAATTTATGAATAGCAATGATAGGACAATTGTGCGTGAGCTGGCACAACAGTATGCCGAAGTCGCCGCATACCCCGTACAAAATGAGCGTCGCACGCTGTGGCGGCGGCACAATAGCCTGAAGAAGACTCGACCTCTCATCTATGTGCGAGCATTTGCATGGAACGAAATGCCGCACGCGCAATGTCGCTGCGAAGATCCCTTTGCCCGAGGATACGAGAACTTCTTCCGCCGACACCTCTTCTGGAACACGTTCGACGACGATTCGGTTTTTGAGCCTTGGATCACGGTTCAGGCCAAGCGCGTCTGCAACGGTTGGGGCATCGCCGGCCAACGGCACTTCGGCGACGAGCCAGGAGGCTCGTTCAAGGTGGATTATCCGATCAAGGACTTGTCCGATATAGAGAAGCTGCGAACCCCGTGGCACGAAATCGACGAGGCCGGGACAGCGGAAGACGTCGAGCGCCTGTCGGATGCAATCGGTGATCTCATGACCATCAACGTCGACCGCGGCCCGGCCTACCGAATGTGGACAGGGGATATTTCGACGGACCTTGGCTACCTGCGTGGAATCGAGCATTTCATGATGGACATGCTCGATAATCCCGAGTGGCTGCATCGTCTGGTCAAGTTCATGAGCGATGGCATCCTGAAGACCCACAAAGACGCCGAGGTCGCGGGCGACTGGGGGCTCTACGCCCACCAGAATCAGGCCATGCCTTACGCGGAGGAACTCGATGACCCTGCAGCCAATGTGAACGGCGTCAAGCGCAGCCAGTTGTGGGGCTACATGGCGGCGCAAGAGATGACTGCCGTCTCTCCGGCCATGCATGACGAGTTCATGTTGCAGTATCAACTTCCGATTCTCAGGCACTTTGGCCTTGTGGCCTACGGTTGCTGCGAGGATCTAACGAACAAGATAGATATGCTGCGGCAGATTCCCAACCTGCGGAGAATTGCCGTTTCGCCGTTCGCGGACGCTGCACGCTGTGCCGAGCAGATTGGTCGGGACTACGTCTTGAGTTATCGTCCCAGCCCGGCAGACATGGTCAGTTACGGATTCGATCAAGCGCGAATCCGTTCAATTCTCAAACGAGACTTGGAAGCATGCAGAGACGCCCATGTTGACATTACGCTCAAAGATGTGGAAACCGTCGAGAAAGACCCCGAGCGACTTAGGAAGTGGGTCACGGTAACCCGTGAAGTAATTGATGAAGTGTTTGGATAGGAGCCAGCCAATATGAAAATGAGTCCCGCAATGGATATACTATCTCTTCCTCCTCTTAACGATGTCCACATCGGTGGGCATGTGGGGGCAAAGCTTGATACGGTGCTCCAAGCACGCATCCTCTCGCCACACGCTCGGACGGAGATTCTCGGCGAAGCACTCGATGCGTTTCGACGGCGAGTCGATGATCGGTTGGACCCTGGGTCCGGACTCTGGCAAGGCGAGTTCTGGGGGAAATGGATGCTCTCTGCGATTGCCGCACAAAGATACACCGGCAGTGAAGCCCTCCTTGAGAGCATCCGAGACTCCTGCCATGAACTCATAGCTACGCAGGATGATGACGGTTACATCGGCACCTATTCCAACTCGGGGTTCGTCCAATCGTCCGGAGGTAAGATGAACTGGAATATCTGGTGCAGAAAATATACGTTGTGGGGATTGATTGAAGCATACGATCTCCTCCAGGAGGAAGAGATTCTCTCGGCTGCCATACGCGTCGCGGATCATATGCTCAAGCAGGTCGGCGAGAACTGCATCCCCATCATTGATACGGGACAGTTTTGCGGCCTGCCGAGCACGTCGATCCTCCTTCCAATGGTCCAACTGTACAGACAAACAGGGGAAGAGCGGTTCCTTGACTACGCTCACTACATCGTCAATCAGTGGTCGGTACATCCCGGGCAACCACCGGATATCGTGAGAAAAGGGCTCACCGGAACACCCGTGCATGAGTGGTTTCCGGAGCCTGAAAAGTGGACCAAGGCCTACGAGTTCATTTCCTGTGTCGAGGGTGTGGTCGAGCTGTATCGTATCGAGGGAAGACAGGAATGGCTGGATTGTGCTTTGGCCATTCACCGGGCGCTGCGTGAATACGAACGTAACATTTTTGGCGGCATCGGCAAGAACGACAAGTTGCTGGCCTCACGTTACCTGCTGGAAACGGAAGCGGAAATCTGTGACGCGGTTTACTGGCAGAGGCTGACAACCCAGTTGCTTTGCCTTACCGGGGATCCTCTCTACGGAGACGAGATTGAAAGGACGCTCTACAATGCGCTTTGCGGTGCGATGAATGCTGATGGCTCCTGGGGCTTGCGCCGCCAGTGCCTCTCCGGTGAGCACTGGCCAGCCCCCCGGCACTGCGAACTCGAACATCACCACTGCTGTGTTGCGAATGTGCCGCGTGGATTGTTGCAAGCCGCGCAAGCCGTTGCCTGCACGCGCTCAGGGGGTTTGGCGTTGGTGCTGTTCATCCCCGGTAGCTTTCGTGTTTCCGCGCCTTCAGGACAGACGGTGAACCTCGTCATTGAAACCAACTACCCCGAGACGGGTTGCATTCGCATTCGCATAGAGCTGGCGAGCCCGGAAACCTTCACGATTGCGGTTCGCATTCCTGCCTGGTCGAAGCAGACCGAATTGCGAGTGAATGACCGTATGTGCATGAGCCCGGCACACGGAACGTTTGCCGAAGTCGAACGTTCATGGAGATACGGCGATATTCTGCAATGCAATCTGGACATGCATGGCCGGGTCGTCCTCTTTCCAGTTTCCAACGATGACGTTCCGAAACCCTATCTGGCTGTCAAACGCGGGCCCCTTGTTTTCGCGAGAGATATCCGGCTGGGTGATCCGGACATTGATGCCCCCATCCGCATCGATGCTGTCGAAAGCGATCATATCGAACTAACTGAGGCGAATCCTGCCGAGGGAATGTGGCTTGCATACCGAACCCGGTCGAAGGTAACTCCCGACTTCTCTCTCTGTGACTACTCTTCGGCAGGACAAACCTGGAACCGAGAGACCTCTGCGTTCCGCGTATGGTTGCCGGTGCATACAGAAGAAGAATAGCCGAACCAAGCGTTGCACGGCGACGCGGTAAACCGCCCGCATGAACGTAACGTTTGGCAGTAGATGATGGAAGGCGGAGGGAATGGAACTTATCGTATGAAAGCGTGCATCACCCCACAGCAGCGTCGACGCTTGATAGCCGCGCCAGCCTTTTGTACCTGCGTCTTGTTCTGTCAGGGTTGTGGAACCATATCTACACTTTCCTCTGACCACACATTTCGCCCTCTAAATCGCAGCCAATACGTCTATTCAGGAACTCGTTTCGATCTTGATCTCATCAGAGATCGCGACCCAACCCGCCAATCGCCCGGGCCTTGGAAGGTCTTCCCGGTCGTTGACCTACCTTTCTGCCTTGTGCTGGACACCGTGCTTCTGCCTGTGACGTTTCCAGCAGAAGTGCTTCATGATTTGGAGAACATGTTCTGACATGGCAATCCGCGGAGGAATTCAAATAGCAAGCCGATCAGGATAGGACTCCCCAGCACTGAGGAGCCCTCCCACACCACAGAGCATACGGATCGCATGACACTGCGGTTCGGCTGTTTTAACCGGCTCCATCCCAAGAGGTTTACACCCCAGGGATTTCACCTGTTGAGCTTTCTGATAGACTTTTCGCTATGTATTCATGTTTCTCCCAATCCTGCTTGACCGAAGTCGGCAAGTTGAGATTGATTTGAATGCATAAGATTTCCCTTTCTTACTTTGCTCGTACATTTAGCGACTCTTTCGATGATCGCTCACCGTTCGGGCCTTTGACGGGCGGTCAGTACGACACCGTCTACTCTGTGCGATCGGCCACATGTTTGTCG
>CAZOLK010000140.1:4474-13227 GCA_964580325.1 uncultured Verrucomicrobiota bacterium | reverse complement strand
AAAACATGCAACGGTGAAGACGGACGATGCGAATGGCGCGGTGGTGGTGGTGGATCACTTCCGCGAGGAAGGCATGACCGCCATGATCAACGCCGAGATCCTGACCGGCGTGGTGCTGAGCCAGTGCGTCAATCCCGGCACGCCCGTGCTGTACGGCGCCGTACCCGTGCGCGCGCGGCTGGATACCTTGCACGATCTGTATGGCGCGCCCGAATTCATCCACTACAACCAGGACTGCATCCAGATGGCACGCCATTATGAAATTCCCTGCTATTCCACCGCTGGGGTGGGCGACACCAAACGGCCCGGTATGCAGGCCACCATAGAAAAAGTCTTTTCGCAACTGGCCATTGGCGCGGCTGGCGCCCAGTACGTGCACTATGCGTTTGGCCTGCTGGACAAGACCAACATTTTCTGCCCGTTGCAGGCGGTCCTGGACGACGCCCACATCGGCATCGTGCGCCAGATCCTGCGCCGGACCGCGTTCGGCGAAGCCGAGGCCCGGGCCGCGGTCGAGGAAGTGCGCAAAGTTACGGCTTCATCGAGCCAGTTGTTTGCCCGACACATTCGTAAGGCGCGCCGCGAAGGCCTGGTCTCGCCGCCTTACTCATTCGAAACCGACGGCGAAGAGGACGACGTGCTGCGCAAAGCGCAAGCACGCCTGGACAACATTTACGCCGGCCCGGCAAACCTGCCGGACAACGCGATCCTGGATCAGGTCTTCCGCGCCACCCCCGGCCTGATGCCGCGGGAAGCGTTCCAGGCGGACTGAACCCATGCACCCAACCCGACTAGAAATACAACCACGGATGACACCTTTAGTAAATCTCGCTATCTGTGTTCATCGGTGCCATCGGTGGTTTATTAATACTGGAGAAAGCTGATGAGTGATACACTTGAAAAACTACATGAAAACGTCATCGCCGGTCGCCTCGACAGCGAGGACGAAGGCTTTGACGGCACCATGGAAGGTCAACCCGGCGTCATGGAATTGATCGACCTGGCCATCGAAGAAAAGATCCCGGCCCAGAACATCCTGGGCAAAGCACTTAACCCAGGCATGGAAGAGGTGGGCCGCATGTTCGAGAGCGGCGAATACCTGATCCCCGACATGCTGGCCGCAGCCGAATGCGTGGGTGAAGCCATGACCAAACTGGAGCCGCTGCTGGCCGACCAGAAGGTCGCGGGTAAAGGCAAATTCGTCCTGGCCACGGTCGAAGGCGACCTGCACGACATTGGCAAAAACATTGTCGCCACCATGCTGCGCGGCGCCGGCTACGAAGTCCTCGACCTGGGCACCGGCGTCACGGCCGACAGAATCGTGGCCAGCGTTAAAGCTGACCAACCCAAGTTCCTCGGGCTCTCCGCCCTGCTGACCACCACCATGGGCCACATGGGCGAAGTGATCGACCAGCTCCAGAGCGAAGGCCTGCGCAACAACATCAAAGTCTTTATCGGCGGCGCCCCGACCTCCGAAGAATTTGCCCGAAAAATCGGTGCCGATTACTACTGCGAAGACGCTTTTTCAGCGCTGGGCAAGCTGGAACGGGCCATAAGCTGACATGAGCGCCGACACCAGCGATAACAGGGCCTACTCCGAGGCGGTCGCCAGCGGCAAGTACCAGCGCGACGACAGTTTGCGCGGCAAGTACGATCACGTTCGCATCCATTGGGAGGACGAATCCACGCGTATCTTTCTCGAGCCGCATCTGCGCACGAGCCTGGCTGCAGTGCGGGAAAAAGGGCGCGGCCTGCGCATTCTGGACCTGGGTTGCGGCAGCGGGGACGGCTATGAAATGCTGCTTTCCGTGCGCGACGGTCGGGCGCCGCTGCATGCAGCGGATACGCACATGCTCCACGAGCAGGAACTGGACCTCTACCTTGGCGTGGAAATCAACCGCGACCTGCTGGCCCAGAACACGGAGCGCTGGGGCGACCGACCGGCCATGCGCTGCTGCTGGGGCGACTTTTCCCAAGGCCTGCCGCCCGAGGCGCGCGAAACCGCGTTCGACATCTACTTCACATCCTACGGCTCACTCTCACACCTGCATGAAGTCGAAACCGTGCGCCTGTTCAGCGACATCGCGCAACACGCCGAAAACGGCGCCATGCTGGTCGGCGACTGGCTCGGCCGCTATTCCTATGAATGGCAAACGCTCTGGAACAGCGATACCTCATCGGAACAGTGGATGGATTACTACATCTCCTACATCTATCCGCCGGACCAACGCGAACAGGCCAGGCTGACCCCGCTGAAACTGCGCCTGCTGGCCCGCGCGGAAGTGGACCGCATAATAACGCGGGTCATGGAGGAAACCGGGATTCGGCTGGAAATCCGGAAACTATTCGACCGTTCCCTGACCATCGGTCGTCACATGGATACAGGCGACTACAATACGCACTGCGTGCCTTTGCGCGAACAGGTCAACGCACTGTTCGAACGCAACCGGCGCACGGACCTGACCCGGTTCGAAATGCCCTATCACGAACAGGGCGCCATGGCAGACCACGACCAGCGCCTGGCAGGCTTATTCACGGCCTGGAACGCACTGGTGCGCCACACCCGCAAACTGTGCGACGAACCGGTGGAACACCTGCCATGCCCTGCCCTGCCCTGCGTGGGAAACGCCTGCGCCCGTTTGTCCGAACTCAAGCAGCAACGCGACCTGCTCGATATGGACGACTTCCGCGCCAACGTGCTGGAACCGCAACTGGCCTACCACCTGCGCAACCTGGAAATGCAACTGCAGCAAGGCCAGGCCAACGGCCACGGCCTGGTGGGCATCTTCAACGTGCTGAAACCATAACATAGGCAGGGGAAAGTGGGCCACGGGTATTGAACATCCAACATTGAACGTTCACCTTCCAACAAACCAGGTCCATTCGTCGCGAGCTTTGTCGCGAGCTTTGTCGATCTCCTCGTACTCGACCGTGTCTTCTCTGACAGTCAGCGGCCTGCTCACCCATGACTTCCTCAAGTCCACCAGCATGCGCGGGTTCTTTCAGGTTCTTGTGATCGAAGGCCCTTGGCTGTCTCGCGCGACAAAGCTCGCGACAAAGCTCCAATATTGGTGGAGCAGCGATTGATCGACTTGCACTGCCGTGAACGGTTAATCCTTAGATCCGGCCGAATTTTCTTTTCAATTCGTTCAGGCTCATGAAGATGAGAGTAGGGCGACCGTGGGGACAGGTGTAGGGCATTTCAGTGGAGGCCAGGTCGGCGATCAGTTTTTCGATTTCCGGCTGTTTCAGGGCGTGGTGCGCTTTGACCGCTGATTTGCAGGCGGCCATGGCAATTTTTTCCTCGATCCCGTGCTGCAGTCCGGCACTGTTGCCACCGCGTTCCATGATGCGGCTCAGTTCGATCAAGATCGATTCCGCGGATACCTGACCCAGACAGACGGGCAGCATATCCACCAGGAATGTGTCGCCGCCAAAATCGGCAATGCCGAATCCCATGTGTTTGAGCACGTCCAGGTGACGTCGCACAGCCAGAGCGTCGTGCGGTTGCAGCGCCACGGTTTCCGGGCTGAGCAGGCTCTGGCCCAGGATACAGCTTTGTTCGGCCTCGCGCATAAAGCGCTCGAAAAGGACACGCTCATGGGCGGCGTGAGGATCCATGAACACCACACCCTCGTCGGTTTCCATCACAATAAACGAGTCGGCCACGTGCCCCAGCACGCGGAACCAGCTCCACGGGCTGTTTTCGCTGCGTTCATTTGCATTGTCCTGGCGATGGGCCGGCGCAGCGTCTTCCAGGATGCCGTGCATCACGTCCTGCCGACTTTCCTCCGGGATCATCTGTTTGCGCGGATAGGGAAAGACGGGCAGGTCCGGTTTGACGGTTGCTGGCTCTTGCGGCATGAAAATGTTGGGTACGGGCAAGGGTGCGACTTGTGCGACCGGAGCGATTGACGCGCTTTTTGACGAGCCGACCGCCAGAGCCTGACGAAGCCCTTCGATAACGATGTCGCGCACAGCACGCCCGTTGCGGAAGCGCACTTCCTTTTTGGTTGGGTGCACATTCACGTCGACCATGGCCGGGTCCATGATCAGGTTGAGAAACACGACCGGATAGCGGCTCTTGGGGATCATGGCGTGGTAGGCCTCGTTCAGCGCATAGGAGATCAACGGCGCCCAGACCGGGCGTCGGTTGATAAACAGGAATTGGTCGTTGCGGTCGCCGCGAGTTACCTGGGGCAGACTGACGAAGCCGTTCAAGGTCATGCCATCGCGGTTGAACTCCACCGGGCGCAGCGACTGGCACAGCAAACCGCCGTACAATTCACGCAGCCGCGTCTCAAACCCGGCTGCGCCGCTGAGCTGATAGACTTCGCGCTCGTCGACCACCAGCCGGAAACCGGCCTGGGGGTTGGACAGTGCGTAGATAATGAAGGTCTGGCGCACATGGGACAATTCGGTTTTATCGGCGCGCAGAAATTTGCGTCGCGCCGGCACATTGAAAAACAGGTTGCGCACGCGGATCGTGGTGCCCACCGGCGCGCCCGTGTCGCGCACATCCTGGATCCGTCCGCCATTGACCAATATTTCCACGCCTGCTTCGGCATCCGCAGGACGCGTGGTCAGGCTGAAGCGCGAGACACTGGAGATGGCAGCCAGGGCTTCGCCGCGAAACCCGAGGGTATTGACGCGCTCGATATCGTCCACATCCTTGATTTTACTGGTCGCATGGCGCTGCAGACTGAGCAGCGCATTGTCGCGGTCCATGCCGCAGCCGTCGTCAGCCACCAGGATTGCCTTTTTACCGCCGGAAACCACTTCAACTTCGATATGCCCTGCACTGGCGTCGAGTGCGTTTTCCATCAACTCCTTGAGCACCGAAGCAGGCCGATCCACCACCTCGCCAGCCGCGATTTTATTGATCACCTGCTCCGGTAAAACCAAAACCCGTCTATTCCGGTCGTTTTCCATATTCCCAGCATACAGCGGATCAAGCGTAAAGTAAAGCGAGTGGCGAGTAGCGATAGGCAAGTGGCGGGTGACGGGTTCAGAGGCTTCTTCTTGTTCCTTTACTTGGACCTTGAATAAGGTAACGCCACGCTATATAAAATGCAAGGCCTCATCAATCAACTGCTCCAACTCCAAGTAGTCCAGACCATTGCAAAACCAGAAATACGGAAGGTATGAGCCATGATAAATAAATACCAAGAAAGACAATGAGTGCAGGCGACCCAACATCCTGTTCATCACCACGGACCAACAGCGCCGGGACACCCTGGGATGTTATGGCAACGCCCTGGTTCAAACGCCGCACATCCACTGCACAACACATACATGCGCGATGACGAACGCACCCTGGGACAGGTGTTGGCGCAAAACAGGTACCACACCCATTTCATCGGCAAACCGCATTTAAAGACCCAACAGCACTGCGGCACTAAAGAATCCAACATGTCATGACCGACCTACGCTGAATGGCAGCCCGAATTCGATGCTTTACGACGATAGCGATTGACGAATTTAAATGGGATGAGTCGCATTGACGGGTTATATCCTGCCTTGTCGCAAGCGATTTCGTAACGCGCGGATGCACCCGTGCAACAGGGATCTTGAAGTGCTTGCAAACCTGGTTGGATTAGGTTACGCTTCATGGTAAAGCCAAGCTTTTCGACCAAACCCATAGCTATCAGAAAAGAACAGGAGAAAACAATGGATACGATAGAAGCCATCCAGTCGCGTCGTGCCGTGAAGCATTACAATCCAGAATATACCATGTCCGAGGAAGAGATCGAGAAGATCCTATCCCTGGCCATGCTCTCCCCGACTGCGTTTAATATTCAGAACTGGCGCTTTGTCGTGGTCAGCGATCCTGAACTGCGCCGCCAGATCCGGGCTGTGTCCTGGGATCAGGCCCAGGTAACCGATACCTCACTGTTCATCATCCTGTGCGCCGATACCCACTCCTGGGAAAAAGACCCGCAACACTACTGGGCCGGCGCGCCGCAGGCCATGCAGGACTTTCTGCTGCCGGCCATCGACAACTACTATCGAGGTAAAGACCAGGTCATGCGCGACGAAGCCATGCGCTCATGCGGCATCGCGGCCCAGACCCTGATGCTGGCCGCCAAAGCTATGGGCTACGACTCATGTCCCATGGATGGATTCGATTTCGATGCCGTGGCCAAACTGATCAACCTGCCCGAAGACCATGTCATTGCCATGTACGTAGCCATCGGCAAAGGTGTCAAAGCGGCATGGCCGCGTCCGGGCCAGTTGCCCATGGACAAGGTCGTGATCCAGAATAAATTCTGAAAAAGGTTACAAGGTTGAATGGATTCAAGTGAAGGAAAACGTAATGACGACTGACGACATGCCGATGCAGACCCGCAGGCCAGGCCCGTTCACCATTGTTATTTTCGGCGCTTCCGGCGATTTAACCCGCAGAAAACTGATGCCCGCGCTCTATACCATGTTTGTGGAGAAGCTGTTGCCCGAATCGTTCTGCATCATCGGTTTTGCCCGTCGCGACTGGACTGACGCATCGTTCCGCGAATTGACCGCGGACGCGCTGCGCGAATTCAGCCGTGCCGGCGACGTGCCGGAACAGGTGCTGGCCTTTTGCGACCACGTACTGTATCACAAGGGCGATATCCTTGAAGATCCGGCTTCGTTCGCGGCCCTGACCGAACGCATTCGCGGCCAGAGCGAGCTGCCGGACAACACGATTTTCTACCTTTCGGTCAAGCCGGACCTGTTCGAGCCCATCATCCGCCGCTTGAGCGCGGCGGGCGCGATTCGCCACCCGAACGACAAGGCCTGGTCGCGGGTGGTTGTGGAGAAGCCGTTCGGCCGCGACCTGGCCAGCGCGCGCCAACTGAACCGCAGCATCCAACGCTTTTTGGCCGAATCCCAGATCTACCGCATCGACCACTACCTGGGTAAGGAAACGGTACAGAATATCCTGTCCTTCCGCTTCGCCAACTCGATATTCGAGCCCGTGTTCAACAACCAGTTTGTGCACCATATCCAGATCACGGCGGCCGAGACCACGGGCATGGAAACCGGTCGCGGCGCCTATTACGACGCCAACGGCGCGCTACGTGACATGGTTCAGAACCACCTGCTGCAACTGCTCTGCCTATCCACCATGGAGCCGCCGTCCTCACTAACGGCCGAGGCGATCCGCAACGAAAAAGTCAAGGTGCTGCAATCCATCCGGCCGCCGGTCTGCATCTGCGAGATGGCGGTGCGCGCGCAATACACGCACGGTGCGGTCAAGGGCGAACCGGTCAACGGCTATCTCAAGGAGCGACACATCGACCCCAACTCGCGCACAGCTACATTCACGGCGTTGCGCCTGTTCGTGGAAAACTGGCGCTGGGCCGGCGTACCCATTTACCTGCGCACGGGCAAGCGGCTCAACAAGCGCGCCACCGAGATCGTGGTCCAGTTCAAGACCCCACCGCTGCAGCTATTCCAGACCGTCCAGTGCCAGGGTGACGTCTGCGACCTGGCTCAGTCCAAGCCCAACCTACTCATCTTTCGTATCCAGCCGGACGAGGGTATCTACCTGCGCTTCTCGGCCAAGCGTCCGGTCATGCAACTGCAGGTGGAAAACGTGGACATGAACTTTTCCTATGCCAACACCTGGAAGCGTGTGATCCCGGAAGCTTACGAACGGCTGCTGCTGGACATCATGCGCGGCGACTCGACACTGTTCACCCGGTCCGACGAAGTAGATGCGGCCTGGCAAATCGTCGACCCGATTTTAAGCGCCTGGGAAACCAACCGGAATATCCCGCTCTATTCCTACCAGGCCGGCACCTGGGGTCCAATGGAAGCCGCCGATATCTTTACCGGCAGCGGCACATTCTGGTATCAGCCGTGGTGAGGTTGAGGAATAGCCGCGTTTTTTTGCTTGGGACCTTTTTCATTGCCTCGGGAAGGCTTCTGTTTTATAAGGTTTTTTTGATGTAGCTTTATATAGCATGAAAGGCAGGTGCAAGGTGCGGTTTGCGGAACGCGGGCGCGAGGTATTGACAATCGAGCTGGAAGCTCTGGAAAAAGTGCGTGGGCAGCTCGGGATTGCGTTTGAGCAAGTGGTGGACAGGGTATTGCAGGTCGTGGATGTCGGCGGCAAAGTGGTGGTTACCGGGTTGGGTAAGAGCTTTCATATCGGTCAGAAAATATCGTCCACGCTGATCAGCACCGGCACGCCCTCAGCGGTATTGCACCCATCGGAAGCCATGCATGGCGACCTGGGCATTCTGGGCGAAAACGACCTGCTGCTGGCCATCAGCTACAGCGGCGCCTCCGACGAACTGATGACCCTGGTCCCGATTGTCAAGCGTTTGCACATCCAGGTAATAACCATGACCGGTGTGCTGGACAGTCCGCTGGCCCTGTGCAGTGACGCTGTGTTGCCCGTGCTTATCGAGCGCGAAGCCTGTCCGTTCAACATGGTGCCGACCGCCAGCACCACGGCCATGCTGGCCGTGGGCGACGCGCTGGCTATCGTGGTGCTTGAAGCGCGCGGGTTCCGCCGCGAGGACTACGCGCGCCTGCATCCCGGCGGCGCCATCGGACGGACCCTGCTCATGCGTGTCACGGATATCATGCGCACCGGCGACCGCCTGCCCGTGGTTGACCTAACGGCCCAAGTCATGGACGCGGTCATTGCCATGACCCGTTGCCGCGCCGGATCCGTGGCCATTATTAACGCAGCCGGCAAACTGGCCGGTGTGTTCACCGACGGCGACCTGCGTCGGCATATCGCCGAAGGCACCCTGCAA
>CAZOLK010000140.1:0-4464 GCA_964580325.1 uncultured Verrucomicrobiota bacterium | reverse complement strand
CGGGGCAGCTGGTCGGCTATCCGGTCGTGGATCTGCGGGGCAACGGCTGGAAGGTCGTGGATTTTGCCGCGGCCCTGGAAGAGGTCATGATCCACAATCCCAAGACTATTGTCGACTCAGCCCTGGCCGTCGACGTGCTGCGTTATTTCGAACGCTATAATATTGACGATTTGATTGTGATCAATAAAGACCACCAAGTAGTAGGCCTTATCGATATACAAGATCTGCCCAAGTTGAAGATCCTATAAGCAGGGCTGGGCCTGGGTGAAACCACAAGCCCTCATCGGATGTCGCGTGTCGTGTGTTGGGAGCCAGTCACAAGCCACTGCCACCCGCCACACTTACAGACCTTCCAAGCCTTTGAGCGCATCCTGCAACTGTTTCCGAGCATCGCGCAACTGTTTGTTCGCGTTCTGTTCAGCGGTTTGGCCGGCCTTTTCAGCGGCTTTTCCGGCTTGTTCCTCTGCGGCGCCCGCTTTTACTGCTTCGCGTCCGGCTTCTTCGGCAACCCTGGCTGCCTCTTCGGCAATGCGCGCCGCGTCTTCGGCATGGAAAAAGCGCGCGACCTGCTGACCGCAACCTCCTTAAAGGTTGCCGAGATCGCCTGGTCCTGCGGTTTTACCGATCCGGGCTACGTCACCCGCTGTCACGCCGCGAATACAACTTGCCGCGCAGAAAGCCGATGACGATCCAGGCCGAGATCGGCGTGACGCCGGGCTTGTGCATGGAAGCCGTGGCCCTCTGGGTCAAGTGCACGGGCATGCCTGAACCACCTGCCGCGCGCTGGAGCGGCGACGAGTTTCACGAGCGCGTAGCCGCGGCGTTGGACAGCCATTTCTGGGAGCAGGGCAAAGGCTTCACCTATGGTTGCCAACGGCCGCGGTCCTGGGTCCTGTCCAAGCCCTGGGGCAAGCCCTATTTGCGTCAGCCCCACATGTACCTGCACTTTGTCGACTGGTACATCGAACACGGCGCCAACCTGGTCAGCGCTTACCATGGCGCCATGGCCTACTGGCTTGCCTGGCGTATAACCGAGCGCGAGAGCTATCGCGAAAAAGTGCGCCATTTCCTGCGCGCATTGCTCCAGTTCACCTACCTCTGGCAACCGAAAAACAAGGACCTGCTGTATGAGCCCAAACCGTTTTACGGCACCACTGGCTGGCACTACATGGCCTGGACTGATCGCTGCGTGATCTGGCACCAGCTCCTGTGCATTGACATCTGCCACCAGCTCAAGTTCGACTGGGCCGAGTTCGATCCGGAACTGGATTGGGCCACCTAACAGCGCGGCGCGACCATTGCGGGCATGCGTTGGATCGTGGACCATGCCGACCCGCGCTGGATGTTCATGTGTGAAGACCACAGCGAAGATGTAGTCTCTGGCGGCTACGACATGGTGCTGGCCGATGTGCACGACCCGGTGGATGACATGTACGGCGGTCTCGGCTTTTGCATCGAGCCGCTCTGGCTGGCCGCCATGATCGCGTATGCGAAGAACGGAGTGTAGTGGTGAGTGGGGGCAATATAAAAAAGTAAGAATTCATTAGGTGAACTTTGTGCAAACTGCAACCGTACGTAGTGTTGCTTGCAGGCACGAAGCATTCAGCAGGCTAAAGCCTGGACTACAAACGTAATCCGACGTCTATCTGGGCAATCCGCAATCAGGTGTGTCGGGTTTGCGGCTCGATCAGCGACAGGATCTCCTCTGCGGTGAAAGGTTTTTCCAGGATATCGTCAACAGCCCCGAAATGCTCGGATTGCTCGGTCTCTTTGTCCAGGTTGCCCGTGGTCAGGACGATGGTGAAGTCGGGATTGATCTGTTTCAGCTTTGCCGCCAGTTCAAGGCCGTCCATATCGGGCATGAGCAGGTCAACAACAATCAGGTCAATGTCGCGGGGTTGTTTTTGTATGATTTGTAAGGCATGGAGCGGGTTGGTGCTTGTGGTAATCCGGTAGCCTTTGTATTTGAGCAGTAATCCGATGGTATCGGTCAGGTTGTGTTCATCGTCGACAAAGAGTATGTGTATGTCTTTCATGTTTCCATCGGTTCAGATTAAGGTTCAATAGGGAATAACATAGCGCGGATCGTAGAAAAAGCAAATGGCCATGAAGCCATGACGCCCAGTGATCCGTGAGCAGTGAGCAGTAACCAATGCCCCCCCGGCAATTGACAGGCCATGCTTTTTTTACTATGTTCATATTGTTTTTATATAAACCATGAACAGGAATGACGCCATGACAAAATATAGTGTGTTACCGGTTTTGCTCAGTGTTATGTTCTTGATGGCGGGTTGCGAACCGCCCCAGCCGCCTCCCCGACGAAAACCTTTGCCTAAGCCGGTGAAGAAACCAGATCCTGTCACGGCTACCAATGCGGTGCGCGCCGAGACCGCAGTGCAACCCCCGGTGCAGACCCAGCAAACCGTTGCCGCCGCCGCGGTGGCCAAACCGGAAAAACCAGCACAGCCGCAACCGCCCAAGAAGCGGCCGCCCAAACCGATTCTTCACGATTTCGAGGACGCCGATTTCTGGCGTCCGGTCAACTGGGACGACCCGGCGCAGGTTACAAGCGTGGATAAGCCGCGTACCCAGGGCGCCAAAGCTGTACGCATCATGTCGACCATGCCAAACTCAGGCAAGATCGTGATCGAAGTGCCTGGCGAGCTCAAACCGATGGATGCCTACGAATGGATTCAACTCGATATTTACCTCGATGCCAAGAAGAAGAATTATCCCGCTGTGATTACCCTAGCTTGCAACGGCAAGAACGATGCGGGCGAGTATGTCTGGATCGAAAGCCCGCCGCGCATCCTGCAGCAAGGTTGGAATACCAATGTTAACTGGAACCTGCGCGGTCCGGAATGGAAGTCGGAGAGCACCTCCTGGCGCTTCAGTATTAAGCCGATGGATAAATACCCTGCGGCCAAGCTGCACCTGCTGCTGCACGGCCTCGATGTCTCCGAGGCTATGGTGCTGGACAACCTGCGCATCAGCGTCGCAGCCAAAGATGCGCCAACCTTGGACGACCTCATACCGCAGCACTGGGTTTCGCCGCGTCATATACCCCCCAGGCATAAAGCGCCGCCGGATCAGGCCCGTGCCGATACCCTGCGCGCTTATGTGCTGAATATGCTGGCCCAGTACGTGGCCGATTTGCGTACCATGAAACGCAACGAAAAAGCTGATTTGATCGATGAATTCATTGACGACGGACTCATGCGTAAACTGGTCGTTTATCCCATGCCCGCGCAAGGAGACCCGGCAATGCCCAAAACCGACAAAAAAGACGATCCTGCGAAAAAAAAAGACGCGGACGATAAGCGAGCCATGAAGAAGCGCTAAATCAAACTTTGCAGCACGCTTCCCATTGCCAGCAGTCCGTACCAGGTGTATTCGCAGTCGGGCCGCATGTCCAGGATGCTGCTGCAGAAGCCGCCTTTTTCGTCCAGATGCAATTCGATGAATTCCAGGGCCGGCTCGCGCAGCTTGTCCAGCAGCAGGTCCAGCGTGCGCAGGGTGAACAGGACCGTGGCTGTGGTCAACAGGTCGGGCAGCGGGATGGATGCGTGAACCGTGTAGCCTCCGTCGCGGTATACCTCGCGCCGCAGCCATTCAATGGCGCGCGATTCGTCGGTCGCACCCCAATGGCGCAGCAATAGAAGGGCCGCAGCCGTAACCGGGGCCGTGCCCTGGTCGGTGTCCGCGTCATTGGCGAATGCGCCATCGGGTGTGCGCAGCATCTGGATCAGGGCTATGGTTTTTTCCAGTTCAGGGAAAGGTTCTTCCAGGTCGCGATAGGCATAGGCAGCCAGGAAGCTGCCGAATATGGAGCCAGTGGTCGCGTCGACCGCGGTGTTGTAGGTTCGGTCCGCGATGCGCAGGGCTTGGAGCGATTGCAGCAGGTTTTGACGCAAAGGCTGGTCGTGCAATTTAGGTGAAAGAAGCTTGTGGCAGCGGACCAGGGAGCAGAGGTGGATCAGGTCCAGGCCCGCGCCAGCGCCGAAGCGATCCAGGAACGGGGCTACAGGTCTTTTGGGCGGCAAGGCGTCCAGCGCGTTCAGGCAGGCCAAGGCAAATCCGGTGTAATAGAGATCTGCGTCAGCCGACCGACCGGCAAATCCGCCGTTTTCCTGCTGTCGCACGTGGATGAAATCCGCGGTGGTGTGGGCGTCCTGATCAAGATAGGCTGCGGCGCGATGCGCGCAGGCAGCCATATCAGGCAGGGTAAGGGAAGGCATGGTCGGCGAGTCGACCGCGGTATGCCATGTTCCTGCTGCACCTTGCGCCCTGCACCTTGTTCCCGTTCTTGCTCTCATCCTATCCTGCTCCCAAGATGCGGTTGATGACGCGGTAGAGCAAGATCTTCAACTCGGCGATGTGCAGCGGGTTCAGGGCGCGAATGGCTTTGGCCTTGTAATCGGAGAGCCAGGTACGCGCTTTTTTTTCCGCACCAGTGGCCAGCAC